>NZ_CP114910.1:3750645-4063199 GCF_027497395.1 Solwaraspora sp. WMMA2080 | reverse complement strand
CAGTACTACGACAAGGACGGGAACCTGGTCGACGGTTCGGTGCCGCTGTGGAGTGGCCCCCCGGTGCCGGAGCCGGGGGATCCGCCCACCTCGATCGACGGCACCGCAGAGGTGGGCAGCAACAAGACCTCGGCGGTGCTGGACGAAGACGGCAACGTCATCTCCGAGACGACCACGGTCACCTCCGGCGACGGACTGACCTATACCGAGACGACCGAGTTCACTTACCGTGACACCGACGGCGACGGGGAGATCGATGTCGTCGACTACACCTCCACCGTCACCCACTCCGACGGCATGGAGGAGAAGATTGTAAAAAAGACCAACGACGACGGTTCGTTCGTGGTGACCTCCACCACCAGCGAGGGCACCACAACCAGTACCGTCACCCCGAAGCCCGACGGTGGATCGCACCAGGTGACCGTCGACCACGAGGGCGAGACCACCACGACCGACATCGTGGTGACCGGACCGGACTCCGGCACCAAGACGGTCGTGGACTCGGATGGCACCAAGAAGTACACCGGCAATCCGAACACCGGGGAGTGGACACTCGTCTCCGAGGAGTCATCCGAGGACGACGACTACATTCCCTTCACCACCGTCACCATGTGACCCAGCCACCCTTGGAGCAATGCCATGCCCAACATCACCGTCGACTTCGGCAAGGTCCAGGCGGTCAACGAACAGCTCAATTCCGCCGTGACGCAGACCGTGCCCCGGCTGGAGGATCTACTCACCGCGGTGTCCCAGTTGCTCACCAGCGACGGTGGCCTGTGGTTGCAGAAGTCCAGCCCCACCCTCAGCGGGCAGTACCAGACCTTCAACACCGAGTTGACTGCGGCGATCGAGAACATCCGCTCCTTCGCGCAGCAGTTCCACAACATCACGGTTCAGCTGAGCACGATGGACGAGCAGATCGCGGCCTCGAGCAGCTCGGCCTGACCGACCGATTGGAGGCATCCGATGGCAGAGGTAAACGTCGATTACGCCCTGGTCAACACCGTCGCCGGGCGGCTGACCACCGAGGGCGCGGAGATCGCCAGCGTGCTGAAGAACCTGCAGGTTAACGTCAGTGAGCTGCTGACCAGCCAGGGCGGCCTCTGGCTGCAGCAGGCCAGCCCGGTGATGGACACGCAGTACACCGACTTCACCAACTCGCTGACCGCGGCGGTCAGCAATCTGGAGACCTTCGCGGGGCACTTCTCGATGATCGCGAAGAACCTGAGCGACATGGATCAGGCGCTGTCCCAGCCGCCACCGGCGAGCTGACCCACGTCGCCTCTTGCGGCCCGCGTCGGCCGCGCGGCCCGGTAGCCGTCACCAGCTACCGGGCCGCGCGGCCCGCGTGGCCCCGGTAGCCGTGCCCAGCGTGGCCCCGGTGACCGTGTCCGAGTCGGGTCAGCGCAGCACGGTGTGCGGAATCGTGACCGTACTCAATGCGCCGGTCGCCGGATCCGGAACGTAGCCGCGACCAGGTCGCCCACCGGAGCGCAGCAGCCCCGGCGGCACCCTGGCTCCGACCAGGTCACCCTCGATGGCCGACTGCGGCGCCAACAGCACGCCCTGCCGTGAGCGACGGGCCTCGGCGATCCAGCCACCCAACGACTGGGTGAGGGTCTCTGCCGTTCCCGCGTACGCCAGACCGAGTGCCCGGTCCCGGCCGGTGCCCACCACCTGGCGCAGTACCGCTTCCACTGGATTGGCGAAACCCAACAGGTCGACGTCGTCGACCAGCACCACCAGCGGGCTGCCCAGCTCATCCAGCGCGGCGGTCACCTGCGCCGGGTCCGGTGCAGGCCCCTCGACCGCCCGCACCCGGTCATGCACCGTCAACCGGCGCAACACCGACTCGCGGGGCGTCAGGATGACCAGCGCGGTGCCCCCGGCCAGTAGCGACACCGCGAGCGTGGCCAGCGTGTTGCTGCGGCCCGAGCCGGGCGGACCGGCGACCAAGAAGGTGGCCTGCCGGCCAGCGAAGTCCACATAGCAGGGTGCGGCGGCGTCGCCGCCGATCCCGAGCAGCGCCCGCAGCGGATGCCGCTGCTCAGCCGGGACCTGTGCAAACGCCTCGGCGAAGGTGACTGCGGCGGGCAGCCCGGCCACCGGGAACGGCCGTCGCTGCGCCGGCACCGCGCTGTCGCGGGCGGCGGCCCGAGCCGCGATCCGACGCATCGCCTCGACCTGCGCCGGGCCGGACGGATCCAGGTCCAGCAGGGCGACCTGAATCTCCGCCTGGTCCGCCGAGTGCCAGCCCCGTCCGGGCGGCACCACCTCCGGCACCCGACGGTGACTGACGCCGATCGCCGAGTAGTCGGTGCGGTCGGCCATCCGCAGCATGATCCGGTGGTCGTTGAGATTCGCCACCCGCCCGGTCAACAGCGACCGCTCCGAGGACATCACGAGATGCAGCCCAGCGGCCGGCCCCTCGCGTAGCAGGCCGAGAAACTGGTCCAGCAGCCGTCCGCCGTCGTGGTCGTTGAGGACGGCAGCCAGCGAGTCCCAGCCGTCCACCAGCAGCATCAGGTGTGCCGGACGCTGCGCTGGCGGCAGCGCCGACCGCAGTTCGTCGAGGCCGGCGCAGGAGTGCTGGGCCAGCAACTCGTGTCGGCGGGCAAGCTCGCCCTGCATGCGGCCGAGCAGGCGTTCCAGACGCTCCAGATCGGCCCGGGGCACCACCGCACCGCAGTGCGGAAACTCCGCCAGCGCCATCATCGATCCGCCGGCCGCGTCGACGGCGTACAGATGCAGGTCCGCGCAGGAGAGCGACCTGGCCAGCGACGCGGCCAGCGTGCGCAGCAACTGCGACCGTCCCGAACGGGAGGCACCCAGCACGTACAGGTGTCCGAGTGCGGCGAGGTCACAGGCGAGCACCGGCTGGCTCTGCTGCAACGGCAGGTCGGCCAGCGCGTACGGTACCGGCGGCAGACCGGGCCCGGTGCGCGACTCCGGCAGGGTGAGGTCGTCCAGCAGCACGACCGGCGGCAGCGGCGGTAGCCATGGGCTCGGCTGCTGCTCGCAGCCCACCTCCCGGGCGGCGGCTTCGATCGCGTTGACCAGTACGTCGAGGTCGGTGGCGGCCAACTCGTCAGGTGCGGCACCGCCACGGGGCGTCACCACCGGTGGCGGCAGCGCCCGGCCCAGCCGGGACCAGGGCAACTCCGTGCCGTACACCGGAGCGGCCGGCCCGGACTCAGCGGTGTCCGGGCCGGCACCCTGGTACACCGCGCCGACGTACCCGGTCTGAAAGGGCAGGGTGGACCGGTGGGCGAGTCGGGCGAGCGCCCGGCCCGGGGTCGCCGCCGGAATCATCGCGGCGTCCGGTACGTCGATGACGTCCGAACTCTCCATCGGATCGGTGACCCGCAGCGCGATGCGCAGGTTGGTGTTGGCGCGAATGTCGGTGGTCACCACACCAGCCGGGCGCTGGGTGGCCAGGATCAGATGGATGCCCAGCGAGCGGCCACGCTGCGCGATGCTGACCAGCCCGGGCACGAAGTCCGGAACCTCCCGGACGAGTGTGGCGAACTCGTCGATGACCAGGACGAGTCGGGGCACCGCCGGCAGCGAAGGGTCGCGGCCACGCATCGTCCGGTACTGCACGAGGTCCTTGGCGGCCGCCCGGGCCAGGATCTCCTCGCGGCGACGCAACTCCGCGCCGAGCGACTCCAACGCTCGGACCACCGACGCGCTGTCCAGGTCGGTGACCATGCCGAGGGTGTGCGGCAGCCGTACACAACTGTGGAACGCGCTACCACCCTTGTAGTCGACCAGCACGAAGGTCAACTCGTCCGGGCGGTTCACTGCGGCCAGAGATACCACCATGGACTGCAACAGCTCGGACTTGCCGGCACCGGTGGTGCCGGCGATCAGCGCGTGCGGCCCGTCGCGGACCAGGTCGAGCGCTACCGCTCCGTCGAAACCACTACCGATCACGAAGCTCGTGGAGGCGGGTTGGCGGGACCAACGTTCGGCAAGGTCGGCACCGTCCGGCGGGTCGGCGTCCAGCAGCTCCAGCAGTCGGCTGCGGTCGGGCAGCCCGGCCGTCTCGTCCGGGGTGACATCCCGCAGCGGAGCCATCGCCCGGGCCACCCGCTCGCACCACTGGGCGGTGATCATGTCCGGACGTACACCGGTGGCCTCGGGCACGCCGGTCTGCCGTACCGTCAGCCCGTCCGCGTCTGCGCGTAGCACCGCCGTGCACTCCTCCGGCAGCAACCGTTCCTCGGCGTCGATGCAGATCGCGAAGACCTGCACCGCTGGCCCGTCGGTGAGCACCTGCACCATGCCGGACACGTCGCGCAGCCGGCGGGCGCCGTCGACGACCAGCAGTATGTCCGGCTCGCTGAACAGGACCTGGCCGAGTTGCGAGCCCCGGGCCTTGGTCCGTGCGGCGACCAGCGCCACCAGCTCGGCCACCCGGTTCGCCACGGTCTCCGGGTCGTTGCCGACCAGCGTGTAGGGCTGTCCGGTCTGGATGCCGTCCTCGGCCGGTCGGGTGTGCGGCAGCCAGCGCACCCAGCCCCACCGTTCCTTCCCGGCCTGCTCGGTCAACACGTGAATCCGCAGGTCACGTGGGCTGTGCAGGGCGGCGGCCTGGAGGACGAGCCAGCGTGCCGTCGCGTACGTCGTCTCCGCCGCGCCGGCCAGGCCGATCACCTTCCGGTCAGCCAGATCCACGGTGACCGGCGCGTCCGGAACGGTCCAGCGCAGCTGGCGGTCCGTATCGGGGCGGGCCGGGTCCTCCACCTCGATCAGCGACGGCTGATCCAACGTGCCGACCCGTAGTACGAGATGGTCGGGGTCGCGGCGGCGGCGTTCCCACAGTCGCCGGCCGGGGCCGACGGCCGTGTACAGAACGGTCGCCGGGTCCGGCGACGCCTCGCAGCGGGCCAACCGTTCCTCGGCGACCGCCGCCGTCAACTCCCGCATGATCCGGCTGCGCTTACGAAGGTACTCGGCGAGATCCCTGCGGTACCGCTTACGGCCGCTGCGTCGGTCGGTGTACCAGTTCGACAATGCCAGGATAGGACTGAGCGCCATGATCAGCAGGAAGAAGTACGACCGGAAGAGGAAGACGAACGCCAGGCCCATCACCATCGGGGCGAGGATCATCAGCAGCGGGATCGGGCGGCTGTTCGGCTTGACCGGTGGGCTGGGCAGCCGTCGCCGTGCGAAGAGCAGCGGCGGCACGATCCGTGGCGGCCGGTTGAAGTCCAGCATCGGCACGTCCACGGCCGGCGTCACCGCGGCATCCGGTGCCGGGCGCGACACCAGCCGTAGCAGGCTGCCGCCCACCGCCAGGTCCACACCGGTCGGCCAGCGGCGGGATCCGTCGCGTCCGGGCCCTGAGGCGTCGGGCTCGTCCGCGTGCTCCTGCCCGTGTCCGGCGCGGAGCTTCGACCCGCGCTGCTCGACGTGACCGGGGTGCCCGGGTGCGGGCATCGGATCGGTCTGGGCTGGGGGCCGTGGCATCGCCAGACGCGCCCCGGCACCACGGGTGGCCACCCAGGCGCGACCTTGCTCGTCGATCGTGAGCCGGGCGGCGTGCGCGGGCACTCCGCTGCCGCCCGGATCGATCGCGGACCCGGGCGCCGAACCGATGTCGTGACAGCCCAGGCCGACCGGCCAGACCTGCCCGGCGCTCGGGCCACCGACGCCGTGCACCTCCAGCCAATGGGTCCGAGGGTCGCCCGGCAGGTACCGCACCCCGCCACCGGGTACCGGCGCACCGTCGCCCAGCCGGACCCCGGCGACCAGCCCAGCCCGGCTGACCGTCCAGGCCGGATCCAGCCGCTCTCCGTCGAGATACCAGTCGCTCCGGGAGCCGTCCTGTTCGATGAACGCGCCCACCGGGGTGGCCGCCTCGACGTCCATCGCGATGTCCCGGTCGGCACCGCCGGAGATGACGGTCAGCAGCAGGCGCATCTATCGGTCTCCAGTCCGGCCGGCAGACTCGATGCCGGAGTACGCCGTCGGCTGCTGCCCGTCCTGCGCCTGTTCGATCAGGTCATCGTTGGCGGTGGGCGGAGCCGACGGTCTGGACGGTGGGGTGGCGACCGGCAGCCTCGCCGTCGGGGCGGGTGGCCGAGAGGGCTCGGGTACGGCGGGTTCCGTTGGCGTAGCGGTTGCTGCGCCGGTAGGTCCGGGCAACTCCTCCTCAGCCCAGGCGGGTGCCGGTGGGGTGGGGGGTGCAGTTCGGCGGCGGGGCAACAGGCACCGGACAAGTGGCGTGGAGTCCACGTCGAGCAGTAACTCCGGTGCGGTCACCCGGCCGGCCAGGTCGGCCCGTAGCCGCCAACGCGATCCGGGTAGGTAGCCGGCGACCAGGACCAGCAGCCCAGGATCGTCGGCAACCAGGTCGGCGAGCCGCGCTGCCGCCTGCGGATCGGGCCGTCGGCAGACCAGGACGGTACGTCCGTCCGGTGTCGGACGGGTCGCGATAGCTGTGAGCGCCTCGGACAGCGGCATCCGGTCGATTCCGACCGCCCCGGCGCCGTAGCCGGGTTCCGCCGCGACGATCAGGCGGTGCACGCCGTGCCCGCCGGTCAGCGCGGCCAGCTGGGCGACCAACACGGACACCAGCCGCTCCGCCGGTAGCGGGGCACCGTGTACGGACAGGATCCCGGGGCAGCGCGCGATGTCCAGCAGGACCATCGTCCTGTCCTGCACTCCTACGGCGACCGGCAGCGAGTCGCTGGCGGCCGGTGCGGAGCCTGAGGGCAGCGGACCGCGGGCACGCCAGTGGCGCGGCCCGGTGACCTGCCACGGGGATTCCGCCGCCGGAGACGGCATGTCCGCTCCCGCGCCGGCGAGTCGTACGCTGAGCTGCCCATTGCCCAGCAACACCAGGTACGGCCAGAAATCGTCCCGGTCGGCCAGGGCTGACCGGGCGGATCCGATCCAGGCTCGGGCCAGCGGCACCGGACCCGACCCGGCGAAGCTCCCGGCAACCACTCGTACCCCTCGCCGAAGCCGGACAAAGCCCGCGATCGGCGCCGCCAGATCCCGTGCCGCGCCCCAGACGCCACGCCGGATTCGTTGCCCGGTGCCCCGGATGCCGTACCGGCGGTCGAACCACCGCAGCAGCACTACCAGCAGGATCAACAGCTCCAGCACGGTGAGTACGGTGAGCAGCGTTTGCCGATTGGCGTCCAGAAAGCGGCCGAGGTCGCTGAAGGACGGCGTGTTCAACCGTGCTCCTCCTCCGCCAAGCTGGCTCGGGTACGCCGCAACCGAGCCCTGATGCTACCTGTGGGCGGTGGCCGGTCGTGGTGCAGCAACTCGGCACGAGGCGGGAGAATCCGCAGGTCAAAGCCTGCTGGCAGGGCGTGATCGGCTGATTGATGCAAGCAGATGAAGTTTTGATTAAAACTAGACTGCTGGCATGATCCGGCGGACCTCGGGCGGGATCGCCAGGAACGGTGTGAACCGTTCCGTGCGACACGAGGTCGCACATCTCAAGTGGTTGCGTCGATGGGAGGCTGCGATGACGGTGACGTAGCCCAGGTCCGTGCTCGGTGGCCTGTTCCCGCCCCGGCGTGCGTCATGGGTAACCGTGGGGTGCGAAGCCCGGGGTTCAAGCCGAAGGGCTCTCGTTCCATCCGAGAGCCACGGGCGAGGGAAAGACCGGGCGGGTGAACGCAAGTGAACCCTCGATGTTGCCTCGTCATCGTCGAGGCCCGCAGATGGGACGTGCTAGTATCCTGCGCCGGAAATTCGCCTGATAAGTGGGTAGGGTGGGGGATGCCGAGAACTGGTCGTCCCACCCCGCCGCTGACGCTGACCGACGAAGAGCGGACGACGTTGACCCGCTGGTCACGACGGGCGAAGTCGTCACAGGTTCTGGCGATGCGTTCACGGATCATCCTGGCGTGCGCCGAAGGGGCGTCGAACACTGACGTCGCGTCGAGTCTCGGTGTGCATCTGTCGACTGTGGGTAAGTGGCGGCGGCGTTTCCTGAAACTACGCCTGGATGGCCTGGCCGACGAAGAACGGCCGGGCCGCCCACCATCGATCAGCCTTGACCGGGTCGAGGACGTGGTGGTCGCGACCCTGGAACAGACGCCACGTAACGCCACCCACTGGTCCCGCAGGTCGATGGCGGACAGGTCCGGGTTGTCCAAGTCCACGATCGGGCGGATCTGGCGCGACTTCGGCCTCAAGCCCCACCGTGCCGACACGTTCAAGCTGTCCACCGACCCGCTGTTCATCGAGAAGGTCGTCGACGTGGTCGGGCTGTACCACAACCCACCCGAGCGGGCCGTGGTGCTCTGCGTCGACGAGAAGAGCCAGGTCCAAGCCCTCGACAGATCCCAGCCGGTGCTGCCGATGATGCCCGGCATGCCGGAACGCCGCACCCACGACTACGCCCGCAACGGCGTCACCAGCCTGTTCGCCGCGTTCAACATCGCCGACGGCACCGTGATCAGCGAACTGCACCGCCAGCACCGCGCCGTCGAGTTCAGGAAGTTCCTGATCACGATCGACAAGACGGTACCGGCGGAGCTGGACGTACACCTCGTCTGCGACATCTACGGCACCCACAAGACCCCCACCGTGCGAGCCTGGCTCGCGAAACATCCCCGATTCCACATGCACTTCACTCCGACCGGATCCTCCTGGATCAACCAGGTCGTGCGACACGCAAGTCGCATGAGTACAGCGACACTCATCGAAGGAGGTGCGGCGTGACGTCGCGGATGTAGTGTCCGGTCCCGTGCGCAAGGACCGTCCCCGCCTCGGCGTGCGTCGCGGGTAACCGCGGGGTGCGAAGCCCGGGGAAGGGCCCAAGGACTCCTGTTCCATCCAGGGGTTACCGGCTGGGGAAGACCGGACGGGTGAACGCAAGTGAACCCTCGATGACGCCTCGTCATAGGCACTTCCGCTCGATGGGACGCGCCAGCGGGAGACAGGGGCCAGCCGTTGCAAGGCGGCAGGTGCCGCTCGGAGGAATCTAGCCGGGCGGGAGCGCACCACCGTCCCCGGGGTTCAGAGGGCGCCCTACCCGGCCGTATCTGTCTCATGCGGAACGTGACAACCCCGATGGGGTCCAGCCGGACAGTGATTCGGCTGGTAGGCCGCCTGTGAGGGCGGACGATGTCCCAGCGGGCGCAGGACGACCCGAGAAGCGAATGCCGGTGGCCGAAAGGCAGCGGGAAACCGGCGGCGGTGATGCTGGCTCCTCCGCCAGCGGTCGCCGGATAACCGGCCGGATACGGGCATGTGCCCTGGCCTGAAAGGGCGCTGACGCGGGTCGGGTGAGCCTGCGGAGCTACTGCTGACCACAGCTTCGGAACCGAAGGGCAAGTTAGACACGATGACAGCTCATGCCTTCGCGTTGGCGATGGCGGCTCTCGGCGTGAACGGACCGGAGGACGACCGTGCTGGCTGGGACGCCATCGATTGGCGGACCTGCGAGGACAACGTACGGCGGCTACGGCAGCGGATCTTCGCGGCGTCGCGGGACGGGGACCTGAAGAAGGTCCGGAACTTGCAGAAGTTGATGCTCCGCTCGCGCAGTAACGCCGTGGTGGCGGTGCGGCGGGTGACGGAGCGCAATGCTGGTCGCAGGACGGCCGGGGTGGACCGGCAGGTCGTGGTGACTGGGGAGCAGAAGGCCGAACTGGCCGACTGGATCCAGAACGACGCCAAGCCGTGGACTCCCCTGCCGGTCAAGCGCGTGTATGTGCCCAAGAGCAACGGCCGCCGTCGCGGCCTCGGGATTCCCGTGATCGCTGACCGGGCGCTGCAAGCCCTGACGGTGAGCGCGCTGGAGCCCGAATGGGAGGCCCGGTTCGAGCCGAAATCCTACGGCTTCCGACCGGGTCGTGGCTGCCACGACGCCATCGTGGCCATCCACACGACGTCGAGCCGCACCGACGCCAAACGGCTGTGGGTGCTCGACGCCGACCTGGCGGCGGCGTTCGACCGGCTCGACCACGACCACATCTGCCGGTCGCTGGGCTGGTTCCCCGGACGGGGACTGGTCCGGCAGTGGTTGAAGGCGGGCGTGGTCGAGGACGGCCGGTTCACCCCCACCGAGGAGGGCGCTCCCCAGGGCGGGGTGATCAGTCCGTTGCTCATGAACGTTGCTCTGCACGGCATGGAGGCCGCCGCCGGGGTCCGCTACCACGTCACCGGCACCCGTGCCGGGAAGACGATGGACGGTTGCCCGGTCGTGGTCCGCTACGCCGACTTATGCCGAGCTCGGCATAAGTCGGCTTATGCCGAGGCCCGGGTTATGCCGATGCTGGTGCCGGATCCGCTGTTCAGGGCGGTGGACGGCTTCCCGTCGTCGGCATAACCCGGTGGGTGGAGGCGGTAGTTAGAGGTTGTCGAGGAACGCGAGCAGGGTGTCGGGTGGCCGGTAGCGGCCGGGGCTGGTGCCGGGCTGCTGGACGCGGGCGAGGGCCTGTTCCTTGATGGTCATGTCGGCGTGAAGGTAGATCTGGGTGGTTTCGGTCCCTTCGTGCCCGAGCCAGAGGGCGATGACGGAGGTATCGACGCCGGCCTTCAGGAGCGTCATGGCGGCGGTGTGCCGCAGTGTGTGCGGGGTGACGTGTTTCTCCTTGATCGACGCGCAGGTGTCTGCGGCGGTAGCGGCGTGTCTTGCGACGAGGCGCTCGACGGCGTCTCGGGAGAGCCGGCTGCCAGGTTGGGTGGGGAACAGCGGCCCGGCGGGGTCGGGGCTGAGCTCGGTGAGCCAGGTTCGCATCACCTTGACCGTCTGGGTGGTGAGTGGGGTGGCCCGATCCTTGCGGCCCTTGCCGTGACAGCGGACATGCGCCCCGGCCCCGAGGTGAATGTCCTGGCGGCTCAGGCCGGTGATCTCCGATACCCGCAGCCCGGTCTGGACGTCGAGTAGGAGCAGGGCGTGGTCGCGGCGGCCGTGCCAGCTTTGGCGGTCGGGTGTGTACAACTAACGGCGGATCTGCTGATCAAGGGAGATGCGCCAGATGACGACCGAGACCATCATCGAGCAGGAGCCGGCAGGCGGGTCGGTGGCTACGGCCACGGACGAGCAGTTGATCGCGTTGCTGGTGGACCGGGCACGTGGTGAAGGGCTGAAGCTGACCGGTGAGGGTGGTCTGCTGCAGCAGCTGACCAAGCGGGTCCTGGAGTCCGCCCTGGAGGGCGAGATCACCGACCACGTCGGCTACGACAAGCACGACCCGGCGGGCAAGGGCACCGGGAACTCCCGTAACGGCACCCGGACGAAGACCGTGCTGACTGACGTCGGCCCGGTTGAGGTGCGGGTCCCGCGGGATGTCGCGGGGACGTTCGAGCCGCGGATCGTGCGTAAGCGCCAGCGCAGGTTGTCCGGGGTGGATGAGCTAGTGCTGTCGTTGTCGGCCCGGGGGCTGACGCATGGGGAGATCGCCGCGCACCTGGCCGAGGTGTACGGCGCCGAGGTGTCGAAGCAGACGATCTCGACGATCACGGACAAGGTCATCGACGGGATGACCGAGTGGCAGAACAGGCCACTCGACCCGGTGTACCCGGTCGTGTTCATCGATGCGATCAATGTGAAGATCCGGGACGGGAAGGTCGCGAACCGGCCCATCTACCTGGCGATGGCGGTCACCGTCGACGGCCACCGGGACATCCTCGGTCTGTGGGCCGGTGACGGCGGCGAGGGAGCCAAGCACTGGCTGCACGTGCTCACCGAGCTGAAGAACCGGGGTGTGGCCGACGTGCTGATGCTCGTCTGCGACGGGCTCAAGGGCCTGCCGGAGGCGGTCGAGGCGGTGTGGCCGGCCACCATCGTGCAGACGTGTGTGATCCACCTGCTGCGAAACTCGTTCCGCTACGCGGCACGGCAGGACTGGGAGAAGATCGCCAAGGCGCTCAAGCCGGTCTACACCGCACCCACGGAGGACGCGGCGACCGAGCGGTTCCTGGAGTTCGCCGAGGCCTGGGGGCGGAAGTACCCGGCGATCGTGAAGCTGTGGGAGAACGCCTGAGCCGAGTTCGTGCCGTTCCTCGGCTTCGACGTGGAGATCCGCAAGGTCATCTGCTCGACGAACGCGATCGAGTCCGTCAACGCCCGTATCCGCAAGGCCGTCCGCGCCCGCGGGCACTTCCCCAACGAGCAGGCCGCGCTCAAGTGCGTGTACATGGCGTTGATGAGCCTGGACCCGACCGGCAACGGCCGCCGCAGGTGGACCATGCGCTGGAAGGCACCTCTCAACGCGTTCCAGATCGCCTTCGAGGGCCGGCTCACCCCGGCCAACCTCTGACCACTTCAACAACCAAGATCAGCCGTTAACTTGACACTCCCAGTTGGGCACGGCACAGGTGCGAGCGGAGTGATGGGAGACTGTCACGCTCCGTTCCGTGGGAGCCCGAAGGTGAGAATCCTCCGGGTGACTCGACCCTGGAGAGACATTCAGAACTTGTAATAGGTATACATTTGACAAAGCCTTGAAGGGCGTGTATATTCGAACCCCGTTCCGGTTGAACGAATTCCAAGTAATGCTGGTTTCTGCCCATAAGGATGGCACCACAGAGAGATTAATCACTGTTGAAGCGGCAAATATACGTCAATTGGTATTGCGGCAGAGGCGGGCATCCAGCGAAGACCTGAAGGATGCCGGAATAATCCTCTAGTAGTCTCCGGAGCAGGTGATCCCAGCATTGGCTGTGTTGCTGCATCTGCGGATGCGTACCCTGGCCGCCCTCCACATGGCCACCGGCGGCTACGGGCAGGCCCAGCAGATCATCGCCGCTCGGACCGGGGTCACAATCGGCTGGGCGCAACTGACCGGCCGGGCCCACGACTTCAACCCACTACGGGCACGCAACGCCGGGGCCGACCTACCCGCCACCGACGTGATCCTGATGCAGGCCGACGGTAAGGGCATCGCGGTCCGCACTCCTATCGGCTGGCCCATCGCCACCGGCCGCATAGAAGGCTCCTGCCGCTACATCATCGAAGACAGATTCGGCATCACCGGCGCCCGATGGTCCCCACGGGAGCAGAAGATATCCTCAAACTCCGCGTCATCGTCTCCAACGAAGACCTCAACGACTACATGACATATTACGACAAGCGTTACCAGGAAGAACACCGCCTAGCCCGCCAGCATCCCCACCCCGGCCTCGCCGAATGTAAACAGCGCACCCCTCAAAAAGATGCACCCGAGTGATGTCAGCGGAGTCACGAAGCTTCCCGACTCTCTCATCGAAAACAAGAATAGGTATTGTCATGAGTAGGCAATTCGCATTGCTTCTCCGAGGCCTTCCTGGCACCGGGAAGACCACGACAGCAGCTCTGCTACGGAACGCGTTGAACCCTGCGGTTCGCGTCTCCAACGATTCCGTGCGTTACATGGCCCAACCGCGGGACTTTGCGGCGTTTACATTGGACGCCTCCGAGAGGGCTTGCTTCGACCTTGCATTGTCGTATCACGACAGTGGATTCACGCCGATCGTTGATGGTGTCTTCGAGGACGTCGAAACGCTGATAAGCGAGGAATTGCGGTTCGCGCGCCGCGGCTGCAAGCTTGTCATCGTCTCGTTTACCGCAGAAATGAGCGACCTGATCGAGCGCAACGACTTACGCCATCCGCTTCAGCGGATGGATGAATCTCGCCTGGCGAAGTTGCAAGCGAGCTTTCGCAACGCCGGGTACGCGCTATCAATCGGCGGCAAAATGCCTGAGGAGGTCTGCGAGGACGTTCTCGACGTTATCGAGGAGTGGCGTTCCCAATGGCAGGAGCCGCCTGTAAGGCCGGAAGAGGTCGATGTTCTCTTTCTGCGCCACGGCACTCCGGAGCACCCGGAGGGGATCTACGCGGATCCCTTCGCGATGGGGCTCTCCCCCTGCGGCCGGGCTGAGGCGCGCGCCGCACGTCACGCGGTGCTGCGGTTCGCACCGGATGCCGTATTCAGCTCAGACTTTGCCCGCGCCATCGAGACTGCGGAGCTAGCGATTGCGGGCACCAAACGGGAAATTGAGATTTCCAAAGCACTACGGGAGCGGGTGTTCCTTCAACTGGTCGGTAAAGAGTTCACCGCAATACGGGCTGAGTTGGACGCAGAGGCCGAGGGCATCCTGACCGGTAATAGCGATCTGGCCCAGCTCCCCGGAGAGGAGAGGTATGCGGAAGCGCGTGCACGCGTGCTCGACTTCTTCGGCAGCCTACCTGGGCGTTTCGGCGGCAAGCGCGTCTTGGTGGTAGCACACGACGGCCCGCATCAGTGGCTCGTCGAGCAGGCGCTAGGCGTGGACCTCCAGGGCGTGCGCCGATACCGCTGGGACGCTGGTAGCTTCAGCCGGTTTACCGTCTCGCCCAGTCAGATTCGGTTAGAGGGAATGAATATAGGTCCCAGTGCGGTGGTGTCCGGTCTGGAAACCGGGGCTGTGTAGGAGAATTCTCCGGACACAGTTTGCGCAGCTACCTGCGGGTGGCCCTGCTGGAAGTGTAACGTTTTCGTGTGTCGTTCGAGAAGTCGGGTTCGGCTACGCGGCCTGCTCATACTCGGTGATAAACCCGTGGGCGACCTTCCTGCGCTGTACTCGGACGGCATCCAGGTTGGTCACCGGCGCAGGGACGGCGTCCCGGTCAGGTGGGCGTTGCCTGCGGCCCTGATGCGGCCGATGCCCGTTGTGGTGCGTGAGGTACTCGCCGAGCACGGCGAGCAGGTGTTGGGTGTTATAGCG
The DNA here is from genome assembly GCF_027497395.1 of Solwaraspora sp. WMMA2080. Taxonomy (GTDB): domain Bacteria; phylum Actinomycetota; class Actinomycetes; order Mycobacteriales; family Micromonosporaceae; genus Micromonospora_E. Next base: position 4,048,531 of record NZ_CP114910.1, on the reverse strand, counting down.
GTAGCGGCCGGCGTGCACCGCCGCCGTCAGTCCGATCGCCAGCCCTCGTCCCAGCACGTGCCGGCCGGTGTCGGCGGCGCACTTCGCACATTCCGGTATCGGCTGATGGACCGGATCGAGCGACATGCCTACATCCGCACCAGCGTCGCCCGCCTCGATCGCGGTGTCCACCATCGTTGCCATGCCGCGCCCCTTCACAGCGCGGTTCGCCCACCCGGCGAGCACTCCAGCCGCGCCGCGCAGCGGCGCCGCGGACAGCGCGGCCATGCGGGTCAGCTCGTCGCCGAGGTGATGCCCGGCCAGGATCGCCGTGTGCCGACGGGCCCGGGTCAGTGCCCGGTCGGTCAGTGCGAGCAGCTCGGGTATCTCGACCAGGTTCTCGATGACGCGGTCCGAAAGCCGATCGACAGGTTCTCCTCACCCACCTCATAGGCGCTGCCGTGGCGGCGGACGCCGAGGTAGACGGTGGCCGCCGCGACTGGCAGCGGCGCCCCGGCGGGCTGGCTCGCCCAGGCCAGGGCAAACGCGGCGAGTATGTCCCTGTGCCGGCCGAACGGACGCTGGTCGGCACCGAAAGGCGTTTCCGGCCACTGCAGGTTCGTGTACTCACGCACGAGCGTGCCCACCTCCTTTGGCCGCCGTGCCGACGTTAGAGACGGTGCGGATGCTGGCACCGAGGTACTTGGCGAAGTGGTTGCGCTTGAACCGGTACCGCGCCCAAATTTCCGACACCGGTTCCTTCAGAGGTTGCCGAGCGGCTCCAGCAGGTCCGGGGCGTCGTAGACCGTGTGGGTGTCGAAAACCTCATCCATGCTGGCCACAGCCGTCTTGATCACCGAGACAAGGAGGCTGGTGCCGACTCTCGGCCCTGGATGGGCCTGTAGGGAGATCTGTGTAACGGATGTCAGTAGAAGTCCGTTATGACCGGTGGGTAGCCGGTCGACACAGTGAGGACCAGTTTCGATGACACTTTCAACGGTGGAGCAGTACGACTCCGGCGTCGATGTCGACGCGGAGGTCGCGGCGTTGACGCGGCGGATCGCCGCTGACGGGCCGCGGCTGCCTCTGGCGGCGGCGGTGCCGGACGAGGCGGCGGCGCGTGAGGCGGCCCGCCGGGCGGTGGCGGATCTGATCGACAAGCAGGCCCTGGACGCGTTGCTGGCCCAGGTCAAGGGTGACGGGTTGCGGCTGACCGGGCCGGGCGGGTTCCTGTCCGAGCTGGTACGCGCCGTTCTGGAACGGGGGCTGCGGGCCGAGTTGACCGAGCATCTGGGCTACGCCCGTCGTGACGCGTCGGGTAACGGCTCGGGTAACTCGCGTAACGGGTCGACCGCGAAGACGGTGCAGACCGAGATCGGCCCGGTCGATGTGAAGGTGCCCCGGGACCGGGCGGGCACGTTCACCCCGATGCTGGTGCCGAAGAACGCCCGCCGGCTCGGTGGCCTGTCGGACGTGATCATCAGCCTGTACGCGGGTGGGATGACGGTCCGCGACATCTGTCACCACCTGCAGCGGGTCTACGGCACCGAGGTGTCACCCGACACGGTCTCCACCATCACCGACGAAGTTCTGGAGGAGGTGAAGGCGTGGCAGCACCGGCCGTTGGACGAGGTGTACCCGATCGTCTACGTCGACGCGTTGATGGTGAAGGTCCGCGACGGCGCCCAGGTCCGTAACAAGGCCTGTTACCTCGTCGTGGGGGTCAACACCGACGGGGTCAAGCACGTCCTCGGTATCTGGGTGCAGCAGACCGAGGGGGCGAAGTTCTGGATGCAGGTCTGCACCGAGCTGCGTAACCGTGGCGTGCGTGATGTGCTGATCGCCTGCTGTGACGGGTTGACCGGTCTGCCCGAGGCGATCGAGGCGGTGTGGCCGCACACCACCGTGCAGACGTGTGTGGTGCATCTGATCCGGGCGGCGACGAAGTTCGTGTCCTACAAGGACCGTAGGGTGATGGCCGCCGCGTTGAAGGACATCTACACCGCTCCGACGGTGGAGGCGGCCGAGACCGCGATGCTCGGTTTCGCCGACAGCCCGCTCGGTAGGCGGTACCCGGCCGCGGTCGCGGTCTGGGAACGGGCGTGGGATCGGTTCACTCCGTTCCTGGCGTTCCCGCCCGAGGTCCGCCGGATCATCTACACCACCAACGCGATCGAGAGTTTCAACTACCAGATCCGGAAGATCATCAAGAACCGTGGGCATTTCCCCACCGACGACGCCGTGATCAAGCTGATCTGGCTCGCGATCGCCGACATCGAGGACAAACGCGCCCGGCAACGCGCCGCCGAGGCCGGTAGACCCGCGAACTCCCGCACCGCGCCGCCACGGCTGGTCGAAGGCGCCGGCGTGCACGGCTGGAAACAGGCCCTCAACGCGTTGGACCTGTTCTTCCCGAACCGTATCCCCATCGATGCCCGATAGTTGGACAGGATAGGGCGTTACACAGAAATTCGGACAGGCTCCGCGGTCACGGCAGTTGGTATTTCCACTGCTCCACCACCAACATTCTCGGCCGTCCGCAACGGATTCGCCGGGGCGGGTTCCCGTCGCAGGCCGCGGCCCGTCGCGCCCGTGACGAACTGCTGGCGATGTCATCGGAGCGCCGTACCGCGCAGAGCTGGACGGTGGCGCGGTGGCTGGAGCACTGGCTCCAGACCCGGACACGGCTGCGCCCGACCACCAAGCTGCTCTACGCCCGCGACATCGAACGGTTCCTCATCCCGCACGTCGGACGGACGCTCCTGTCGGAGCTGACCTCAAGCCAGCTCAACGCGGCGTTCCGTGCCATCGCGCGGCAACGCAACAAGTACGACCGGCCCCACTCGGCATCGACACTGAGGCACGTCCGTGCCACGCTCCGAGCCGCCCTCAACGCGGCGATCCGGGAGGACCTGCTCACCGACAACCCCGCACGTCGGGTCGAACTGCCCCACCCGGGCCAGACCCGAGCGCACATCTGGACCGACGAAAACGTCGCGGCCTGGCAGGAAACCGGCATCCGGCCGGCGGTCTCGGTCTGGACGGCACCCCAACTCGCCGCGTTCCTCGACTTCACCGCCAACGATCCGCTCCACGCCCTCTGGCGCCTGATCGGCCTGCGCGGGCTCCGCAGGGGCGAGGTCGCCGGCCTGCGTTGGTCCGACACCAACCTCGACGCCAACGAGCTGACCATCCACCAGCAGCGAACGTCCGCCGGACACCACGTCTACGAGGGGCCACCCAAGAGCGCGTCGGGACAGCGGGTCGTCGCCCTCGACGAGGCCACCGCCACCGCCCTGGCCCACCACCGCCAGCAACAACAGCAACAGGCCGTCCGACGGATCGAAGCCCGGCAGACCTACCGCGACACCGGATACGTCTTCACCCGACCCGACGGCCAGCCCTACCACCCCGGCTACTTCACCCAACGGTTCCCAACTCTGGTCCAGAAATCCACCCTGCCACCCATCCGGCTACACGACCTGCGGCACGGCGCCGCGTCGCTCGCCCACAACTCCGGCGCGGATCTCAAAACCATCCAAGCCCAGCTCGGCCACTCGCGGATCGACACCACCGCAGACGTGTACACCAGCGTGCTACCAGCAGCCCAACATCAGGCCGCCGCGGCCACCGCTGAACTCGTCCGCAATGCAGCCCGGGAACGCCGCGCCGCTATCAGGCGCGCCGCCCGCAAGGCCGCCAGGACGGCGAAAAAACCAGGAGCCTCAACGGAGCCGGACCAGCCGGAGGACCGTCGAACACCAGGTCAAGGCCATGATGATCACTGAGCAACTACAGAGAGTGATGACGCAGATGTCACACAGGTGTGGCAACGAACGTCCACACTCCATCAACAGTGACGGGATCTGATCTGCGTTTCGGCAGGTCAGACCCCTGATGATCTTGCGCGCCCGAAGGGACTCGAACCCCTAACCTTCTGATCCGTAGTCAGATGCTCTATCCGTTGAGCTACGGGCGCAGGTGCCTGGCAAGCATACACGCCTCGCCGAAGCGCGGAGACTCCGGGATTCGAACCCGGGAGGGGCTTTAAGACCCCAACCGCATTAGCAGTGCGGCGCCATAGACCAGACTAGGCGAAGTCTCCTCGGCGGCCGCTCCAGACCACCGCCGGTCGAGGATACAGGGCACGCCGCGCCCGGGGCAAAGCACCTCCCCGGGCCGGAGCCGACGTCAGTGCGGCGCGACCGGTGCCGGTGCCGTCCGGTCGGGTACGGGCAGGCGGCCGGGCCGCACGACGACCAGGAGCACGATCAGCGCGGCCAGGACGCCTCCCGTGATCACTGTCGCCATGGCGATGCTGCCGGTGCCGAGTAGCCCGACGACCGGCGCGGCGAGCGCGCCGACACCGAACTGCACCGCCCCGAGCATCGCGGACGCGGTCCCGGCAGCTTCCCCGTGGCCGGCCAGGGCCAGCGCGGGAGCGTTCGGCAGCGCGAACCCGGCTGCGGCGAGGACCGCCCACAGCGGGATCAGGACGCCAGGTAGCCCGCCGACGTTCGTGGCCGCGAAGCCGAGCAGGATCAGCCCGCACACCAGCCCGGCGATCAGTGAGGTCCGCAGGATCTGCTGCGGTGAGTAGCGGCGGAGCAGCCGTACGTTGAGCTGGGTGGCGGTGATCATGCCGACCGCTCCGGCCCCGAACGCGATACCGAACTGTTGCTCGTCGAGACCGTACTGGTCCTGCAGGACGAACGACGAGCCCGCGACGTACGCGAACAGCGAGGCCATCGAGAACCCGGCGACGAGCACCAGGCCGACGAAGATCCGGTCCCGGAACAGGCCTCCGTACACCAGGAGGGTGTCCAGCACCCGGGCCGGACGGCGGCGGTGCGGCGGCAGCGTCTCGGGCAGCCCAAGGGCGGTCACCGCGATCAGGGCGAGCCCCAGTACCGCGAGCGCGGCGAACACCCCTCGCCAGTGCGTCCAGCTGAGCAGCGCGCTGCCGAGGGTCGGCGCGAGGACCGGCGCGACGCCCATGACCAGCAGCAGCCGGGACAGTATGCGGGCGAAGGCGATCCCGCTGAACATGTCCCGGACGACCGCCATCGCGATCACCGCCGCAGCGGCGGCTCCAATACCTTGGACGATCCGCAGCGTGCCGAGCACCGCGATGTTCGGTGCCACGGCGCACAGGACCGAGGCGAGCACGTGTAGACCGGTGCCAACCAGCAGCGGTCGGCGTCGACCCCACACGTCCGACAGCGGCCCGATGATCAACTGGCCGATGGCCAGCCCGGCGAGCGTGCCGGTCAGCGTCAATTGGACGCCGGCTGCGGTGGTCTGCAGGTCGTCGCTGATTGCCGGTAGTGCCGGCAGGTACATGTCGATGGTCAACGGGCCGACCGCGATGAGCGTGCCGAGCACCAGGATCAGCCGGATCCGCTGCCATGGGCTGAGCAACTCACCGGGAGCCGGCTCCACGACGGTGACTGGTGCGGACCCGCCGGACCGTTGGGCGAGCGCTGTCATGGTTCCTCTTCCACGAGGGCGCGTCGTCTGCGCGCGGTAGGGCGCGGGTCGACGCGACCCGACTGGTACGCCAGTGCTGCCGCTGTGCAGGCGCGCAGCCAATCTCACAAGCTAGCCGTCGCGCTTGCCATTCCCGTTACGGCGAACGGTGTGGCGTGTCACAGCGGGTGCGAAGAGTGCACTCGTCGGCCCGGATGTCGGCCACTGCACGTGCGGAGGGCCGATGTCGGCGGTGCCCGCGCGGCGGGAGCCGGCCCACCGGCCCATCCAGGCTTGCCCAGGTCTACCCAGGCTCGCCAAGGTCCACCGGCCACTCCAGGCCAACGCCGGGTGGCGAGCATCCACCCGATCATCGTACTTACTGTGACGGACGACAATGCATATTGCGTACGTCATATCTTCGTGGGGCGGGTCGCTCCGTGGGACGCTATCAGAAAAAATCGGTCCGAAGTCTTGTCGTGGAAACCGTCGAAGCCTAATCTCTGGCATCACCGATGCGCGACTCGCGTCGCCGGTGCGGCGCCTGCCCGGCGTCGCCGGACAGCAGGTGTCCACCGACGGAACCCCGTCGTGGGACACCGGCCCGACCGGCCCGGAATCCCCCGGGGCAACCCCTTCGGTTAAGGAGCCAGCCTTGCGTATCCGACTCACCCTGGCCATCGCCGCGACCGCGCTGGTCGGCGCGTTCGTGGCCCCGTCCGCCGCGGCTGCGGCACCGCAACAGATCATCGGCGGCGGCACGGTTTCCTCGGCACCGTGGGCGGCCGCCGTCTTCCAGAACGGCTCGTTCGCCTGTTCCGGCTCGATCATCGCCTCACGGTGGGTGCTGACCGCGCGGCACTGTCTCGGCGGGTCGATGTCGGTGCGAGTGGGCAGTGTCTACCGCTCCTCGGGTGGCGCGACCAGCACGGTCAGCGCCACGTACGGCCGGTACGACCTCGGCCTGCTCTACCTGAGCTCGGCGGTTTCCACCAGCTACGTCACGTTGGCGTCCAGCAACCCACCGGTCGGCTCGACGAACACCATCTACGGCTGGGGCCGGACCTGCAGCAACTGTGACGCCTCGGCGCAGCTGAAGGCCGCTTCGGTGCGGACCACGACGAACGGCGCGTCCGACGCGTACGGCGGCCCGGCGATCCGCAGCACCGGGGTGAACGGCGTGGCCTGGCGGGGCGACTCCGGCGGTCCGCAGTTCTACAACGGGCAGCAGGTGGGTGTCTGCTCGACCGGCAACGGGTCGACGTACCAGAACTACGCCTCGGTGGCGTCCAGCCGGAGCTGGATCCGGTCGGTGGCCGGGGTCTGAGGCTGTGACGACCGGAGCGGCCGACATCGGCCGTTCGGTAGGTGGGTGGTCGGTGGGCCTCCCACGTACCGCCTGATCCGCCGGTTCGGCGGCCGCTGCGAGCAGCGGCCGCCGAACCGGCAGCGGCCGCCACACCTGTACCGGCTGGATCCGGCCGGTGATCGGCATCGGTGGTTGTTGGTGGAACCTGAGCCTCGTGCCGGCGGCCCGATAGGTCTCCGCGGCCACGGCGACATCGCCCGGGGCGGCATGCGCCTGCAGCCGAGCGGCTACGTTGATCACGTCGCCGGTGAGGAATCCGACTCCGCCGTCGACTGCACCCGCGGTGTCGATGGCCGCCGCTCCGGTGGCCACTCCGACCCGGATCCGTATCCGCGCATTGTCGGGAAAGTCGGTACGGCGGACCGCGTCGGCGAGTTCGAGAGCGGCCCGCACCGCCGGGTACGCGCCGCCATCGCCATGATCGTCGTCGTTGCCGGCGATGCCGAAGACCGCCATCACCGCGTCTCCGATGTACTTCTCCACCACTCCATCCCACCGTCGAATCACCGTCCGCACCGCGTGGAAGTAGCGCAGCTGCACGTCGCGGACCTCCTCCGGAGTAAGCCGACTGGACAGGGCGGTGAAGCCGACCATGTCGACGAAGAGCACGCTGACCGTGCGGCGGCGGGTCCGGGCGGCTGGAACGGACCAGCCGGACGGCGGTTTCCGTCGCGCTCCGCAGTTGGCACAGTAACGGTGGGTCGACCTTACAGATGTACGGCAGATCGGGCCGGCTGCGTGGGTCGGGCCGGTGGGGCGGCGGTAGTTGCGGCGGAGCGTCCTCATGATCGCCTCCTGCGCGGTGGTGGTGGTGCTTCAGTCCGCTCCCGGGGTGGACCTGATCCGGTCCGTGTGGACCGACCTACGGGACGGACGGCTGAAACGGTCGCAGCCCAGCGCAGCCCTAGGATCTGTAGAACGACGTATGTCAGATACTCCCACCCTTTATGTCGGTGATCGGATTGACACAGTCACGCGATGGCAGGTCGCTGGCCCCCAGCTCCGACGAGGTTCCCTTCGTCGGGCGGCAGGCTCAGCTGCAGGTGTTGCACGAGTCGCTACGTAGGGTCGAGCGGGGGAACACGGCTGCTGTCTTCGTCATGGGCGAGAGCGGCATCGGTAAGTCGCGGCTGCTGAGCGCGGCCAGCGACCGGCTCCGTACTGCCGGTGCCCTGGTGCTCTCCGGGGCATGTCTGGACATTGGGGACTCATCGCCGCTGCACCCACTTCGGCAGGCTCTGCGGCGTTATCAGCCGGCGGCCGGCCGGGCTGGCGTTCTGTCCGGCGCCGCGGCCAACGAGTTGATCTCGGTGCTGGACGGCGAGGCCCGGCACCCCGACGGAGCCGGTGACCTGCTGGAACGGCTCACCCGTGGACTCGGCGCGGTCGCCGCCGGACGGACCCTGGTGCTGGTCATGGACGATCTGCAGTGGGCCGACCTGACCACCCGGCATCTGCTGCTGTACCTCCTCGCCGGGCTGGGGGACGTCCGGCTGCTGCTGCTCGGCGCCGCGCGGACCGAGACGCTGCGGGGCGACGATCCGATCCGCCGCATGCTGCTGGAGTTACGCCGGTCCCGGTCGCGTTCCGGGGCGGTCCACGTGTTGGATCTGGAGCCCCTGGACCGGACGGAAACCGCCCAACTCGTCGCGGAGCTGCTCGGCGGCGACCCGGAGCCGGACCTGGCCGAGTCGGTGTGGCGGCGCAGCGGTGGGGTGCCGTTCGTCGCCGAGGAGCTGGCCCGGGACGCCCGGGACGGCCGGGACGGCCTGTCGGAGACCCTGAGCGAGATCACCCTGGCCCACGTCGACGCCCTGCCGGCCGACGCCCAGCTCGTGTCACATGCGGTCGCCGCCGGCGTGGAGCCGGTCGCTCACGACCTGCTGGCCCGGGTCGCCCAGCTCGGCGAGGACCGGCTGCTGCAGGCGGTACGCGAGGCGGTCGGCCAGCGGGTGCTGTTGTCCGAGCCGGACGGGTACCGGTTCCGCTACCCGCTGATCCGGGAGGTCCTGGAGCCGCGGCTGCTGCCGGGCGAGCGGGTCCGGTGGCACCGGCGGTACGCCGAGGCGCTCGCCGCCGGCCCCACCGGTGACCTGCAGCACGCCCGGTTGGCGTACCACTGGCGGGAGGCCGGCGAGACCACCCGGGCGTTGCCGGCCGTGGTCGCCGCCGCCGAGGAGGCGGAGCGGCTGTACGGTTTCGCCGAGGCGTTCGAGCACTGGGCCAGCGCGGTCGACCTGGCCAACCAGGTCCCGCCGGCCTGGCTGGTCGAGTTCGACGCGACCACGCTGGGTCGACGCGCGGCGGAGGCGGCGCACCGCAGCGGCGAGCATGAGCGCGCGCTGACCCTGCTGGAGCAGTTGGCCACCAACCTGTTCGGCCCGCCGCCGTCCTGGCTGTACACCCTGCGGGCACGGTATCTGACAGCGGTCGGCCAGCTGGCCGAGGCGGAGCGCGAGTACGACCGGACGCTGGCCGCGGCCGACGCCACCTCCGGCGAGCGGGTCGCCGCCGCCGCGCACTCCGCCGACCTGCTGCTGCAACTCTGCCGGTACGCCGACGCTGGCCGGCGGGCCCAGGAGGCGCTGGACCTGGCAGCCGGGGTGCCCGACTGTGCGTCGGCGATGGTGCTGGCCGGGGTGACCCTCGGCTACAGCCAGGCGTACCTCAACGACCCGGCGGCGGGCAAGGAAGCGGTCCGGCAGGCGCGGCGTACCGCCGAACTGTCCGGCGGCCCGGCGGACGTCGCCGTCGCCGACCTGCAACTCGCCGAGCTGCTTAGTGGCCACCTCAACGAGTTGGAGGAGGGTGTCGCGGTCGCCCGCCACGGTGCGGAACGGGCCGAGCGGGTCGGGCTGGCCCGTACCTACGGCACCCGGTTGCTCTCCGCCGCCGCCAACGGGCTGTTCCGGCTCGGCCGGTGGAGCGAGGCCGAGGAGGCGATCACGGCCGCGCTGCGGCACCGGCCGTCCGGGGCCGACGCGGTAGAGCTGCTGCTGGCCCGCTGCCGGATCCATGTGGGGTTCGGCCACCTCGACGGTGCGGAGTCCGACCTGGAGGCGATCGAGACCCTGCTGGCCGCTGGCGGCGGGATGCGGCACATGCTGCCGTTGCTGACGTTGCGCGCCGGGCTGGCCATGTGGCGTGGCCGGCATGCCGAGGCGCGGGAGGCGGTACAGCAGGGCATCGACCTGGCCGAGCGGCACTCAGGTGACGTCTGGTTGCAGGCGCCGCTGGTCTGGCACGGGCTACGGGCCGAGGCGGAGGCCCGGTCCAGCGGGACACCGATCGATCCACAGGCGGTGCAGCGCCTGGTCAAGGTGGTCGGTCGGATGGAGCGCAGCAGCAACACGGAGACCGCGGCGCCGGTACGCGACGCGGTGATCGGCTACCGGGAGCTCTGCGCCGCGGAGATCAGCCGGATCGACGGCGGGTCGGACCCGGTGCTCTGGTCGCGGGCCGCCGAGGTATGGGAGCGGCGGTGCCATCCGTACCCGGCGGCGTACGCCCGGTTGCGCCAGGCCGAGGCGCTGTACGGGATCCGTACCCGTAACGCGGACGCGACCCGGGCACTGCAGGCGGCGTACCGGACCGCCCGGCGGCTCGGTGCCCGTCCGTTCACCGAGGAGATCCAGGCCCTGGCACGCCGCGCCCGGGTGGCGCTGAGCGCGGGTGAGTCGGAACCGATGCCCGAGGTGGACAGCCAGGAACGGGTCACTCTGCGGACCGGTCTGACCAGCCCGCCGACTGTCGGCGAACGGGTGGCCCGGGCGTTGGTCAACGACCGCGCGAAGCGGACCTCGATGGTCGAGCGGGCCGGCCAGGTGCTCGCTCCGGGCGGGCCGGACGAGCTTGCGGTGCTGACTGACCGGGAGCGTCAGGTGCTCGAACTGGTCGCGGAGGGACGGACCAACCGGGCGACGGCCGAGGTGCTGTTCATCAGCGAACGTACGGTCGGTGTGCACGTGTCGAACATTCTCAACAAGCTGCAGGTCAAGACGCGGGTGGAGGCGACCCGGGTGTTCATGCGTAACCAGCCGCGTGCCTGATACCCGACGGTGAACCTGCCAGTCCGGTGCGTAGCGGCCGCCGACCGGTCGGTCCACCCCGACCGGTTGACGTCGCCGCCGGAAAACCGCACACCGGGGCGGCGGGATCGGCCAGTGAGACACCCGTCGTTGCGCCGATACCTGCGGGTTGGCAGCGGCTGCCACTGTAGGGACCGACCGTTTCGGTGACGACCGCCCGCCCGGGGCGAGGGAGCACTGCAGACTGGAGGCGTTCGATGCCAGAACTCCGCTGGGGTCACGTGCATGACCAGATCATCGATGTCCTCAACCACCGGCCGACCGACGTCGCCGGCGTGGTCGAGGATCTGGCGGCGCTGCAGAAGCTGCTCGAGGCAGCCACGCCGAGTGACAGCGACAATCCGGTGGCCGACTTCAACCATCTCTACTGGGTGATCACCAGCACCATCGACGAGCGGCTGCAGGCCGGTGAGTTTGCCGACCCTGACTTCCTCACCCTGCTGGACATCGAGTTCGCGGAGCGGTACTTCGCTGCGCTGCGCTGCTGGGGCAACCGGGGCGACACCCCGGCGGCCTGGGAGGTGCTGTTCAGCCGGCTGCGCGACGAGAGCGTACGGTCGTTGCCGTCGGCCGCCGCCGGGGTGAACGCGCACATCAACTACGACCTGCCGTTCGCCCTGATGAGCACCTGGGCCAAGCTCGGGTCGGGCCCGGACAACGACGAGCAGCACCGCGACTACCTCTACATCAACGAAATCTTCTTCGACCGGATCCCGCAGCTGCGGCGCAGCTACCTGAGTAGCTGGCAGATCTGCCTCGACCGGCTCAACGGGCAGGTCGACGACTGGTACCAGAACCGGTTGGTGGAGTTCACCCGGGACATCGCCTGGCGGGACGCGGCTCGTATGTGGCCGATGCGGGACGACCCGACGGTGCTGGAGAGTGAGCGGTTGCGGATGGACCGGCACACCGCCTTCCTGGGCTGGGCGTTGCTCTCGCCGGTGGGCAGCCTGCTGCAGTGACGCCCGGCCGGGTGTCTGCCGGCTTCGCTGCTGGTGGCATCCGCTGTGGGCAGCCATCGCCAGCGTGCCCCATTTGCCCGTTATGTGGTCTAGGGTGGCTCGTGATGGGCAGCCGCGGGCGAAGACGTCGGCCACCGGGGCGGCCATCGGATCGTCGGTCGGCGGGTCGTCTGCTGTCGGGTTGTCGGTCGGCGGGCAGGGTTCGCTGTGCGGCGCGGGCGCGGACCGGCGAGGGCGATCGTGGGGCCGCCCCGCAGGGACCTAGGAGCTGACAATGATCACTGTCACCGGTGCCGCCGGCCAGCTGGGCCGGTTGGTCGTCGACGAGTTGCTGGACAGCGGACTGCCACCGGCGCAGCTCGTCGCCGTCGTACGGAACCCGGACAAGGCCGACGACCTCGCCGCACGCGGCGTACAGGTCCGGCACGGGGACTACGACCAGCCGCAGACTCTCGGGCCGGCCCTGGCCGGGACCCGCAAGCTGCTGCTGATCAGCGGCAGCGAGGTCGGCCGGCGGATCGACCAGCATCGCAACGCGGTGGCGGCGGCGAAGGCGGCCGGAGTCGACCTGATCGCGTACACCAGCATCCTCAAGGCCGACACCAGCAGCGTCCCGTTGGCCGCCGAACACCTCGCCACCGAACAGCTGATCCGGGACAGCGGCCTGCCGTTCGTGCTGCTGCGCAACGGCTGGTACCTGGAGAACTACACCGGATCGGTGCTGCCGCAGGCGCTCGCCACCGGCAGCGTGCTGGGTGCTGCCGGCTCGGGTCGGGTCGCCGCCGCGACCCGGGCCGACTTCGCCGCCGCAGCCGTCGCGGTGTTGACCGCCCCGGCACCCGCCGGCGCCGCTGCCAACGCCGGCACCGCCGGCACCGTGTACGAGCTTGGCGGCGACGAGCCCTTCACCCTGGCGGAGTTGGCCGCCGAGATCAGCCGGCACAGTGGGCGGGAGATCGGCTACCAGGATCTTCCGGCCGACGTCTACGCCAAGGCGCTGACCGACGCCGGGGTACCGGAGGCGTTCGCCAGCGTGCTGGCCGCCTCCGACGTCGGCATCGCCCGGGGCGACCTGACCACCGACAGCGGCGACCTCGCCCGACTGATCGGCCGGCCCACCACGTCGCTCGGCGAAGCTGTCCGGGCCGCCCTGGCCGGCCTACCGGGCTGATCCGCCACTCGGCAGCTGATAGTTGGTGACGAGCAGATCCCAGCTGCCCCGCTTCGCCGACTGCAGGTTGATGTCCCGGCGGGTCGCCATCCGGGTGATCAGGAAATCCGCGCCGAACAGCTCCCGCACGAACGGCGTGTCGCTGTTGGTCAGGGTCAGCCGGACGCCGCGCCGGCTGGCCCGTACCATCGCGTCCCGCAGCCGCACGTGATCGGCCGGCCCGAACTGCGCCGAGGTGTACCGCCGAAAGTCAGCCCAGCCGCCGAGCGGTACGTACGGTGGATCCAGGTAGACCCAGTCGTCGGCGGCGGCCTCGTCGAGCTGCTCGGCGAAGTCGGCCACCCGTAGGTCAACTCCGGCCAGTGCGTGCGCGGCGTCCAGTAATACCCGCCGGTTGTAGTACGGCCGGTCGTAGGCGCCGTATGGCGCGTTGAACTCGCCCCGTCGGTTGACCCGCCACAGCCCACGGAACGCCGTCTTGTTCAGGTAGATCACCCGGACCGCGCGTTCCAGATCGGAACAGTCTGTCGGCGACCGGCGGCGTACCGCCGCGAAGTGCTCCGGCGTGTTCGGTTGCTCGTCCAGCAGCTGCATCACCGCTTCGGGGTCGCGGGCGACCTCCCGGAAACAGACGATCAACTCAGGGTTGGCGTCACTGAGCACCGCCCGCTGCGGCGCCAGCTCGAAGAAGACCGCTCCGCTGCCGAGGAACGGCTCCCGGTAGCTGCCGGTGAACGGCGGCGCCGCGGCGACGAGGGCGGCGGCGTACCGGGTCTTCCCGCCCGCCCACTTGAGGAACGACCTACCGTCCGCCCTGGTGGTGGAGCGCGCGGACCTGGCGCCGGCCCGGATCATGGAGCGGATCATACGGGGCGGTGACCCGCCAGGCGTAGTGCGGCGAGGCGAGGAATTCGGCGAGCAGGCTCGCCGAGCCGGGAGCGAACGGCCGGCCGTCGCTGATCTGGTCCGGCCGCAGGAACTCCATCGCGGCACCCTCGCCGAGCCGGACGTCGCACTGCCGGGCACGGGTGGAGCCGAAGTAGTAGTGCGCCGTCCGCTGCGGGTTCAGCTGCCGGCGGCAGAACAACCGTAACCCGTGCTCGGGGCGCAACCCGGTCTCCTCGGCGAGTTCGCGTAACGCCGCCTGCTCCGGTGTCTCCCCGGGCTCGCAGTGCCCGCCCGGCACGCACCAGGCGTGCGGATGGCTCGGCGCGTTGCCGTCCCGTAGCTGCAGCAGCACGGAACCCGCCGGATCGACCAGTAGCACCGCGGCGACGTCACCCATCGGTCCAGTGTGCGGCCGAACCGCTGGTGACGGGGGCGAGCGCCGAAAGCTGGTCGGCGTGGCGGTCGATTCCACCCGGATGTGCGAGCCGGGTGGCGATTTCGGCCGGTGCCGGCAGCCTCGACATCAGCTCGGCCGCGTAGGCCACCCCACTGGCCGGACCGGTCTCGGCCAGCAGCTCGGCGAGCAACTGCGGGGTCACCTCCTCGGGTGCGCAGCCCAGGCCGAGCCGGTGCCGTCGAACCAGGTCGGCGTTGCCGAACTGGTCGCCGCCGTGCGGCAGGACCAGTTGCCGTACCCCGGAACAGATCGCGCCCATCATCGTCCCGGAGCCGCCGTGGTGCACCACGGCGGAGCAGCCGGCGAGCACCTGGTGCAGCGGCAGCCAGCCGGCGGGCCGGACGTTGCCCGGCAGCGGCCCGAGCGCCGTCACGTCGGTGTCGGCGCCGAGGGCCAGCACGAACTCCGCGTCGGTCTGCGCGGCGGCGTCGATGGTGCGGCGCAGTCCGGTCAACCCGGCCAGCGCCGGCACCACGGTACCGAGGGTGATCAGCACCCGGGGGCGCGCGGTGGGCAGCCGGAGCCAGTCCGGCAGCGCACCGCCGGCGTTGTACTGCACGTACCGCATCGACCATCCATCGCCGTCGCCGATCATCAGCTCGGTCGGTGCCAGGTGCAGGACCACCCGGTCGGGCAGCTCCAGTGGTACGCCGTTGCGCTCGTACGCCGCCGCCAGGTACGGCAGGAACCGAGCGGCCAGCGCCTCTTCGCGGAACAGGTTGAACCCGTGCTCGACGGCGGGCACCCGCAGTGCACGGGCGGCCAGCAGGCCGGCCGGATGCAGTCGGGAGTGCACCACCAGGTCCGGCCGCCACCAGCGGGCCAACGTCACCGTCCCGTCCGCCATCAGGTCGGAGACCCGTCCGAAGGTCTCCAGCAGCAACGGGTCGGTACGGCTGCCGGCGGTGGCGATCCGCCGGCCCCGCTCGCGCATCCGGGCGGCAAGTTCATCGGTGGTGCCGGTGCCGGTGCCGAACACGGCGGCGATCGGGGCGCCGGGGGCGACGTCCACCGCCGGCAGACCGGCCTGGGCCGCGCCGGCCAGTCCTTCGGCGGCGGTGCCGACCAGTACGTCGTGGCCGGCGGCCCGCAATGCCCAGGCGAGCGGCACGGTGGGGAAGAGATGCCCGACTCCGGGCGGGCTGGTGAACAGGACGCGCACCGAGAAACCTTCCGGTTGACACTGGGATCGACAATGGATAATTTATCGTGATTCATCCGGTTTCGCGAGAGGGAGTTCATCGATGGCTGGGCCGACGGACATCCCGTTCACTCCGGAGCTGCACCTGCGACTGCTACTGAGCATCGACCGCGGACACAACGTGCAGCGCGCGGTCCGCAGCGCGGTGCGACCCGGTGACCGGGTGCTCGACGCCGGCACCGGCAGCGGACTGCTGGCGCTGGTCGCCGCCGACGCGGGCGCCGCCGAGGTGGTCGCGGTCGACCGGCACCACGTCGGCATGGCCGAGCAGATCGCCCGGCACAACGGGGTCGCCGACCGGATCACCTTCGTCGAGTCCGACCTCGCCGATCTCGACCCGGAGGATCTCGGTGGCCGGTTCGACGTACTCCTGGGCATGATCCACACCAATAACCCGTTGCTGGACGAGGAGCGCTCCCGGCTGGTCGTCGAGCTGCGTCGCCGGTTCGGCACGGCCGACTGTCGGGTGCTGCCCGGCGAGGTACGCTACCTGGCCACCGGCTGCGAGCGGCTGGACTGGGACCTGCCGACCGAGCTGACCGATCTGGCCCAGGCCACCGAGGCGCTGCAGGGGGCGTACGGCTGGGATTTCCAGCCACTGCTGGACGCGGTCCGTGACGGTGTCGCGATGCGTGCCGCCCGTCCGGCCAAGGGGGTTGCCCCGGCCTGGCGGTCGCCGACCCGGTCCGGCGCGCTGCGCTTCCCGCGAAGGGACGTACGGCTGCTCACCGCCGCCGAGGACTGGGTGACGGTGGACTACCAGGCGTCGTCGTTCGACGGGTTCCCCGACCAGGTGCGGCTCACCGCGACCGCCGCCGGGCGACTGACCGGGGTGATCTGGACCCAGCAGCTGCGGTACGCCGGAGTGCCGCTGTGGACCAGCGAGTCGTACAGCCCGCTGGCCGGCCCGTGCCATGTCGGCCCGGGGCAGAAGCTGGTCTTCGGCACCGGTGCGACGTGGCGGGCGACCAACGTCCTCAGTCACCACCACCCGACGTAGTCCTCCAGGAACGCGGCCAGGTAGGCCGGTGAGTCGACCAGCCGGGTCAGCCGCGCCGCCTGCACCCGGTGCAGGAACGCCGCGTCGGCCGTGCCGTACCCGGGGGTGTTGACCAGGTCCATCATCCAGTGCACGAACTCCTGGGCGCGCCAGATGCGGGCCAGCCGGTGCTGCGAGTAGGCGTCCGACCGGCGGTGGTCGCCGGTGGTGAACCGCTCGATCAGCCCCAGTGCCAGCTCCTCCGCGTCGGCCAGGGCCAGGTTGAAGCCCTTGCCACCGACCGGTGGCACGATGTGCGCGGCGTCGCCGGCGAGGAACAGTGACCCGTACCGCATCGGATCGCAGACCAGGCTGCGCATCCGGACGGTGCCGGTGTCGGTGACCGGCCCGGTGTGCAGCGTCCACGGTTCGTCCAGGGCCAGCCGGATCCGGACCTCCTTCCAGATCCGCTCGTCCGGCCAGTCCGCCCGGGTCTCGTCCCGCCCGCATTGCAGGTAGAACCGGCTCACCGTCGGCGTCCGGCGGACGTGCACGCAAGCCCCGGACTCGTGCAGGGCGTTGATCACGCAGTCGCTGGACGGCGGGGCTTCGGCGAGCACCGACAGCCAGGCGTAGTCGTACTGGTAGTCGGCGCAGCGCAGCGCCCCGGCGGGGACTGCCCGCCGGGCGACGCCGTACTCGCCGTCGCAGCCGGCCACCACGTCGCAGTGCAGCTCGCGGCCGTCGGCGAGCCGGATGCGGGGCTGCCCAGTCAGGTCGTCGATCGCCTCCGCCGCAGTCTCGAACCGCAGGTCACCGCCGTCGGCGAGGTAGGTGTCGACCAGATCGCGGACCAGGAACTGCTGCGGGTAGATGTAGTGGCTGCGGCCGTTGGCCAGCGGCTCGTAGTGGACCGGGTAGCGCCGCCCGCCGAGCCGGAACTCGACCGCGTCCTCGACCGCACCGGTCCGCAGCAGTCCGCCGGCCAGGTCGTGCCGGCGAAGCAGGTCGACCACCCGATCCTCCACGGTGGCGCCCCGGGCGCGGTTGGCGACGTACTCGCGGTCCCGACGCTCCAGCACCACACAGTCCACCCCGGCCCGGCGTAGCAGCACTGCCAGCAGCATCCCGGCCGGTCCGGCGCCGATGACGCCGACCTGGGTACGTTCGTTCATCACCGGTCATCACCGGCCGGCTGGTCGACGTGGCCGTCGGCGTCCGCGTCGGGCGTTTCGTCTCCGTGGCCACCCAGGCCGGTGTCCGGCGTCCCGCCGTCTTCGGGCCCACCGGGTGTCCCGCCTCTGTCGGTTCGGTCCCGGTGGCTGCCGTGCAGCGCGAACAGCCGGGCCCGCATCATCTGCCGTACCACCTGCACCCCCGGAGACGTGCTGCGCCCCGCCGACCGGGCGGCCATCCGGAGGCTGGGCAGCACGTCGCCGCCGAACCGGGCGCAGATCAGTTGGTGCGCCTCGTACGCCTCGACGGTGCCTTCGACGAACTCGTCGAAGGCGCTACCCAACCGGGCCGGGCCGATCTTGGATCGCATCGCGCGGACCTCGGTGAACAGCGCCATGAGGTGGGCGTGGTCGCGGGTCTGCAGTCCACTGAAGCCGGCCCGCACCGCTGGCGGTGCCATCGCCGGACGGATCAGTCGCTCGTAGTCGACCGGCGAGAAGTCCGAGGTGAACCGGAAGGCGGCCGCCGAGCTGCGCATGAACGCCGTGGCGACCCGCAGCGCGGCTCGTGCCTCGGCCTCGTCGCCGTCGGCGCTGGCACCGAGGAAGCAGTTCAGCCCGGTGATCGCCCCCTGCATCAGGGTGAAGAAGAACTGGTGACCGATCAGCCACCGGTCGGCGGCGGCGTCGGAGTCACCCGGGTCCGTCCCGTTCGACTGCGGGTGCGGCGGGCGTTGGACGGGCTTGTCCAGAACGCCGATCGGCTGGTTGCCGACGTCGTGGCCCGCGTACCGGTACAGGCTTTCCAGCCCGAGCCAGAGCTGGGCGACATAGCCGTCGCTGAGCTGCGAAAGCCCATTTTTGTGGACGTTCTCCCGAACCGCCAGATGCGCTATTGCCAAGGCGTGGAGAAACGCTGATTCCGGCCTGTGACGGGTACGGCGGATCTGGAAGTAGCGGTCATGCTCCTGGTAGTCGACGGAGGCCGGGTCGGCCGGGCCGCCCGACATCGCGTTGTCGAGCGGCTCCGGGGCCGAGGTTTGGGGGCCGTCGGCGGTTGCCGCGCGGAGTCGGTGCCGGTTGGTCGGCAGTAACTCCGGATAGGGTAGACACAGTGCGCCATCAGACACAGGGCAGCCCTTCTGGTGGCTTCCGGGCATGGGTACGGTGTCGCAATACCGCGCCGACGGAGTGGCCTATTCACCGCGCCGCCGGTGATCAAGAATTCTGGGAAATTCTCGCGGCTGCTGTGATGGCTGTCAATCCCTGTGTAGTTTTTCGCCTACTGAGTGGTGACTTTGTGCACGTCAGCGGCGCGATATTGAGTCTGGTGACCGGCGGGGTGGTCGTCGGTCCCCTCCGGCTGGCGGGCGACCGTCAACGGTGCACCCGGTCCAGCATCGGGTCGGTCTCGGCCCGTGGCAGCACGTACGGCGCGGTGATGGTGTCCACTCCGGTGCCACGCGAGCCGGTCGGCCGGTAGGTGACGGTCGCCGCGCCGGCCGAGGCGGTCTCGACGATCCCGGCGCACCAGGTGCCGCCGCGGTAGACCCAGACCGGGTCGGACGGCTGGTAGCGGTCGGTCGGGTAGACGTCCCGGGGATCGCGTTGGTTGGGGTTGAGGATGGGAGCCGGCATGCTCATCGCCCTCCTGTCTCGCTGCGCGCGGTGTGTCTCGTGGCTGCTGCCGTCGGATGACTCCGGAGGCAGCTGACCGGCCCGCAAAGTGGTGACTCTGCGTGCATCGTTGTCTACGCCGCCCCTGGTCTTATCGGGGGTGATGTCGTCGAATGTCCGATTATTCATCACGATGGGTAAACCGCCGGATACAAGTTCACGTGCGCTATCATGCTCGCAACACCTTGCAGGCGCAAGAGCAGATGCACGTGCATTTGACCCTTCCGCGACGAGGCGCGGCCGCCCCTGGAGTCCTACGTCTGTTGCGACAATGTCCGATTTGGATTTTATGTATGCATAAGCCGGATAGTGACGTTCCAAGTACCGACCTGCCGACCCTCGCCTGGCGTAAGAGCGGCCGCAGCAACCCCAGCGGGAACTGCGTCGAGCTTGCCCGGCTGCCCGGTGGCAGCGGGATCGCTCTGCGTAACTCCCGCTACCCGGACGGTCCGGCGCTGATCTACACCCGTGCGGAGATCGAGGCGTTCATCCTCGGCGCCCGGGACGGTGACTTCGACGACCTGATTCGCTAGCATCGATCCGGCCGGTGGCCTGCACCGTGGGGCCCGTCCGGACTCTGCTGGTGACGACCGTCCGCACCGCACGGCGGTGTCCACTGGTCGGACCGGTATCGACGGGGCCTTAGGGATCACCCTCAGGTCATGGCATGCTTACTCGCCAAGAGTAGCTGCCATACGACGTGACGGTGTCCGGAGGTCGGTGGGTGACGATGACGGCCCAGCCAGATGGCGGATCGGCGACCGGGCCGACCGTGCTGCGGATGCTGCTCGGCGCGCAGCTGCGGCGGCTCCGGGAGAGCCAGGGAGTGAGCCGGGAGGCGGCCGGCTGGCACATCCGCGCCTCCGAATCGAAGATCAGCCGGATGGAGCTCGGCCGGGTCGGCTTCAAGGAACGCGACGTCACCGACCTGCTCACCCTCTACGGAGTGACCGACTCACGGGAACGCACAGCGCTGCTCGGGCTCGCCCGGCAGGCGAACACGCCCGGCTGGTGGCACCGGTACGGCGACATCCTGCCCAGTTGGTTCCAGTCCTACCTGGGGCTGGAAGCGGACGCGAAGATGATCCGCAGCTACGAGGTCCAGTTCGTACCCGGCCTGCTGCAGACCCGCGACTACGCCCGCGCGGTGGTCCTACTCGGACACGGACGGGCCCCAGCCGACGAAGTGGAACGCCGGGTCGAGCTGCGGATGGAGCGTCAGGAGCTGCTCCATCGGCCACAGCCACCGAATCTGTGGGCGGTGATCGACGAGGCGGTGCTGCGCCGGCCGATCGGTGGTCCCGCCGTGATGCGCGAGCAGATCAACGCCCTGATCGAGGCGACCAAGCTACCGAACGTACGGCTGCAGGTCGTGCCGTTCGACGCCGGCGGGCACGCCGCCGCCGGCGGAGCCTTCACCATCCTGCGCTTCGCCGACCAGGACCTGCCCGACATCATCTACATCGAGCAACTGACCAGCGCGATCTACCTGGACAAGCGGGAGGACGTCGACCATTACGCCGCCGCGATGGAGCGGCTCTGCGTCGAGGCCGACCCGCCCGCTCGTACCCAGGACCTGCTCCACCAGATTCTGCGCGACCTGGACTGAGCCGACAGACCGACCCGGTGGCGCGGGCGTGACCGCAGCTGGCCACGCCCGCGACCCCGGGGCCGGGCTAGCGTCGACCCCGACCGAACACCCGATCGGCCGAGCCGAGCCGGAGGAACACCGTCTCGCCGGTGGCGTCCTGGGCTCCGTCGTTGTCGGTGATTATGTAGACCTGCCGGTCCCCGCCGACGGTGAGCCCTTCCAGCTTCTCCTGCGTCCACCCGTTGCCGGCCTGCAGATCGGGCAGCACGTCGTACGCGAGCCGCTTCGGCAGCACCGGCAGCAGACCCGGTGCCGGGTCGCCGGTCGGTAGGTCGACCGTGTAGATCCGCTTGATCCGGGCGGCCGGCCCGCTGAGCTTGTCCCGCTCGATCACCGCGAGCCGGCCGTCGCCGATCGAGGCGATCTCGGACAGGCCGATCCAGTCGCCGGCGACATCGGTGCTCTCCAGCCGGTATCCGAACCAGGCCCAGGTGCCGCCGGGTACGTCGTAACGACCGAGCCGGACCACCCCGGCCGGATCGCTGGCCACGCCCCGCTGCAACACCACCCACACCTGCTCCCGGCCTCGCCGGTCGGTGAGCGCGGTCACCCCCTCCAGCCCTTGGCTGCCGAGCCCGGCGGCCACCTCGTCGGGCAGCGACACGACCTGTCGGGTCACCCCCGACCGGTCCAGCCGGACCAGCTGGTTGGCGGCACCGGTCGCTCCCTCCGAGACCAGCCAGAACCCGCCCTGCGGCCGGGCGAACAGGCCTTCGGCGTCGTAGCCGGCCGGCTTCCCGGACGCGTCGCGGACCACCAGATCGTCGACGATGCGCGCCGGGCTGTGCCGGGTGTCGATGGTGTAGATCCGGGTCGGCGAGTAGAGGGCGTCGCTTGCCGCGAACAGTTGGTGTCGCTCGCCGGGGACGGCAGTGAGCGCGCCGAGCCCGCCCCAGCCGATCGGTGCCCGGTCGGGGCCCCGTCCGCTGGTCTGAGACACCAGCGTCGGGAACGACGGGGTGTCCGCACCCAGCCGGTACAGGTTTACCGCAGCGCGTACTCCGGCCTCGGCGTCGTCGACCTCGCTGGAGACCGCGAGCAACCCGCGGGACGGGATCGGCAGTAGCCCCTCCGGACCGTTGGTCGTCGCCAGCACCTGACGCAGCACCGGCCTGGTCGGCCTGGTCAGGTCGTAGACGGCGACGAAGTTGCTCCGTTCGGAGCCGACGAATGCGTACCGGGTGCGGCCGAACGTGGCGACCGCGATGCCCTCCGGCTCGGCGCCCTTGTTGTCGGCTCGGTTGTCGTTGTGCAGCCCGTGGCGAACCGCCAGGTGTTCAAAGGAGTTGCCGGCGTCCCAGACCACCCGGCCGGTCCGGCTGTCGAAGATCGACCAGCCCCGGGTGCCGCCCTTCCAGTCCCCTTCGTTCGCGGTCGCCAGGTAGCGGTCGTCGATCCAGGCCACCGCGTCCGGTTCCCGGGGCAGGTCGGTGATCGTGCCAGTCAGGTCGATCACCCCGTCGTCGGCGGTGTCGATACCGGTCACCGTGGCGGTCCCGGCGCCGAACGCCTTGGTGATCCGCCCGCTGCGCAGGTCGACCAGGACCACGCCGTTGTTCTCCTGCAGGGTCACCGCGACCTGGTCACGACCGTTGATCGACACGTACTCCGGCTCCGGATCGGCCGGGGTGTCCAGCCCGGCGGTGGCCAGACCGGGCAGCGCGCTGCCGTCGGCGGCGGTCAGCGACACCGTACGGGTCGACCAGGTTGCCGGGTGGCGCCCGGTCAGGTCGACGATCTGCAGGAACCCGGCCGGCGGCTGCGGCAGGTCGCCTTCGTCGCCGCCGAGCGGGGTGGCGTCCTCGTCCCGTTCGTTCTCGATCGCGATCGCCGCGTAGCGGCCGTTGTCGCTGACCTCGATGGCGTCGGGCTGCCCGCCGAGTGGGATGCTGCGCACCCTGGTACGGGTGGCCAGGTCGACCACGTCGAGTCGGCCGGAGGGAGTGGTGTAGCTGGCACTGGTGTTGACGACGATCAGCACGTACCGGTCGACCACCGCGACCGAGGTCGGTTCGTCCTCGGCGTTGCCGAGCGTGGCCAGCGAGAGGGTGCCGAGACCGCGGGGGTTCCGTGGGTCGGTGATGTCGAGGAAGCCGACCCGCCGCCCGGCGGCGTCGGTGTAGATCATCGTCCGGCCGTCCGGGCTGACCGTGGAGATCTCCGCGACGGTCTCGGCGGTCGGGTCCTCACCGGCTGGTCGGTTGTGGAACACAGGGTACGTCGCGGTGCGGTCGAAAACGGCGGATCCGGGCCAGCCGGGCCTGTCATCGCGAGGACCGGCCGCCGCGCCGCCGGGGGCCACAACGGTCAGCGCGACGGTGGCGCAGAGGACGGCTGCGGTGGCGGCGGTGGTGACCAGCACCGCCGGACTTCTTCGGGTACGCATGTCTGGGCTCCGATATCGTCGAGAGAAGATGCCTTGGCGGGATACGACGGGAGCCGCGACCGGTCGGCGAGATCGGCCGCGGCTCCCGGAGCCCGTACGTCGGGCTCGGATGATGAGCAGGGGTGGACAGCGGGCGGTCAGGTACCGATGACGCCGCCATCGGCCTTGCGGATGACCACCGTCGCCGACCGGGGTCGGCCGGCCGGGTCGAAGTCGGGCCAGTTGCTCACCGCTCGCGGGTCCTCCGGCGTCGGACTGCCCCAGTACGTCGTGGACTCACCCGGATGCTGCACGTTGATGAACATGGTTCGCTGGTCCGGGGTGGTGACCACCCCGGTGATCTCCGCGCCGCGTGGGCCGACCAGGAACCGCCGGACCTCCCCGGTACGCGGGTCGGCGGCCAGCATCGCGTTGTTGCCGATATTGTCGTGGCCCCGGTCCGCGCGGTTCTGCGTCGAGTTCGACACGTCGGTCTGGATCCACAGCCGCCCGTCGCCGTCGAACCAGATCCCGTCCGGCGAGCCGAAGATGTTCGTCTCGTCGAGCTGCACCTGCGGGTCGTACGTCGGGTCACCGGCCAGCATGAACACGTCCCACTCGAAGCTGGTCGCGGTGTTGTCGCGGCCGCGCTCGCGCCACCGGACGATGTGCCCGTACGGGTTCGGGGTACGCGGGTTGACCGCACCGGGCCAGCCGGTGCCGTTGGTCAGGGTCAGGTAGACGTCGTTGTTCTTCGGATTGACCGCCACCCACTCCGGACGGTCCAGCGGGGTGGCGCCGACCGCGTCGGCCGCCTCCCGGGTACGCAGCAGCACATCGGCCTGGTCGTGCCAACCGTTCGCCCTGGTCAACGGCCCCTTGCCGTGCTTCAGTGGCAGCCAGACGCCCTTGCCGTCGTCGTCGAACCGGGCGACGTAGAGCGTGCCGTGGTCCAGCGGGCTGCGGCCCAACGCCCGCTGCATCCGCCACGGACCGTCGCCGACGAACTTGTAGAGGTAGTCACCGTCCTGGTCGTCGCCGCTGTAGACGACGACCCGACCGCGCGACTCCCAGAAGGTGGCACCTTCGTGCTTGAACCGACCGAGGGCGGTCCGCTTCACCGGGGTCGAGCGGGGGTTCATCGGGTCGATTTCCACCAGCCACCCGAAGCGGTTCAGCTCGTTGGGGTTGCGCGCCACGTCGAAGCGCGGGTCGGCCAGGTGCCAGCGGTAGCCGAACCCGGCGGCGTTGACCCCGTACCGGGCCTGCTCCGGCGTCGGCGACCACTGCGGGTCCTCGGTGCCGAAGTAGCCGTTCCAGTTCTCCTCACAGGCCACGTAGGTGCCCCACGGGGTGGCCCCGTGCGAGCAGTTGTTCAACGTACCCATCGGTGGGTTGTTCGAGCGCAGCGCCGGGTGCCGGCCGGACACCGGGCCGGAGAAGGCGACCGGCGTGGTGCCGGTGACCCGACGGTTGAACCGCGAGTCGACGTTGCGCCACCGGCCCCGCGACAGCTCCACCTCCACGACGCTGACCCCGTGACCGGCGAGCGCCTTGTCAACCTTGTCCCGGGTCATCTCCGCGTCGCCGTCGGGGTAGAGCAGGGTCCGGTCGACGTACTCGTGGTTGAGCACCAGCAGGCCGCGGCGGCTGCCCAGCGGGCCGCGACCCAGCGGGAAGAAGTGCATGCCGTCGTGGTGGCTGCCCACCTGCTCGGCCTGTTCGGCGGCGGTGTTCGTGGCGTCCTTGCGCCAGGCCGGGCCCCGGCTGTGCAGCGGGGTGCCCCATGGGATGAGCACGTCGGCGGTGTAGCCCGGCGGGACGGTGATGGCGTCGTCGGTGTTGGGCAGGACCGGGTCGAAGCCGAGCAGGCCACGCCGGCCGGGCCTGCCCTTGCCGTGGCCGTGCCCGTGGCCGCCGGCGCTGGCCGGCGCGTCGGTGCCGAGTGCGCCGCCGGCCGCGCCGAGGAAGGCCGCGGCGGCGATCACCGTACCGTTGCGGACGATGTCGCGGCGGCCGGCGCGGGCGGCGAGCACCTCACGGAACGGACGGTTGCCGGAAGGGTTCGAGCTGATGTCGTCCGGATCGGAACGGACGTGGCTGTCATGGTCGATTGACATGTCGATCCTCGCTCGGTCGGAAGCGGGCTGTCCGGTCCGGTGCCGTATCGTGCGCGGCGTGCGGACCGGTTCTGCCAGCGGTCCGGGCTGGACGGCGTCGCCGGCACCGGGACGGTATGCAGCGGACCGGGACCGCCCGCGAACGTGTGTGTGACCTGCTGGCGACGTCGAGATGAACGATCGATGTCCTGAACTGGGGTGTCGCCGAACCGTCCCTTGTCACGAAGGGGTAACGGGACCCGAATGTTTAACAGGTCACCACCGACCCGTCTGTGCTTCGAAACCCGCGTCTCCTAGATTTACTGAACTCACCCTCTGACCGGAGGAACGCCTACATGCGCCAGCACAGACGCATAGCCACCTGGAAAATCATCACCGCGGTCGTGGGGGCCGGCGCGCTGAGCGTGCCCGGCAGTGCCGCCGCCATGGCCGCACCGGCCGCCGGTGACCCGTTCATCAGCGAGATTCACTACGACAACGCCGGCACCGACACCGGCGAGGCGATCGAGATCGAGGCCCCGGCCGAATTCGACCTGACCGGCTGGCAGATCGTCCTCTACAACGGAAGCAACGGCACCGTCTACGACACCAGTACCCTGGCGGGCACCGTCACCGCTGCCGGCGTGGTCGTCGCCGAATACCCCGCCAACGGCATCCAGAACGGGTCCCCGGACGGGGTGGCCCTGGTCGACCCGGCCGGAGCCGTCGTCGAGTTCCTCAGCTACGAAGGCACCCTGACCGCGGCCGGCGGCCCCGCCGACGGCACGACCAGTGTCGACATCGGTGTCGCGGAGGCCTCCGACACCCCGGTCGGGCACTCGTTGCAGAAGGTCGACGGCGACTGGCGGCAGCCGGCGGCGAACACCTTCGGCGTCCGTAACGGCACCGGTGGTGTCGACCCGGACCCCGACCCCGAGCTGGGCTGCGACGTCACGGTGACGCACGACATCGCCCAGGTGCAGGGCACCGGTGACAGCACGCCGCTGGCCGGCACCGAGGTGACCGTCGAGGGCATCGTCGTCGCCGACCACCGTGTCGGCGGCTACAACGGCCTCCACCTGCAGACCGCCGGCACCGGCGGGTCCCGTACGGTTGCCGCCGGCACCGCCAGCGACGGCGTCTTCGTCTACCTGACCAGCAACCCGGCCAACCACCCGGGGGTCGCGATCGGTGACCGGGTGCGGGTCACCGGCAACGCCGGTGAGTACTTCGGACTGACCCAGGTGAGCATCGGCGCGCGGACCGACGTGCAGATCTGCGACCGGGACAATCCCCTGCCCACCCCGGTCGCGCTGACCCTGCCGCTGGCCGCCGGCGACCGGGAGTCCGTCGAGTCGATGCTGGTGGCCCCGGTCGGTGACTTCGCCGTCGCCGAGGTCTACAACACCAACCGGTACGGCGAGGTCGTGCTGACCGCCGGTGACGCCCCGGCGGTCATCCCGACCGACGTGGCGCAGCCGGGCAGCGCCCAGGCCGAGCAGATCGCCGCCGACAACCGGCTCAACCGGATCCTGGTCGACGACGGCCGCACCACCAACCTGGCCGACGCCGGCATCGCCCCGCCGTACGTCTCGCCGGACCAGCCGCTGCGGGTCGGTGACTCGGTCGAGGCGTTCGGGCCGAGTGTGCTGTCGTACGGCTTCGACGAGTGGCGGCTGCAACCGACCCTGCCGGTCGGTGCGGACACCCCGGCCAGCGAGCGGACCACGTTCAAGGTGACGAACCCGCGTACCGCCGCCCCGGCTCCGGTCGGTGGCGACATCCGGGTGGCCAGCTTCAACGTGCTGAACTATTTCGTCCACTTCGGTGGGGACGCGCGTGGTGCGGCCGACGAGGCCGCGCTGGCCAAGCAGGAGGCGAAGATCGTCGCGGCGATCACCGCGCTGGACGCGCACGTGGTCGGCCTGCAGGAGATCGAGAATTCGGTGCGTTTCGCACCGGCCGAGCCGGAGAAGGCACTCATCCGGCTGGTCGGCGCGCTGAACGCCGCCGACGGTGCCGGGACCTGGGACTACGTCCGCTCCCCGGCGGACCTGCCGGGCGCCGCCCAGCAGGACTTCATCAGCAACGCGATCATCTTCAAGCCGGCCGCAGTGACCCCGGTCGGGCCGTCCCGGTCGGTCGACGACGAGAGCGTCTGGTTCAACGCGCGGGAGCCGATCGCGCAGACGTTCACCGCCGACGAGCTGACCTTCACCGTGGTGGCGAACCACTTCAAGTCCAAGAGCACCTCGACGCCGCCGACCGGCGACAACGTCGACACCGGTGACGGGCAGGGTGCGTACAACGGTGACCGGACCCGGCAGGCCGCCGCGCTGGCCGACTTCGTCGACGATCTGGTGGCCGACAGTGGCAGCGACGACGTACTGCTGCTGGGCGACTTCAACTCGTACACCCAGGAGGACCCGATGCGGGCCCTCTACGACGCTGACTACGTCAACCTGAACGACACCGGACGTAGCACCTACGTGTTCGCCGGTGAGTCGGGTTCGCTGGACCACGCGCTGGCCTCGCCGTCGCTGGCCGCCCGGGTCACCGGGGCCGACGTCTGGCAGATCAACGCGGTCGAGTCGTACGCCTTCCAGTACAACGGCTTCCCGACCTTCTTCGACCCGGGCCCGTTCCGGGCCAGCGACCACAACCCGATGGTCATCGGGCTGGACACCGGTGCCGACGGGCCGGTCGAGCTGCAGCTGCTGGGGATCAACGACTTCCACGGCCGGCTCGAATCCGTCGGTACGGTCGACGGTCAGCCGGTCGGCGGTGCGGCCCAGGTGGCCGGGCTGGTCGACCAGTACCGGGCGACCAACCCGAACACGGTGTTCGTCTCGGCCGGTGACAACATCGGCGCGTCCACGTTCGTTTCGGCGATCGACGACGACAACCCGACCCTCGACGTGCTCAACGCCGCCCGTCTCGACGTGACCGCGGTCGGCAACCACGAGTTCGACAAGGGCATGGCGGATCTGACCGACCGGGTGATCCCGCGTTCGGACTTCCCGCAGCTCGGCGCCAACGTGTACCGCGATGACGAGCGGGCGCTGCCGGCGTACCACGTGCAGGAGATCGGCGGGATCCGGGTCGGCTACATCGGGGTGGTCACCGAACAGACCGCGGTGATGGTCAGCCCGGACGGTATCGCCGGGATCACCTTCCGCCCGGCGGCGGCCGAGGCCGACCTGGTCGCCACCCAGCTCAAGGACGGCGACGAGAGCAACGGCGAGGCGGACGTGGTGGTGCTGCTCACCCACGAGGGCGCGGCCACCGAGAACATCGACTCGCCCGAGGCGCTGATGAGCGACCCGGTGTTCGGGCCGTACACCCGGACCGTTCCGGAGATCGACGTCATCTTCAGCGGGCACACCCACCAGCCGTACGCCTTCGAGGTGCCGGTGCCCGGCACCGACGAGACCCGGCCGGTGCTGCAGGCCGAGGACTACGGCAAGAAGCTCGGCCGGATCGTGCTGCAGGTCGACGTCGAGGCGGGGACGGTCGAGACGGACACGGTCGAGATCGTCGACGTGGTCGGCGCGCCGGTCAACCAGGAGGTCGCCGACATCGTGGCGGCGGCGAAGGCCAACGCCGAGGTGCTCGGCCAGCAGCCACTGGGCTCGATCACCGCCGACATCACCCGGGCGTACACCAACGGCAACGAGGACCGGGGCAAGGAGTCGGTGCTCGGCAACTTCATCGCCGACGTGCAGCTCGCCGGAACCCGGGAGCCGGGTCGGGGTGGTGCGCAGATCGCCTTCATGAACCCGGGCGGGCTGCGGGCCGACCTGCTGTACGGCGAGGACGGCGTGATCACCTTCGCGGAGGCGTTCTCGACCCAGCCGTTCGCCAACGACATGGTCACCCGGACCTACACGGGTGCTCAGGTCAAGCAGGTGCTGGAGGAGCAGTGGCAGCCGGCCGGGGCGTCGCGTCCGCTGCTGTGGCTCGGCGTGTCGGAGGGCTTCTTCTACACGTACGACCCGACGTTGCCGCAGGGCGAGCGGATCACCTCGATGACCCTCAACGGTCAGCCGGTGTCGCCGACCGGGACCTACCGGGTCACGGTCAACTCGTTCCTGGCCGCAGGTGGCGACAACTTCACCACCCTGGCCGACGGCACGGACACCTCGACCACCGGTGACAACGACCTGACCATGCTGGTGGCGTACTTCGCCGAGAACTCGCCGATCACTGCGGACACCGAGTCGCGGTCGGCGATCGGCCAGCCCGAGCCGACCTGTGACGTGACGGTCACCGGCACGCACGACGGTGGACTGATCGTCAAGGCGGAGATGACCTACTGCCTGGAGTCGGCGACGGTCAACGGTCCGGTCACGGTCCGTCCCGGTGCGACGCTGATCGCCACCGACGGTGCGATCAACGGTCCGCTCACCGCGAACCGTCCGACGGCGGTCAGCTTCACCGGTACGAGCGTCTCCGGGCCGCTGGCCCTGCTGCGGGCGACCGGGGCGGTGACCCTGACCGGGGTGACCATCCGGGGCCCGCTGGAGGTGACCGGTGGTGACGGCGGTCTGCGGCTGGACGGCGCTGACATCTCCGGTCCGGTCCGGCTGGTCAACAACAAGCACGACGAGTTGCCAGTGGTCGTCGCGGGGAACACGATCCGCGGCCCGCTGCACTGCCAGGGCAACAGCCCGATGCCGGTTGACGAGGACCGGGTGAACACGGTGCAGGGCCCGGTGTCCGGGCAGTGCGCCCGGATGTGAGCCGCCCAGTTCGGCACTGAAGGCAGCACCGAGAAACGGTACGGCCCGGCAGACCTCGACTGGTCCGCCGGGCCGTACCCGTCTTTCCGGGGTCCGGCTACCGCCGCGTGGTCAGACGGTCGCCGGCTCCGGGGCGGGAACGGCGGCCGTACGGCGTCGACTCAACATGGCGTCGAGCGAGTACCGGCCTGGCCCCAGCGCGGCCACCAGCAGAAACGCCCAGCAGAACAGCGCGGCGAGTTCGCCGCCGTTGTTCTGCGGGAGCAGTGCATCCGGCTGATGGACCACGAAGTAGGCGTACGCCATCGATCCGGAGCAGATGACGGCGGCCACCCGGGTGCCGAGTCCGGCGAGGACCAACAGACCGCCGACGAGCTGGATCAGCGCGGCCCACCACCCGGGCCAGACGCCGATCTCCATTGCCTCACCGGTGCCTCGGAAGCCGCCGAAGATCCCGAAGATCGAGGCGGCACCGCGCAGTGTGAACAGCAGACCGACCACCACGCGGAACAGCGTGGGGACGATCTCCGGCAGGCGGGCGAGTACGGGCATGGGGACTCCTCGTGAAACTTGGGAACACTGGTCCCACGGCGCCCGGATCGTATCGACCGATGTCGAATTCAGTCAACGATTTCTCACCTAGTGTGATGATCGACTAGGTTGTGCGCTACCCCGGGTCGGGGGTCTCCCGGTCTGTCCCCAGCAGGCAGGCGGCGTCGCGTAGGCTGGGCGCTTCGAGCAGCCCAACTCCGCCGCGCGGGCCCACGGGCGCCACCGCAGGTCGGAGTCGCGACCCGCCAGACGGAGACCAGCATGCACGAGATCCGGGTGCCCTCACCCGAAGCCGGGCACTGCGTCATCGAAGCCTCCGGTGAGCTGGACATGACCGCCACCGGAGAGCTCAGCGCCGCTGTCCGCGTGGTCGACCGGCAGCAGGCGACCTGGATCGTCGTCGACCTGGACGCCGTCACCCTGATCGATTCGAGTGCGGTCAAGGAGCTGGTCGACGCGCACCACGCGGCCGCCGGTCAGGGCCAGATCCTGATCGTCCGCAACCCGCAGCCGATCGTCGCCCGGGTGCTGCGGGTGACCGGAGTCGCGCCGCTGCTGGGAATCGCGCCGCAGGACCACGCGGGAACCGTCTACGGTGGTAGACCAGACAACGGGAACCACGGGTGAACACCCTCACCTGGCTGGTGGTGCGCGACTTCGCCAGTGGCGTCACCCGGGTCCGGCTGACTGGCGCGTTGACCGACACTGAACTGGTCCGGCTCGCCCCGGTGCTGCGCCGCTGCCTCCTGGAAGAGCCGTTGGCGCTGCTCGTCGAGCTGGACGAGGTGACCGTGGCCAGCCCGATCGGACTGCGGGTCTTCGCCATCGTCCAGGGCGGCGACGCCAGCCACCGTCCGGTGGTGCACCTGTGCGCCCGGCCAGACTCACCCACCGGTCGGCTCGCCAGGCACAGCATCAGCGGTCTGGTGAGCGTGCAGGACAGCGTGATCGACGCCACCAAACTGGTCGAATCAGCACCGAGGTCCCCGTACCGCTGGCACGAGTACCTGCCCCCACACCCGCGCTCACCGGGAGAGGCCCGTCGGCTGATCGGCGGAGCCTGCCGCTCGTGGCAGCTGACCACGCTGGTCGACGAGGCGATGGTGATCGGTTCCGAGCTGGTCAGCAACGCGGTCGAACACGCCGGCACCGAGCTGGACGTCACCACCACCCGGCAGGCCGGAGCGATCCGGATCAGCGTCCGCGACCGCGCTGTCGAGCTGCCCCGACCGGCCACCGGGCCCCGGCCCGGGCCGGCACCCGGCCGTGGTCGAGGGCTGGCCATCATCGAGGCGCTCGCCAGCGACTGGGGGTACGCCGGATTCGCCGACGGCAAGACCGTCTGGGCGGCGCTGCGGCTGCCCGACTGAGTCGGGCCGGTGCGGATCGGGACGGTGTTAGTCGGGCCGGGCAGCGGGTACCCGACCTCAAACGGTCACACCTGTGGAGGTCACGATGACGCAAGCAACCGAGATGCTGGAAACCTATCCGCTCGATCTGGGACACGTCGACCAGCGGGCACTCGCCGACTGCATCGATGCCTGCTTCGACTGCGCTCAGGCCTGCACCGCCTGCGCCGATGCGTGCCTGAGCGAGGACATGGTCGCCGAACTGGTCAAGTGCATCCGCACCAACCTCGACTGCGCCGACATCTGTGCCACCACTGGCCGGGTGCTCTCCCGACACACCGGCTACGACGCGAACACCACCCGGGTGATGCTGCAGGCATGCATCCAGGCGTGCCGTTCGTGCGGCGAGGAGTGCCAGGCACACGCCAGCGAGCACGAGCACTGCCAGGTCTGCGCCGAAGCCTGCCGCCGGTGCGAGCAGGCCTGCCGGGACCTGACGGCCGCACTCGGCTGAGCCCGGCTCCGGGCCCGGCACGGCCCGCCGGGCGGGCGGTCAGATCCGGGCCAGCGCGGACCGCAGCGGGTCGAGCCCGAGTACGCCCAGGTTCAGTGCTGCCTGATGGAACTCCTTGAGGTTGAAGGCGGCACCCTTGCGGGCCTGGGCGTCGGCTCGGGCCTGCAGCCAGATCCGCTCCCCGACCTTGTACGCCGCCGCCTGCCCCGGCCATCCGAGATAACGGTCCAGTTCGAACCGGAGAATCTCGTCCGGCAGTTGGCAGTGCGCCCGCAGGAACTGCCACGCCAGCTCCGGAGTCCACCGCTCGCCGGGATGGAAGTTGAACGAGTTCGGCGGGATGGTCAACTGCAGGTGCAGGCCGATGTCCACGATCACCCGGGCCGCCCGCAGCGCCTGCCCGTCCAGCATGCCGAGCCGGTCACCGGGGTCGGCCAGGTAGCCCAGCTCGTCCATCAGCCGTTCCGCGTACAGCGCCCAGCCTTCGCTGTGCCCGGAACACCAGCAGAGCAGCCGCTGCCAGCGGTTGAGCAGATCGGCACGGACCTGCGTCTGACCGATCTGCAGATGATGTCCGGGCACCCCTTCGTGGTAGACGGTGGTCACCTCCCGCCAGGTCGAGAACTCGGTCAGCCCGTGCGGCACCGCCCACCACATCCGGCCCGGTCGGGAGAAGTCCTCACTCGGCCCGGTGTAGTAGATGCCGCCGTCACTGGTCGGTGCGAGGCAGCACTCGATCCGCCGGATCTGCTGCGGAATGTCGAAATGGGAGCCGTGCAGCTCCTCAATGGCCCTGTCGGCCAACGCCTGCATCCAGTCGCGGAACGCCTCACCACCGGCGATGGTCCGCGCCGGGTCGGCGTCCAGGGCGCGTACCGCGTCGTCGATGCTGGCGCCGCGCCCGGCGATCTCGGCGGCGACCCGGCGCATCTCCTGCTCGATGCGATCCAACTCGAAGAAGCCCCAGGCGTACGTCTCGTCCAGGTCGATCCGCGCGCCCAGAAAGTACTGGGAGGCGAGCTCGTAGCGGTCCCGTCCGGCGGCCTCGGTGTCCCGCCCCAACGGGGCCAGCTCGGTACGCAGGAACCGGCCGAACGCGATGGTCGCCGCGGTGGCCGCCGAGGCCGCGCGGCGCAGGTCCGCGGTGAGGGTGGCCGGAGCGGACAGCCGGCCGACCAGGGCGTGGAAGAAGTCGTCCGCTTCCGGGTCGGTCCAGACGTCACACTGGTCGGCGACCTTGAGCATCTGCGCCCGGGGTGCCACGTGCCCGGCCCGGGCCGCGTCCAGCAGGGTGACCCGTACCTGGTCCAGAGCCTGTGGATAATTGTCCAGCCGGGCGGCGATGTTGGCCATCGCATCGGTGCCCTCGGTCGGCATCAGGTCGAAGACCTGGCGCAGATGGTGCAGACCGCTGGTGATGACGCTCAGCTCGCTGGTCTCCTCGCCCGCCTCGTAGCGGGCCAGCTCCAGGCCGAGCCGCTCCGCCATCGCGTCCCGGGCCACCCGCTCGGCCTCCGACTCCGGATCAGCGACATCGAGCTGCCGCAACGTGTCGCGGGTCAGGGCGGCGCGTTCGGCATACCCGTCCGGCGACAGGTCGTCGAGCTGGTCGTCGTGCCCGTCGACGCCGATGTAGGTGGCTCCGATCGGATTCAGCCGCGCCCACCGCTCGACAAAGCTGTTGCTGATGTCATCCACACGTCCCATGCTGATGACCCTACGCGGCAGGTCGGCGGGGCCGGCGCATCCGAAAGGGGGGAACGGGAATGCAGGAACCCGGTTCGGCCGGCCCACCACCCGGTCCCCGGCTCGCCAGCTGGCTGCCCGGCTTCCTGCTGCTCGCCGGCATCTGGGGCACCAGTTTCCTGCTGATCAAGATCGGGGTCGCCGAGCTGCATCCGATCCACGTGACCCTGGCCCGGGTCGCCGCCGGTGCGCTCACCCTGCTGATCGTGTTGCCACTGGTTGGCGACCGGCTGCCCCGGGATCCGTGGCTGTGGCTGCACCAGTGCGTTGTCGCGGCGGTCGGGGTCGCCCTGCCGTTCACCCTCATCGGGTACGGGGAGCAGCGGATCCCGTCGCTGCTCGCCGGCATCTGGAACGCCACCACCCCGCTGATCGCCCTGCCGTTGGCGGCGCTGGTGTTCCGCACCGAGGCAATGACGGCCCGCCGGCTGGCCGGCACCGGGTTGGGCTTCGTCGGCGTGCTGGTGGTGCTCGGGGTCTGGCAGGGCGTCGGCGGGGGGCAGTTCGCCGGGCAGTTGATGTGTCTCGGCGCGGCCGCCTGCTACGGCGCGACGATCCCGTACCAGAAGCGGTTCGTTGCCGGCCGGTCGGACAGCGGCGTCGCGCTCGCCGCGACCCAGCTGATCCTGGCCACCGGCCAGTTGGCCGTCGTCGCACCGATCGTCGCCGGGGCCCCGCCGACACCGACCCGGCTCTCTCCGGCGGTGATCGTGAGCGTGCTGATTCTTGGGGCGGTCGGCACCGGCCTGGCCTTCGTGATCCACATGCGCAACATCCGGCTGGTCGGGGCCAGTACGGCGGCCACCGTCACCTATGTCGTGCCGGTCGTCGCGGTCGCCGCAGGGGTGTCGGTCCTCGGCGAGCGGCTGGTCTGGCACCAGCCGGTCGGGGCGCTGATCGTGCTGGCCGGGGTGGCCCTTGCACAGGGCACCGGGCTGCCCCGACCGGCCCGCTCCGGTCCGCTGCCCGGCGGCACGGTCCCGGACAGCGGCCCGCTGCTGTCCGGCGGCCCGCTGCCGGACAGCGGTTCAGTGATGGGCGGCGGCCCAGTCGACCAGTCGCCGGGCCGACCAGGTGTTGACCACCCGGTCGGCATCGACACCGCAGAGCGCGGCCCGGGCGCACCCGAACCGCTGCCAGTCGAGCTGACCCGGCGCGTGGGCGTCGGTGTCGATGGCGAACAGGCAGCCGGTCTCGACCGCTAGCCGGATCAGCCGCTTCGGCGGGTCCTGCCGCTCCGGCCGGGAGTTGATCTCGACGGCCTTGCCGTGCTCGGCGCAGGCGGCAAAGACCGCTTCGGCGTCGAAGTCACTCGGCGGCCGGGACCGCCGTCGGTGGCCGCGGTCGCCGGGTCCGGTCACCCCCGGCGGCCGCGACGTCACCATCCGACCGGTGCAGTGACCGAGGATGTCCAGCCGAGGGTTGGTGACCGCGGTCAGCATCCGCCGGGTCATCCGCGCCCGGTCGTCACGCAGATTGGCGTGCACCGAGCCGACCACCACGTCGAGCCGGTCGAGCAGTTCGTCGGACTGGTCGAGGGAGCCGTCCGGCAGGATGTCCACCTCGATGCCGGTCAGGATCCGGAACCCCTCCGGCAGGGCGGCGTTGAGCGCCGCGACGTGGTCGAGTTGGCGCCGCAGACGGGCGGCAGTCAACCCGCGGGCGACCGTGAGCCGGGGCGAATGATCGGTCAGCACCAGGTACTCGTGGCCCAGCTCGACCGCGGCCAACGCCATCTCCTCGATCGGCGAACCGCCGTCGGACCAGTCCGAGTGGGTGTGGCAGTCGCCGCGCAGCGCGGCGCGCAGTGCCGCCGCCGCCTCGTCCAGGTCGGTGCCCTCGGTAGCCAGCAGCCGGCGCAGATAGACCGGCTCCTCGCCGGCCAGCGACTCGGCCACACACCGGGCAGTCACCTCGCCTACCCCGGCGAGCTCGGTCAACGTGCCGGCATCAGCCCGCTGCGACAACTCGGCGGCGGGCAGTCCGGCCAGTGCCGTGGCGGCGGACCGGAACGCGCGTACCCGGTAGGTCGCCTCGTTGGCCCGCTCCAGCAGGAAAGCGATCCGACGAAGGTCGACGATCGGGTCCCGGGCATTGCTCACACCGGTCACCATAGGCCCCTTCGGCGGTACTGTCGCCCGGCCGGAGCCGACTAAGGTCGTCGCATGCGGACCATCGACTGGGTCGACGACGCCATCGAGATCATCGACCAGACCGCGTTGCCCGACCGGACCACCGTACTACGGCTGTCCACCGTCGAGACGGTGGTCGACGCGATCCGGTCCCTGGCGGTTCGCGGCGCGCCGGCGCTCGGCGTGGCCGGTGCCCTCGGGGTGGCGCTGGCCGCGCGGCTGCACCACGACGAGCCGCAACGACTGGCCGACGCCGTCGAACGGCTGCGTACCGCCCGGCCGACCGCGGTCAACCTCGCCCGGGGCGTCGACCGGGCGGCGGCCCGGCTCGCGGAGAGCCCGTCGGCCGTACTCGCCGAAGCGGTGGCCCTGCGCGACGAGGAGGAGGCGGCGTCGGTGGCGATGGCCCGGCTCGGGGCCGACCTGCTCGGGCAGCTCTGTCCGCCCCGGTGCCGGCTGCTGACCCACTGCAACACCGGTGCGCTGGCCACGGTCACCGGAGGAACCGCGCTCGGGGTCGTCGTCGAACTGCACCGGCGCGGCGGGCTGGAGTCGGTGATCGCCAGTGAGACCCGGCCGCTGCTGCAGGGTGCCCGGCTGACCGCCTGGGAACTCGACCGGGCCGGGGTCGACTTCCGGGTCGCCGTCGACGGGGCCGGGCCGTTCCTGATGGCCCGTGGCCTGGTCGACGCGGTCGTCGTGGGCGCCGACCGGATCTGCGCGAACGGCGACACGATCAACAAGATCGGCACGTACGCCCATGCGCTCGGCGCCCGCCGGGCCGGGCTGCCGTTCGTGGTGGTCGCTCCCGAATCGACGGTGGATCCGGCGACCGCCACCGGCGCACAGGTCGAAATCGAGGACCGGGGGTCCGCCGAGGTGGTCAGTTTCGCCGCGACCCGGACCACGCCGGCCGGGGCCGGCGCGGTCAATCCCGCCTTCGACGTGACGCCCGCCGACCTGGTGACCGCCGTCGTCACCGACCGCCGGGTGATCCGGCTGGACCGGGGCGAACAGGTCTGAGCCGCCGGCAGACAGTTCGGCCCACCGTCGGCCGGTCTGCCCGGGTCAGTCGACCAGCCGACCAGCCAGCCCGGGTCAGTTAGCCCGGGTCAGTCGACCGGTGCCGGCCGGACCGCTGTCACGGTACGCCGGTCGTCGGCCACGGCGGTGACCCAACCGCCGGCCCGCCCCAGCCGCAGCAGCGCGTCCGGCCGGGCCGGCAGCTCCAGCGGCCGGCCCGGCTGTGGTGGCCAGCCTCCCCGTGCCGAACTGCCCGGGGTCAGCCACGGCACCAGAGCCTGCACCGGGTCTTCCGCGTCCAGCGCCGCCCGGGCCGCCGTCAGGGTGGACAGCACCTCGTCCAGGCCGGCCCGGACCGCCCCGGCGTTGCCGCCGCACATCGCCGCGACCAGCTCCGGCCGGCTGGCCGCCACCCGGGTGCCGTCCCGGAACGACCCCGCCGCCAACGACCAGGCGAGCGGGTCGGTCACCGCGCTGGCGGCCAGCGCGGTCGCGAGCAGATGCGGTACGTGACTGATCGCCGCGACGGCCCGATCGTGCTCCTCGGCGGTGGCCGGTACCACCCGGGCACCCAGCCCGGTCACCGCTGTCGCGATGGTCAGCCAGTCGTCGACCGAGGTCACCGGCGGTTCCAGGCAAAGCACCCAGGCGCAGCCGGTGAACAGCTCCGGGTCGGCGGAGGTGAACCCGGAAGTCTCCCGACCAGCCATCGGATGGCCGCCGACGAACCCGGCGGTCCGGTCGTGCTGGCGGTGCAGACGCCGGTCGACCAGCCGCCGCACCGGTTCCTTGACCGAGGTGACGTCGGTGACCAGCCCGGAGTAGCCGACCGCGGCGATCTCGTCGAGCACCGGACCCACCGCCGGCAGCGGCACCGCCAACAGCACCAGATCGGCGTCGGCCACCGTGTCCCGTACCGTCGGGGCGACCTGCCAGCGCGCGTCGGGTGCGGCCCGCGCGGCGGCGGTACGCGCGGTGGCCCGGGTCGCAGGATCGGCGTCGTACCCGAAAACCCGGTGTCCGGCGGCGGCGAACGCGCGCAGCGCCGAGCCGCCGATCAGCCCCAGCCCGATCACCGCCACTCGCACGCGGTGACTCTGCCACATCGAGCCAGGGCGCGGTCGGGCAGCCGCCGTCGGTACGCTGACTTGGCACGGTGGCGGACCGACGCGAGCCGCCGCCCCGGCCGCAGGAGGGAGGGACGAGATGCCGGACCGGCCGATCGAATGGCCGTCACCCGCACCGACCAGCCCGCCGGGCTGGCCCGGTGCGCCGGCCGGCTGGCACCCGCCGGTGGCCGGCTGGGGTTCGCCACGTGGGCAGCACCCGTACCCGCCGGGGATGTTTCCGGCCATGCCCGCACAGCCACCGGCCCCGCCCCGGCCGACCTACCGGGAGCCGCACCCGGTACGCCCGGGAGCCGTCGCACTCGGGGCGCTGGCCACCGCGCTGTGGCTGCTGCTGACCGGCCTGATCGGCCAGGACCTGCGCGGGTACGCCCTGTCGACGCTGCTCTGCGGCGTGCTGGCCTGGGCCGTCGCGATCCTGCTCGCCCGGGTCGGCGACCGGGGCGTGGCGACCGGCATCGCGCTCGCCATGTCGGCCGGCTGGAGCATCACGACTGTGGCGCTCGCCACACACTGGGCGGCGGCCGGCGACTGGCCACTGTGGTGACCAGCGGCGGGCGAATTCCGGGCTTGACGAACGCGGCGACGGTCGGCACGCTCGGCGGCATGGCCAACACCGGGCACCGGCTCGATCCCGAGCGGAATCGACGCCGACTGCAGATCCTCGCCGAGCTTGCCGGCGCCAAGCTCGGCCGCGAACGGGTCCGGCCCCGTAAGGTCCGTGGGCAGCAGCTGCGCGAGTTGATCGCGGCCCGCCGACTGGTCAACTGACCGAACGCCTCAGCTGACCGGACGTCGACGCGCTGTCGCGCACCCGTCCCTGCCGGTCAGTGACTGTTCGGGGCGTTGTGGGGTCAACGACCCACCTGAGCCGATACCGTCATTCTGACGACAGAATCGGCGGTCACCGACGGCGGCGCGGATGCCGCGCCGCCCGGTGACCGCAGGGACCATTGGGGGGACCGTGCCCTATTTTGCAGCCGCTGCCGTACGCGGCCCGGCCGGTTGGTCCGGCGCCGAGCTCGACCTCGGTGGGGTCGCCGACATCGACGAAGTGGTCGACCGGCTCCGTGAGGTCGATTCCGACGCCGAGGTGTCACTGCTGTTCGTCGAATCGGACGACAGCTACCTGGTGATCCTGCGCCTCGACGAGGGCGAGGATCTGCGGATCTTCAGCTCGGACGCCGCGTTCGCCGAGGAGTCGCGGCTGGGCGCACTGCTGATCGGCGACATCCGTACCCCGGCCGTCGAGGTCGACCTCGAACCGGTCGTGGTCGGCGCTGGCGGCGGCTCGATGTCCGCCGCCGCTGCCGCGCCGGCCGGTTCCCGTGCCGGTGGGTACCTGGTCGGCGACCCGTTGGACGACTCCGACGACGTCGACGCGTTGGCCGACGAGGAGGACGACGACGATGAGCCGGCCGCCGACCCGGACGCGGAGCCGGTCGGGGACGCCGACCTGCTCGCCGACCTAGGTCTGTCGGCCCGACGCCTGCTGGCGCTGTGCGCCCGCGACGGCATGCTGCCGGCCGACGTGACCGCAGAGATCTGCCAGACGGTCGGCTGCGGCGACGAGATCGAGGAGTTGCGCGAGGCATGAGACCGGGCGGGGCGACGGCGTGACCGGGCGGGGCGACGGCGTGCCGACGGCCCGACGGCACCGCGACCCGCTGCACGAGAGCTGGATGCGGCGGGCGTTGTCGGTGGCGGGCGGGCCGACCGCCGGTGCCGGCCCCGTTGGTGTGCCGCCCGGCACGGCAGGGGTACCCGTCGGTGCGGCTGACGTGCCGGTCGGTATGGCTGACGTGCCGGTCGGTGCGGTCGTCTACGACGCGGCCGGCCGTGAACTCGCGGTCGCCCACAACGAACGTGAACTGACCGGCGACCCGACGGCGCACGCCGAGGTCCTCGCCCTGCGCCGGGCCGCCGCCCGGCTCGGCCGGTGGCGGCTCGACGGGTGCACCCTGGTGGTCACCCTGGAGCCGTGCACCATGTGCGCCGGGGCGTTGGTGCTGGCCCGGATCTCGACCGTGGTCTTCGGCGCGTGGGAGCCGAAGACCGGTGCCGTCGGATCGCTGTGGGACGTCGTGCGCGACCGCCGCCTCAACCACCGGCCGACCGTGTACGCCGGGGTGCTGGCCGACGAGTGCGCCGCCGCGCTGCGGGCGTTCTTCCGCTGAGCCGGGCGGCCCGCCGGTATCGTCGGCCGATCCCGGTGGCGTCAGGCGATCGCGGTGTCCAGTGCGATGCGTACCATCTCGCTGAAGGTCTGCTCCCGGTCGTCCGCGCTCATCTTCTCGCCGGTGCGGATGTGGTCGCTCACGGTGAGGATGGTCAACGCGCGGGCCCGGAACCGGGCGGCGATGGTGTACAGCGCCGCCGACTCCATCTCGACCGCCAGCACCCCGTAGTCGGCGAGCGTGTCGTACAGGTCCGGCCGGTCGGTGTAGAACGCGTCGGCGGCCAGGACCGGGCCGACCCGCAGATCGACACCGTGCCGGTGGGCGGCGTCGACCGCCGTACGCAGCAGACCGAAATCCGCCACCGGGGCGTAGTCGACCAGCCCGGCGAAGCGCACCCGGTTCATGTTCGAGTCGGTGGACGAACCATTGGCCGCGATCACGTCCCGCAGTTGCAGGTCCTCTGCCAGCGCACC
Source organism: Solwaraspora sp. WMMA2080 (assembly GCF_027497395.1). GTDB lineage: Bacteria > Actinomycetota > Actinomycetes > Mycobacteriales > Micromonosporaceae > Micromonospora_E. The sequence continues at coordinate 4,007,163 of NZ_CP114910.1, read as the reverse complement.
GCAGGAGCCGACCCGGATCAGCGTCCGGACCCCGTACTCGTTGATCAGCTCGTGGGCGTAGATCGACGCCGACGGCATGCCCATTCCCGACCCCTGCACCGACACCCGCGTCCCGGCGTACCGGCCGGTGAAGCCGAACATGCCGCGCACGTTCGAGTAGCAGGTGGCGTCCTCGAGGAAGTTCTCGGCGATCCACTTGGCGCGCAGCGGGTCTCCGGGCATGAGGACCCGCTCGGCGATGTCGCCGGGCTTGGCTCCGATGTGCGTGCTCATGGCCATGATCCTGCCAGTGCGGCCGGTGCCGCCTACGCTCGGGCGGTACCGCCGTGACGGTCGGCAGGCGCTTCAGGTAGCCTACTCGGCGGTGGTGTGTCCGAGTGGCCTAAGGAGCACGCCTCGAAAGCGTGTGAGGGTTCACGCCCTCCGCGGGTTCAAATCCCGCCGCCACCGCCACTGAGCAGGCGATCATCCTGCTGGTTGAACGCCCGGCAGGTCCGCGAGGACCGGCCGGGCGTTTCGGCGCACCGGCCGTCACCGGTCGGCGATCAGCTCGACGACGGCGCTGGCGATCCGGTCGATCGCCGCCGAATCGGCCAGCAGGGCGGCGACCCGCTCGTCTGCGGCCGGTCCACCACCGGGCGGCCGGTCCATCTCGTCGGCACCCGTGCCGGTGTCGAACACCGAGCGGAGTACGGCGACCACCGCGCACCGGGGGTCGGCGCCTCGGCGCAGCTGCGCCTCGATCGCCGTCACCGCGACCGACGCCAGCTCGGTCAACCGGGCCTCGTCCGCCTCGTCCGGCGTCCTCGGCTGCAGGTGGTCGCTCTCGCGGGCCGGACCGGTCCCGGCCCGCGCGGCCGGCGGCACCGGGGCGTGCTTGCGGCCGAGCGGCCGTTCGACGAAGTCCGCGTACCACTTCGGACGTCTGCGCATCGCGGCGAGCACCCGGTCGAGGTCGGCCGTCACCTCCCGTTCCCCGCCACCACAGTGGCCGGTGACGGCGGCTCGGCGGTCCGCCCACGCGCCCAGCGGCCACACCCGTACCCCGGCCGTGGCCGGGATCCCCACCCAGACCAGTACCTCGACGGCGAGGGCCAGCAGCCACGGGTCCTGGTCGAGGTGGTGCTTGAGCCATCCGGGCAGCCGGGGCCGCTGCAACGCGCCACGGTCGCCGCGTCGGCGGCGATGCGCGTCGACGGTGGCCGGCCCGATCCGCCGGGCGATCCACCCCTCCAGGTTGACCACTGGGACCTTGGCGCTGGTCAGCAGGTCGTCGAGGACCGCCTCGACGTCGTCGTGGAACTTGTCCAGGCATTCGGCTTCCAGTCGGTGGACCGACGACGCGCAGGTGTGGTGTCCCCGGGCGAGTTCGATCCGACGGGTCAGCCGCTGGAACACCACCGGCCAGACCAGCGCGTACCCACCCGCGCGGAGCAGCCCACGCTCCGCGTCGGACGCCGCCCTCGCGCGGTCCGCCAGTATGCCCCGTCGGGCGAGGTCCCGGACGTGATCTTCTGCGGCAGTACGCCCGGACGACGCGCCGGCGGCCCGGACAGCCACGCTCGCACTGGCCATCGGTATCTGTCCTTTCCGGTAATCCACCAAATCATCAGAAAGGTGTGAGTGGGAGGGTGATCGGCGACATGCGTACGGGTCGAAAGATATCTGCGGTTCTGTTGACTCAGGAAGCGATCGGAGTCCGTTGCCGTAATAGTGCGTAGTAGCGGGGTCGAATTGTCGCCCGGTGCAGATCTGAGGGGTGTCCCGCCGGATCTATGTATGGCGTACTGGTGCGACTACGTAGTTCGCCCAATGGAACGGCCGCCGGGCGCGGCGAAGCTGGCGATGTGCCGGTGCCCGACCCGCACGTCGACCGATCCCATCAGGAGTGCTGCGATGACCACCACACTTCCTTCTCTGCCGGACCGCCCCACCCACCGGGCCGAGCCCGCCGACCGGCTGCTCGACCTGGTGCTTCCCGGGCCGGTCGAGCCGACCACCCGGACCCTGCTGACGGCGGCCGCCGCCGGCGACCCGGTACTGCTGCGCGCCCTGGTCCAGCTCGGGCTGGCCCTCGGCGACCTGGTCCGCCGGGACGGACACTGGCGGTGGAGCACCACCGGACCGCGTACCGCCTTGCCGACCGGGTCGTGCGGTACACGGCCGGTTCGGCGTACCGCCGGCCAGCTCGCCGCGATCCGGACCCTGGCCGAGTCGTGGAGCCGGCCGCACCCGGCCGCCGGCTGCACCGTCGCCGACCGGCCGGGGGCGGCCGTGCCGCCAGTGCGAGTGCCCCGGCTGACCGTCCGCGAACAGGAGATCCTGCGCCTGCTCGCGGACGGTCTGACCGCTCGGGCGATCGGTCACCGGCTGCTGCTGTCGCCGCGTACGGTGGCCAAGCACCAGGAGCGGATGTACCGCAAGTTCGGCACCTCCGACCGGCTGACCACCGTGCTGCGGGCGCAGCGGCTGGGCCTGCTCCCGCCGCCGGACGCGCTGGCCGTCACGGGCCGTGGCGACGGGTGAATCAGGACATCTCGCTCGGGCGGGGGTCGAGACCGAGATCCACGACCACGGTCACCGCGGTCCGGCCGTTGAGGTAGACCGTCACCGGCCGGCTGGCCCCGTCCAGCAACTCCAGCTTGACCACCGAACCGGTTTCCATGGCGGTCTGGATGCCGGCGAGGACCGGGTCGAGGTTCGACTCGGGGATCTCCCACTCGGACCCGTCGACGATCACACGCTTGCGAGCCATGATTTCCACCTTTCAGTCTGTTGTCCGTACCGATATTTCAGCACCGCCGGGGCACCGGGCGTAATTAGATGAATTGCGTACCGGTGACCCGGCGGAGGCGTTGGTCAGTCGACCGTTTCGACCGTGTACGAGAACGAAAAATCCTGCGCCCGCAGATTCCCCACGGCCGGGTGCCGGCCGACGCCGAATTCCTCGGTCGCCAGCAGGGAGGTGCGGTACAGGCCGATGCTGTCGCCGACCGCGTCCAGCAGCAGCCGGTACGCCAGATTGACGACCACGGCACCCGCCCCGATCGCGGCGGCTGCGGCGGCGGCCTGCGGGGCGGCCACGGCCAGCCCGAGTAGGTTTGCCCCGGCGGCCTGGAAGGCCGGGCCGTTGAGTTCGTCGCGCAGCAGGTCGCTCAGTGCCCGGCTGTCCCCGGTGTCCCGGGACACCCAGACCGCCAGGTCCAGGTAGTCCACCGCCCGACCGTGGTAGACGAGCATCCGGTCCAACGGCAGCCGGTCTCCGTCGCGGACGTTGCGGAACCGCGCCGTCTCCGCCCGGTACGGCACCGCCGGGTCGTCGTCGGCGGTGCCGGTGAGCACCACCGCGTCGACCCGGATGTCGGCGCTGCGCAGCGCCCGGTTGCGGTGCACCAGCACCTCGTCCAGCCGGACCGCGACGGTGCGCGCCGCGCCGCCACGGGCCCGGAACAGCAGCCGCGACCGGTCCGGGCGTTCGTCGATCAGGAACCGCACCGACTCGGCCGGCGGCCGCGCCGTCGGGCTCAGGCTGAATTCGATGGTACGCAGCGCGTAGCGCACCTCCGGGGCGAACTCGTTGGACATATCCCGCATACCGCCGCTGCCCAGCTGGTCGAGGGCCCGCTCCAGCGGCGACTGGTCGCGGCGTGGGACGCGGCGGCCGAGCTCGGCGCGGTCGGCGGTGCGGATGCCGTCCTGTTGGAGCAGCCCGACGTCCTGCGGCTGCGAGGTGGCGATCAGCAGGACCGTCTCCGGCCGCCCGGCCGCCGGCACGATGCCGGCCGGCCAGTTCAGTCGCACACCGCGCAGCACCCCGCTCAGGGCGTCGTACCCCACCAGGTACTCCTTGTCGGGCTTGAGCTGGAACCCGGACGGCGCGAAGTTGGTGAGGTTCTCGATCCGGGCGGAGACGCCGATGTCGAGCAGCGACACGTAGACCGCCTCGGTGCCGTCGTTGCGCACCCGCACGTACACCTGGTCGCCGTCGTGCACGACCTCGCCGGCGGACCGCATGGGCACCTCGACGCCGTCGACGACCCGGCCCCACTCGAAGGTCAACGGGGTGTCGAGGGCGCACCGGGGGTCTTCACCGAGGGCCCGCAGTCCGGTGGCGCGGGCGACCCGTTCCAGGTCGGTGAGCAGCCGGGCGGCGGTGCCCGGCCCGGCCGGTCGGGGGCTGTGCAGCGGACCGGTCCGGTCGTGGATCTGGTAGTTGCCGGCCCGATCGGGCCGGACCTCCACGGTGCACGGCTCGTCAGCATCGGCCAGCCGGACCAGGGTGCTGGTCCGGATCGCGGCGACCAGGTCGGCGGCGTCCGGGTCGGTCACCCGGACCGGCAGCGCGGGCGCGGCGCTGCGGGTCCGGTACGCGCGGGCCGTCGTCGGCACCTCGGACCAGCCGGTACGCAGGGTGAGCTCGGCCTGTGCCGCCAGCGCCCCGAGCCGGTCGACGACGGCGGTGCCGACGCTGGTCTCCTCGTCGACCGGCAGCTCGGCCGGCATCACGGTGAACTCGTCGTGGAGCTCGACGCCGAGCAGCGGGGCGCCGGGCAGGACCACCCGGCCGTCGGGAGTGGGGGCCACCGGCAGGCCGGCGATCGGGTCCGTCTCCTGGAGTGAGAACAGCAGTCGGCGGGACGGCCCTTCCACCTCGGGCCGCTGGTTCGACGCCCGGCGCAGCACCTGGCGACGTACCGTCTCCATCAGCGTGAACCAGGTCACCGGAAGGTCCTCGGCGGCGGCCAGTGCCTGGATCAGCGCCTCGGTGAACATCCCGGTGCGCAGCCCGGCACCGTTGCGGTACTCGTAGGCGGACTGCTCGGGGGCGCAGGCCACCAGCCGCACCGAGTACGGGTCGCCGGTCACTACCCGCCGGTCGACCGCGAGCCCGTCCCGGCGCAGCGCCGCCAGGTGCCGGCTGATCTGCTCGTACCGGGTGGTCGACTGCCGGTCCAGGCCTTTGACCCGCAGGTCGGGGTCGCGGGACTGGTGGGCGGCGTGGCAGCAGTCCAAGGCCACCACCACGTTCTGCGTCACCTCGGTCAGCCGGGCCTGCAGCACTGACAGCTCGACCGAGGCGATGCCCCGAAACTCATCCTCAGTGGATGGAGAGTAGTCGGTGGGCACGATGAACTGCAGGTCGCCCGGCCGCCGGCCGGGCGTCGGCTGGCTGGCCGGATCGTCCGCAGCCGGGTCGTCGCTGGCCGGATCCGGTGCGGACGCGTATCCGCCGTGACCGCTGTAGTAGAACAGGACGGTATCGTCCGCCGTGCTCTGTCCGATCAGTTTCTCGTAGCCGGCGAGGATGCCGGCACGGGTGGCATCGTCGCCGGTAAGACAGGAGATGGTGAACCCACGCCCATCGAGCGCCGCCGCGATCGTTTCGACATCGTTGTGCACCCCGGTGAGGCCGTCGGTCTGAGAACCGACCAGCAATGCTCTCCGCGTCACCGCTACCCCCTAAAAGGTCGCTCAGCAGATCCGGTGTGGACTTTACGGGTCGGGCGCCGGTGACGTCATCACTCAGTGCCTACGATCTTTTGCGTACGGTCACTTTCGGCTCGCCCGCCGGCGATCGGCTCCGACCTGACAGGACGATCCACCGGTACGTTCGGTGCGACGGCTCCGTACGGAGGTCTATCCGGATTCCCGATCGGAGCAGAGCCGGAGCCGATGAGCCATCGAGGCGGCGGCATTACGGTTGTTGGCCGCCATCTTCCTGAGCAGGTTGGACACATGGACACCCGCCGTGCGTTCGGTGATGAACAGTTCGGTGGCGATCTCCCGGTTGGTCCTGCCCAGGCAGAGCAGACACAGCACCTCCAACTCGCGGGCGGTGAGACCGAACGGCCGGGCCGCCGGCCCGGCGGTGTCGGCGGCTGGCTCCGGCAACTCGGGGTCGAGGGTGACCCGGGCCCGGCGGGCCATCGCCTCGATCTCGCTACGCAGCGGCCCGGCCGGCAGCGGACTGGTGGACTGCCAGGCCGACCTGGCGGCCGATCCGGCGCGGGTCAGGTCACCAACGGCGAGCGCGGTCTCGGCTTCCCGCCAGTAGGCGTAGCCGGCCGGGTAGGACCGACCGAGCATCGACCAGCCCCGGGCCACCACCGCCCAGGCGTCGGGGTCGGCGGTGCCTCGGGCCCGGGCGAGCTCGGCCAGGCAGAGGTCACGCCACACCCGTACCTGCGAAATCCCGGCCTGGTCGGCGTGCGCCTGGTCGGTCTGCGGGAGATCCAGGCTGTCGACCGGCACCGCCGCCTGGCCGGCCAACCGCTCGGCGTACGCGACAACCGCCGACAACCGGACCGGGTCACGCTCGGGTTGCGTGCGCAGCAGCTCGCACTCGTCGGCGGCGGCCCGCAGTCCGACGGCGTACATCCGGGTGAGTTCCAGGAGGTTGGCCTGGCCCTCCAGCACAGCCAGGCCGGCCCGCACCGCCTCAGCCGCCCCGGTCAGGTCGTTCCGCCACAGGGCGAGCTCCACCAGACAGGCGTACAGCGGTCCGACGAACCGGGGGTCGGTGGTCGGCCGGTCCACGAGTTGGACGCCGGCCAGCAGATCGGCGGCCGCGTCGAAGGATCCCTGGGCGAGCCGGATCTCGGCCAGGGTCAGCCGAGGGTAGAGGGTGCCCCGCAGCGGCCTGGCCCGCAGCACGTCGTCCAGCACCGCGGCCGCTTCGTCCCACCGGCCGAGCAGTACCAGCGTCGCGGCGGCGTTGTTGGCCAGCACGCCGGCGCCGCGGGCCTGCTCCAGACCGCGTTCGCGGGCCACCTTCAACCCGTCGAGGGCGACCTGGACCGAGTCGGTGAGCCGCCCTACGTGCTCCAGCGCGACCGCGAGGTTGCCGTACGCCCGGAACAGGTCCTCAAGGTGGTCGACCTCCTCGGCGATCCGCAGTGCCTCGCGTACCTTGGCCATGCCGTCGCTCGGCTGGTCGAGCATGGTCAACGCCATGCCCAGGGTGTTGAGCGCGCGGCCCTCCTCGGCCCGGGCCGCCACCGCCCGGGCCAGCTCGACCGCGTGGGCACCTTCCCTCGCGCCCTCGGCGTACCGGCCCTCGCGTACCTCGGCCATCGCCACAGCGGCCAGTACCCGGGCGCTCACCGCGCTCGGCGGCTGCTCGGCCAGCGCCCGTGCCGCCGCCCGGTAGGTCTGTTGCGATTCGCCGTACTCACCGGCTTCCCAGAGGTAGTTGCCGAGGCGTTCGAGCAGTTCACCCGCGTCGCGGGCGGCGGCGGCCCGGTCCACCTCGGCGATCGCGGCGCGAATCAGTTCCAGCGCCTGCTCGACCCGACCGCCCCACCGGGCGGTGTCGGCGGCGGCGGCCAGCACCCGCCAGCGCGGCTGGCCGGTGCGTCGCTGCGGATCGTCGACGCGCGACCACAAGCTGAGCACCCGCTGGTACTGCTGTTCGGCTTCGCGGAACGCGTGGACCCGTACCGCCATCTCGCCGGCGTGCACGGCGGCGGTCAGCGCCTCCGGTAGTGCTCTGGCCTCGTACCAGTGGTGGGCCAGTTCGGCCGCTGCGGTGAGATCCTCGGCGAGGCTGAACCCCGGGTCCGCGGTGAGGGCGGTGGCGAGCGCGCGGTGCAACCCGACCCGCTCACCCGGCAGCAGTTCCTGGTAGACCGCCTCGCGCAGCAGGGCATGCCGGAAAACGTACGTGTCGTCGGCGGCGTCGATGGTGAGAACGTGCTGGGCGACGCACTGCCGCAGCGCTTTGATCAGCTGCTGATCGGGCAGGTCGCAGACGGCTGCCAGCAGCCGGTGGCTCACTCGCCGCCCGGCGACCGCTGCGACTCGCAGCACGTCGGCTGCGGCGTCGTCGAGCAGTTCGACCCGGGACAGCATGATCTCGCTCAGAGAGTTGGGCAGTCGGGTGGACGCGGGATCGGTCAACACCCCGGAGACCACCAGTTCCTCGGCGAAGAACGCGTTTCCGTCGGACAGTTCGTAGTACCGGTCCAGCAGCGACCGGTCCACCGGGTCGCCGGTCGACGCGGTCAGGAACCGTTCCAGCTCGGCGCGGGTGAACCGGGCCAGCTCCAGCCGGTGGATCCGGCGGATGAAGTCCGGCTCGGCGAGCAGCGTCCGCAGTGGGTGCCGCCGGTCCAGGTCGTTCGACCGGTAGCTGTGCACCAGCAGGATCCGCTCGTCGGTCTGCGCCCGGGCCAGATAGGAGACCAGGTCCAAGGTGGATGGATCGGCCCAGTGCAGGTCCTCGAAGATCAGCACGGTCGGCGCGTGCGCGCCGAAGTGGTCGAGCATCCGCAGGACCGCGCCGAACACCCGCAGCTGTGCGGTCGACTCGCCGAGGGGCGCGACTCCGGTGAAGTCCGACATCAGCCGGCTCAGTTCGGCGTACGATGGGCCGCCCAGTTCACGTACCCGCTGCTCACCGAGTGCCCGGACGATCCGCCGCAGGGCGTCGATCAACGGGGCGTACGGCACCGCGCCGGTGCCCAGGTTGATGCAGGCGCCGCGCAGGACGGTGCGGCCCGCCGAGCGGGCCTCGGCGGCGAACTCCTCGAGCAGCCGGCTCTTTCCGACGCCCGCCTCACCGCCGACGAAGACCGTCGCGGCGGCGCTGCCCGCCGCCTCGGTCAACAGCCCGGTCAGCCGGGCGCGTTCCGCGGCGCGGCCGATGAAAGATCCACCCGCTGCCGGAAACTGCGCAGATGCGTACGCCGTCGCCATGTGTCCATGGTGGCGCGAGTAATGGGGACTGTCAGCCGTCGCCGTGTGTCACATCGTATTCGGTGGCCGATGCTGACTCAGTGGTCACCGGAAAATGCCGGTCCGGTCGGCCGGAAGCGATGGTGTGCCGTTGCGCTGCGTTGTCCAGGTTAACGACAATCGTCGCGGTCGTCCGGCTCCGGAATCGATTCCACGGTACGCCGGCGGTCGTCGACGTACTCGGCCAACCCGTCAAGGTCCGCACCGCCGGTCACAGCGGCCTGCCACGCCGCGCCGAACTCGGCGGCGAGTAATTCGACCATCCGTTGTCGGGTTTCGGCTGGTAGCCCGTCATCGGGCACCGGTCCGCCGGATCGATCGTCGATCATCGAGACCTCCGTCGCGATCGTTGGCCTCGTACTCCGGAATTGATGTGCCCCTCGGACATTGTCAATAGTTCGGATCATATCCGAACCTGACGGACAGTCGGCCTTGGCCGTTCAGCGGACGGCCTGACGACAATCAAGATCACCGTAACAAGATCACCGTAGCTGGTCCGAGTCGGGCCGGGCTGCCGTCGCCCGCAGTCGGGGCCACCGTCACCCGGGGCCGGTCGGATCGAACCGCTGCACCCCGGGCGGAAGGTCCGGCCCGTCGGGCAGGACCGGTCCGGCGTCGCCGGCCGCGCGATAGCCGGACCGGACGACGCTGTCGATGAGCACCTGTGCGATCCCGGTGATCGTCCGGGCCGGATCGGAGCCGGGCACCATCAGGTACGACGCCGTCCGTCCCGATCCGGTCGCCGGATGGGCCAGCGACCTGATGATCCGGGGATCCGCCTCGTCGACGCCGCATGCGACGACGCTCGGGCGGGCGCTGGACGAGGTCAGCTCGGCGAACGCCGCCTGCCAGGCGGACCGCAAGTCGGTTGGCCGGCCATCGCTGATGAACCAGACGGTGGGCCGGTGTGTGGTCGCTCCGCTGGCCGCGAACCGCGCCATGTCCGATTCGATCTCGTCCCGTGTGGTCGCGAACGCCGACTCGTAGCAGGTGCCGCCGCGTGCGGTGAGGGGTGGTGCGACCAGCCCGGGAGCCAGCAGATCACCGAGCGGGAGTCGGACCTCCGCGTGGTCGGAGAAGTCGATCAGCCCGAACCGTACCCGGGCCGCGACGACCGGGTGCCGCGCCAGCGCGTCGACGAGCGCCGGCACGATCTCGTTCGCCGCCTCCAACTTGCCGTCCGCCGCCATCGACACCGAGACGTCGACGACCAGATAGAACGGCAGCAGGGTGTTGTCTGACCGGCGCATCGATGGGCTCCTCCGTCCGCCATGCCCCAGGTCTGACGGACGGGTGTGGGCCGAGCTGGACGAAGCTCAGTGCGGACCGTCCGCTGGCTCGTGCGGCTGGCCGTCGGCGGCGATGTCGGACACGATCTGGCAGGTGTCGACGACCGGATCGACGGCCTGTGCCTGGTCGGCCAGCTGGAACAGCAGCGACCGCAGTGCCTCGCGGTCGGTCGGCTGCAGCGGCCCCAGTAGGTGCTTTTCAGCCTGCTCCAGCCGGTCCCGGGTCGCCGACCAGACCTGGTGCCCGTGGTCGGTCGCGACGATGGTCTTGTGCCGGCGGTCGTCCGGGTTGGCCCGTCGCTCGACCAGGCCGGCGTTCTCCAGGTCGTCGATCAGGTAGGTCATCACCGTCTTGTCGATGCCCAGCCGACGGGCCAGCGAGATCTGACTCTGCGGCGTGGCCTCGACCGCCGCCGCCAGTACCTGATGGCCGCGCGGCCCGCCGGGCAGGTCGTGCAGCACGGCGCTGCTGCTCTTGACGTACGCCCGGAAGACCACGCCCAGCGCCCAGCCGAGGTCGCCGCCGCCAGCGGTGCGGGCCGGACCCGGGTCCGTGCGTTGACCGGGACGAGGCATACGTCGAGCTTATCGCCGGCTCGTCTGCGTCGAACGACCATCTTCAGGGTCAGAAGAGTCACACTGCCGATCGTCTGCTCAGCAGACTATCTTGGAGGCATACGCATGACTGCTGTCGCGGGGAGCGGACGACATGGCTGACTACGGACACGACCTGCTGTTCGGCACCTTCATCACCCCGGTCGCCGATCAGGCCGACCGGACCCTGGCGCTCGCCCAGCTGACCGAGGAAGCCGGGCTCGACCTGGTGACCGTGCAGGACCACCCGTACCAGGCCCGGTTCCTGGACACCTGGACCCTGCTGTCGGTGATCGCCGCCCGCACCACCCGGGTCCGGGTCGCGCCGAACGTCGCCAACCTGCCGCTGCGCCAGCCGGCGATGCTGGCCCGCAGCGCGGCCAGCCTCGACCTGCTCAGCGGCGGCCGGGTCGAGCTGGGCCTCGGGGCCGGTGCCTTCTGGGACGCGATCGCGGCGATGGGCGGCGGCCGGCTCACCCCGGCCGAGAGCGTCGAAGCGCTGGCGGAGGGCATCGAGATCATCCGCTCGGTCTGGGACGCCGGCGGCGGCACCGTCAAGGTCGACGGCCGGCATCACCGGGTATGGGGTGTGCATCCAGGTCCGGCGCCAGCCCACCCCATCGGCATCTGGCTGGGCGCGTACAAGAAGCGGATGCTCGGGGTCACCGGTCGACTCGCCGACGGTTGGCTGCCCAGCAGCCCGTACGCGCCGCCGGAGCAGCTACCGGCGATGAACGCGGCCATCGACGCGGCGGCACGGCAGGCGGGGCGGGATCCGGCCGTGGTCCGCCGGCTCTACAACATCAGCGGTACGTTCGGCAGCGGCGACGGATTCCTCACCGGTACGCCGGCCGACTGGGCCGAGCAGCTCGCCGGACTGACCCTGGAGCAGGGCTTCAGCGGCTACCTACTGGCCAGCGACGACCCGGACATGATCCGCCGGTTCGCCGCCGAGGTGGTGCCGGCGGTCCGCGACCTGGTCGCCGCCGGCCGCAGCGCCGCAGCAGCGGGTTCGGTTCCCGCCGCGTCGGCCGCTGCGGCCGCCGGCATCACCCCCACCCCCGACGACGGGGTACGGCTCAGCGCTGAACGCGTCTGGGACGAGTCGACCCGGCCGACCGCCCCGCCACCCGACCCCACGCTGACCTACAGTCCCGCCCAGCGGACCGCCGGGCAGCACCTGATCGACGTACACGATCATCTGCGCGAGGAGCTGCGGACCGTGCGCGACCTGATCGACCAGGTCGCAGCCGGCACCATGACCGCCGGCGGTGCCCGGGCGCACATCAACACGATGACCATGCGGCAGAACAACTGGACCCTCGGCGCCTACTGCGAGTCGTACTGCCGGGTGGTGACCACCCACCACACCATCGAGGACATCGGCATGCTGCCGCAGCTGCGCCGCGCCGACCCGGGACTCGCCCCGGTGGTCGACCGGCTGTCGGAGGAGCATCACGTCATCCACGACGTGCTGGAACGGGTCGACCGGGCGCTGGTTGCCCTGGTCAGCGAGCCGGACCGGATCGGCGACGTCAAGACCGCCGTCGACCTGCTCACCGATACCCTGCTGTCCCACCTGTCCTACGAGGAACGCGAGCTGGTCGAGCCACTGGCCCGGTTCGGTGTGGGGTGACCAGCACCGGCCGGGCAAGATCTCCGTCATGCGGTTGACTATCGAGCGCGCCGACTTCGCTGACCCGGAGCTCGGCGTCTTCCTGCAGGCACATCTCGACGAACTCGCGCCGACGGCGCCTGCCGAGAGCCGACACGCGCTGGATCTTTCCGGGCTGCGGGCACCGGGCGTCCGTCTGTGGGTCGCCCGGATGAGTGGCGAACTGGTGGGCACGGGTGCCCTGGCCGAGGTGGAGCCGGCGCACGAGGAGATTAAGAGCATGCGGACGGATCCGCGACGACGCGGCCAGGGCATCGCCGCGCGCGTCCTCGACCACCTCATCGCGGACGCGCGACGACGCGGCATCCGCCGCATCTCGCTGGAGACCGGAAGCATGGACTTCTTCGTCCCGGCGAGGACGTTGTACGCGAAGGCGGGCTTCGCCCCCTGCCCGCCCTTCGGCGCCTACGTCGACGATCCCAACAGCACGTTCATGACCCGCGAGCTGACGTGACCTGAGGCACGACCCAGACCGGCGTCGAGGGCAGCCGGCTGCTCCCTACGCCCGGGCCGCGCACCGGTGCGCCGTGCCCGATCCGCCACCCGGTGTCAGTACGGATCGCGGCCAGCGCCTGTCGCTCGCGTACCAGCCATCTCGTACGCCCGCACGCCACCACGCTACGGCCGGGCGGTGCCGGTGGAACCGGAGCCGGGTGTCTCGTCGACGGCGGAGGAGTCCCTGGCTGACCCGCCGGGCGCGTCGCCCCGCTGACCCTGGGACCGACTCCGCCCACGCTGAGACCAGAACCGAGACGAGAAGCTGCACGAACGCCGCTGCCCGTGTGTATCGGCCAGCGGCATTGTGGCTGCTCGGCGAGCAGCCGTGATCCACAGCGTCTCTTCGACTCGACACGCCGGGGTCTGATCAGCTGGAGTGCTGCAGATCATGGTGCGCGCCGCGGGCTGTCGGAGCGTCGTGAGCGGGCTGATCGGGCGAGGGATAGCTGGCCGATGTCAGCACATGGCCGACCACGCACGTCGGGAACCGCTAAAGCGCTTCTTCTTGAAACGGCCGGTTCTGTTTGATCCAGGCGACGACCTCTTCGCGTGCCCAGATCCGGCCGACGGTGAGCGTATCGAGTGGCTTCGGGAAGTCTGACCGGTTGACGATGGTCTGGGTGCGCTGACGGCTGATGCCACCCATGAGCGCCTGAATCTCGCCCAAAGCCACCAGTCTCATGTCGCGAACGCTACGCCAAGGTTAGCAACGGCAGCAAGTTGCGCCCGTTGCCACAGTCGACGTGGTAGTAGGTCTGGGCACATTCAGGCTAGCTGCGCTCTGTCGCGACAACCAGCGATGAGGGGATGCGCGCTCGCGTGATTACCTGTCCGGGGCCGATGAAGCGGCGAACTACGAGGAGTCCCGCAGTGTGTGCCTCAAAGCCTGCATGGCTAGCGCACGCATCGGCGATCAACCACGGCGTGTAGCCTCGCTCGAAGGCGTCCACGGCGCCCTTTAGGACGCAGCTTTCAGTAGCAATTCCACAAAAGTATGGCTCTGTCCACCCGTGCTGCTGGAATAATTTCTCGCCCTCCGTGGTGAACGGGCTATAAATGAGTTTGTCGAGTACGATCCCGCGCTCGACGTACGGCGCCAACTCGGGCACTATGTCGGTTTCGGGTGCATCCTGCAGTTTCCGCCAACCAAAGAATCGCTCGAAAGGGCTGCCGGGGTAGTTCAGGTACCGGGTGAAGAGCGTGTCGTTGCCGGCTGCCTGCCAGCGGCGTACCAGGTCGACAACAACAGGAACGACGTGCGCTGACTGTTCGCGTACGAAGCCGTTCTGCATGTCCGTGACTACTAGTACAGGGCGACCTGATGCCATCGGCTCAGCCTTGATCCGTATCGCGGAGGGTTTCGATGGCTTGGTCCAGGGCTGGCATTAGATCGCACGTTCGCAGAATTGCTCGGCGCATTGCCTGATGTTGTCCGGTCTCCCGCAGGCGGGAAACGGTAAGCCGGGAGCGTGCTCCCCGGAGATAGCGCCATCCATGTTCTGGCGGTACCTGCGGATCTCGTCCCTGCTCTACCTGTCGGGCGATCGCGTCGCTGTATGCCCACATCGATTGAATCGCAAGCTCGCAGGCGACCATCTCGGATTCCGTCAGGGAACGCTCGGCTGAGATCGGATGGTATACGACTCCGGACCATGAGGCGTAGCCCACCGAAATCCCAGGTACGCCGAACGATTCGATGCCTACGTGATCGTACGCCTCGGAAAGCAATGACTGCTCGACTAGTTCGGCGTGAGCTAGGTGTTCGTCGTCCATGGCGCGATCGCGGTGCAGCAATGCTCGTGGGGTCGACATGATGCGTAGTGCGGCATCTAATAGCTCCGGTGGCCACGCTGGCTCAGTAACCCAATGAACGCCAAGGATGTAAATCGCTGACTCGTCCTCGGCCGGTGCGATAGGTGCGAGGTAGTCGGTAGCCCATTTGATGTTGTCGCCGTACGATACCTCCCGCCAGGCGGCGAGTGCCGCGATCGTGGACAACTCGACGTGCTCCACAAGGTGAAAGATTGCCGATCCGCACGGCCAGACGTACAGCGTGCAGTCGCCCTCCGGGTGCTCGACCGGAGTCGAAGAGCAGGTGTGCAACTGCTCCTCGGCCGGCGTGCAGCCGGTGGCCTCGCATAGCCGGGCAGCGCCTTCAGCGCCGATGAATGCTGTAAGGAACTTGTGGGATCGCGCCTTGAAGTGCGGCCGATCCTCGGCGCTGCCGGTTAGCTCGCCGAACAGGTCATGGGGCTTTGCGTCGTACGCCAGGCAGTAGAGCTGGCGGTAGATCGGGTCGGTGACTGATACGCGCCCGGTCTCGTGGCGGTACATCGCTTTCTCGATGGCCTCGACCGTCGGCGTCTCACGGATGCCGTGCTGTTGGCCTACGCGGTGCAACTCGCGCGCTGCGCGTTTGCGGGACTCCCAGCCGACTGCCCTCCGGCGGTTGACCAGCACAAGATTGGGCTTGAACTGCCGAGGGACTTCAGTGGACATGGGCCGTGTCCTTCGTGTCCGTGTGTAGTACCTGCCCGGATCGTCGCCGGCAGGGCAGTCTCATCGATAGGCAAGCAAGATACCGCCGCAGACGGGAGCCGAGGTCAGCGTCAGTCATCAGTACGAGCCTACGCGGTACAGATGGTGCCGAGTCGGCCTTGGAGGCACGACGTCGATGGACGAAGATCGCTGGACCGAGTCGGGTCCGAACGCTGACGACGCCCAGGCTATCCGTGAGTGCGGGACCGATGAAGCGGCCGAGGTGGCTCTCACGCTGCGGTGGAGTTTCGAGGACCTGAAGGCCGAGCACGGTGAGGCCGGCGCCCGACGGATTCTCGCCGAGGTCCTTGCCCGGTGGCAGGCCAACGGCGGCGAGCCGGTGGCGTTCGACGGCTGACGACGCGTGGCCGATCGGAAACGTCTTCCCTTGTGAGAGGAATCCATCGATGTGGGATGTCGGGGCGCTGTTCAGTGCGGCGCTGCTGGGCTTCTGCGCCGGGCTGTGGTCGTTCAAGGTCAAGTCGCGGTGGTGTCCGGACTGCGGGCGTACGACGTATCCGTTGGCGGATCGGCGTGGCGGGTAGTCGGCTGCTCCGCACGCCCGAGCCGAGGCCGGGTGACGTGCTGGTGGTCGGCGGTGAGGCCAGTGTGCAGTTCGCTGGTGAGCGCAGACTGAGGTTCCGGGTCATCTCGGTCGACCCCAGGCCGACGTACGAGGGCTGGGTCTGGGTCACGGGTTACGTGATCGACAGATCCGGCGATGCCGCCGAGCGGCGGGAGATATTCGTGCAACGCCAGGGACTTTTTCGACTGCCCCGGCGCGGAGAACAACCTTGAAGTGGGAGAGAGCAGTGATTGTCGAGATGTTTCGTGAGCTGGTGGTGCGGTGGCGGGAGTGGCGGGACGGGCGGTCGGCGGCGTCGAAGCGGCTGGCCGGGCTGGCCCGGGAGCGTGCGGCGGCCCGGCACCGGAGGTTGGAGGGCAACCGTGGGCATCGCTGGTCGTCGGAGCCGACGATGCTCACTCCGACGCTGCGTCCGCTGATGACCTACGGTCAGCTGCTCGGCTACCGCGTACCGGCGGGGTCGTGACCTGACCCGGCAGCCGAGTCGGATGCGGTATCCAGGACAACCAGACTCACGCGGCCCCAGCCCGACGGGAGGCGTACAGGTCGGCGAGGAAGTCATCAACTCATCATTCGACTCGAACAGGTCCGGCCGGGCAAGGTCGTCAACCGAGGCGACCGGGCGCACGCCCTGACGGCGCGCCAGCTCCTCAGCAGGCACGTGCTCAGCGGTCGGCCACTCGGGCATCTGCTCGGCGTTGCTCGACATCACGGCTCACCTCCTCGCGGCTCTTGACCATCTCCCATACTCCCGCACAGACCCGAAGGCAGGGTCTCCTGCGACACGGACCGTTCACGGGCTGATCTTGAACGTCGGTGGCTGAGTTCGTCGTGCAGCAGCAGGCAGCGCCCAGACGAAAGAGGTGTACGAACGCCGTTGGCCGGTCCCCCCAGGGACCGGCCAACGGCGTTGTGGCTGCTCAGTGAGCGGAGGATACGAGATTCGAACTCGTGAGGGTGTGAACCCAACACGCTTTCCAAGTCTGCCTACCAGTGTCCGGCTACGGGTGACCAGGTACGTGACCTGCTGTTACGACCCTGACCGGTCCTGCTCGGACATCGCCGGACGCCGGTGAATGAGACTAAGACTGAGACCAGCCGGACCGGATACTCATCAGCCCACTGTGCCTGAACAGGGCTGTTTGTGCCCCGCTTATGAAATCCACCCCCGGTCGTTCACCCTCGGGCCCGGCACTGCCCACTACCAACACCACCGCCCCGAAGACCCCTCCAGGATCGTGCTGAGTAGCGGTGAACGATCTTGCTGATCGCGGCCCACCTAGCCATCGCCTCCGATGCCGCCGGATCATCCTCATAGTCCTGCGTCAACCGGCGATGCGCCGTCAACCATGCCAAACTTCGCTTGACCACCCACCTACGCGGATGCACCACTAACCCCCGCTGCCCGACAGACTTACGCATAATGTCCACCCTGGCCGACACCTAGCCGACGTTGAGCTGCGTAAACAGCAGATCTGAGCTGTTCGAACGGTTCACCACAGTCCCATGGCTGTCTGGCGTTGCTCCTGCCCATCGTCCCGCAGTTGGTCGACGCTGCCGTACACTATGAGACTAGACAGGTCGTAAAGACGCAGCAGGAGCGGCCAGTGTGGAAGAACATCTATGACGGCGTCAGCCTCCTTGTCTCACTGGTTGGGTTTGGCCTGACGATCTGGCAGCTTCGACGTACAGCGAATGCGGCCGAGGCCACGCAGCGGGCGGTTGAGCGTACCGAGACTCGAATGGCGTTAAATCATCTATTAGTTCTACTCCCTCAATTTCGCGTTCTGGAGACCGAACTCGATTTTGCCGTGCAAGACGAGGATCGGAAAATGGCAATGAAAGTTTTGGCCTCGTATGCGCAAATCGCTAGTCAGGTTGCGGGACTAATTGATGGACGCGATGGTATCGACAAGGATCTGATGGGTAAACTTGAGCGAGCCTCGCGAGACGCGTCGCTAACAAAGGCTCGTATAATTAATGAGCCGACACGTACGGTTAGATTGATTACTAAAGATTTCCGAAGTACAACAGCGGATCTCGCGGCCTTCATTGGCAGTCTTGCATCGCGGTTCAGCCTGGAAAGCGGTCGATAGTATGATGAATTACTTTAGCGACAGAGATTTTCTAGAGCTCTTGCGGTCGTTGACTAATGTGACCAAGCATGGCCAGCTGAAGTGGAAGCGGGTTGGTAAGCATGAGTTCGAGGCCGCCCTCGATGAGATAGGCTTTTTCTTGTTCACCAGAGATAGCGACGGATTCGAACCGTTCGCAATTCAGGTCACGCAAGGCTCTGATGAGATTGAGAACCTCAGTCAAGACAGTATGGGTGAGGATGCGGCGGCTCAACTCTCGGAACTTTACTCCATAGTCCGAAACAAAACGCTCGGGATAGACCAAGTTGTCAAAGGAATCCTCAGTGCAGTTAAAGGCCTGGAGGAAGAACCCCCGTTCTAGTCTTTGTCAACCAGTTTAATGTCCTAGCGGGTCAGCCCGAACGCTATAGCTAGACGGCTTACGTCCGGTGACTCTGATCCACAGCGGAAAATTTCCGCGACCAGTGCGCGGGCATCTGATGCGCACTGCACCTCGGCTGGCGCAATTCGGTGTGCCTCTGTGACGGTGCGGCCGGCTGCTTGCGGGTTGCCAACCTCCATGTACATCCGGGTGATGTTGAGAAGGTATGCGGACCGGTGTTCAGCGGGCAGGTGCAGCCACCGTCCACTTTCTATTACCATCTCGTGTTGGGCGAGGGCCTGCCGGGTCTCGCCGAGCCTTGCTCGTGTCACGATCTGAGCTAGTTCGACAGCGATCTGGCTGAATCCATGCTGCTGCTTCATATCCTGGTCTTTCTCCTGTCGGCTGAGGTTGGCGGCCTGCAGTAGTAGTTCCTTTACGGTGGGCGGGTCGTTGTTGCTGGCGGCGGCAAGTGCTGCTTGTAGCAGCAGGGCACCGAGTAGGGAGGTCTGTTCGGCTGATTCGGTGTCGTCGGGTAGCTGGGCGATGTGGTGTGCGGCGGCCAGAGCTGTCGCGAGCGCCAGTCTGTTCTCGTCCAGGGCGCGTAGAGCTTGGGTGAGGCTCAGTGCTGCGGTTGCGGCGAGGGTGCGGTCGTTTCCGGCTGCGATGACTGCTCGGTCTGCGGCGATCCAGGCTAGGTGTGCTTCTTCGAGTTTCACCAGTACCGACGAGGCGAGTTTGTATGCCTGGACCAAGGGCTCAGTTCCCATTTGCGGTCTCAGCGCATGTAACTGCTGGCTGGCGCTCAGTAGGTTTGGAAGTATGCGCAGGAGCTGCGGGTAGTCGCCGTGTCCATAGGTCAGCCAGGCGTATTCTATCTGCCGCTGGATCTCTTCTAACTTCGGCAGGTGGGGAGCTTTTGTCTGGGCATTGAATGTGGCGTGACAGGTAAGCGCCGCTTGTAGCTTTTCCAGATTTCCGATTGCACTGCCCCCGACTGGGGATATTTCCTGCCCGTCAAGTAGTGCCGCCGGGTCGATATGGAGCACTTCGGCGATGTGTTGGATCACGGAGAACTTGTCGAGTTTTCGTATGCCGCGTTCGACTTTGTCGACCCAGCTTTTAGATTTGCCGATGCGGTCGGCGAAGACTTGCTGTGTCATTCGGCGGCGCATCCGCCATTGGGCGACTCGGCGGCCAATCGGTACCTGCGTCGGCGATTGGCCTTGCTTGGTCGTCGTCATGGCAGGGAAAAGCGATCCGCGTGGCCGCTTCGGTGTTCGGCCCGCTCGTTCCGGTTGGCCGGTTTCGGGTTGGCCGGTGGGCTGTCGCTGGCCGGGTGATTCCTTTCCTGCGCGGGGTGCACCACGTCGATTGCCAGGTGTGGGCGTTGGAACCATTTTCCGAACATGATGCCTCCGTGGAGGTTGAGCAGCCGATAATCGTCCTTGCTAGGAGCCGTGGCGTGGCCGGGTGAATCACCGAATTCCGATCTAGTCGAGCGGTCCGCCTTGGAGGCGTTCGGACACCGCTGGCTTCACGGGTGGGTCCAGCGTACGAAGCGTTGGTTGAGGTCTTCGGGGTCGGTGATGGCGTTGGGGTCGAGTTTGGTGATGTCTCGGATGGCGAGGTGGAGCATGACGCCCATGAAGGTGGGGAGTGCTGCGGGGTTGTCGCGGAATTGGTTGATGAGGTCGATTCGGGCTTGTCCGCAGGGCCAGGGGTGGGCGCAGGTGCGGCAGAGCCAGAGGGGGCGTAGTGGCAATACCGTCAACTTAACGCGTCTGGCCTGGTCAGGACCCACAACCTGATCTTGGTGCGGGGTGGTAGGGGTTTCTTGTAGTCGTCTGTCTGGCGGGGGTAGCGGCGTCCGGGTTGGCGTTGTTGGCGGGCGAAGCTGCGGATGCGGGGCGTGGCCGGTAGGAGGTTGCGTTCGTCGGTGATCTCGTAGATGACGTCGGCGACCAGATCGGCCAGGTCGTCAGGGGGAAAAGGCCGCGTCGTCACTGACGTGACGCGCGGCTGCCTGCACGGTGCGGGTGAACGATATGCGGTCGGGGTCCAGGTCGGCGTGTTCGGCACCGGCGACGATCAGCGCGCGGATGGCCTGGTAGACGCAGAGCAATGCGTAGACCTCCTGGTAGACCAGGTCCGGGCGCCCGGACCGCAGGACGACCTCGGCGCCGCCGCGCAGCCGGGTCTCCACGTCACCGATCGCGGTCTCCAGGGTCCACCGCTCGTGGTAGAGCTCGGGGAAATCCCGCAGGGGGTAGGCGTCCGGGTCGAGCAGGGTGGTCACCAGGCAGAACAGTTCGCTGACCTCACGGTTGCCGTGCTCGTCCGGCTCGGATTCCACCGTGTACTCGATCACCCGGACGCTGATGCCGGGGATCTGCTCAGGGGGTACCTTCGTCTTGCGGCGGCGCAGCCGTCGTGCCTGTTGCGGGTCGGCGATCCTCGACACATACGAGCCGTCGGCCAGGACCTGCAGCACCGGCAGGTCCACCCCCGCCTTGACTCGCAGTACCGCGTGCGCGTTGGTGGCCACGATCGCGGTCAGGTCCTCGTACGACAGGAAGTTACGGTCGGCCACGACCACGTCCCCGGTTCCCAACCGTGGCCACAACGTGCGGGCCAGGTTCTGCTCCCCGGTGGCCAGCACGCCCACGGCGGCGCCTTGCAGGCAGCGGGTACCGACCTCGGCCAGCGCCACCACCCGGACCTGCGGATACCCCACCGGTCCGGCCGAGTTCGAGGGCATCCCGAAACGCGCCACGTTCTCCGGCGTCCGAGCCACATTCATGGTGAACCCGTCGGCGGCCAGCTTCCGCAACCCATGGAAGTACGCCCACGGCGCCGCGGCCGCGTCGGTCACCATCGGCCGCATCGAGGTCGCCAACACCCCCTGCATCGCCTCCGGCCCCAACCGCACCCTGGCCTTGGCCAGCGCCGCCACCGACGGCTGCATCCCCACCTGCCGCCGCATCCGGTACCGCCGGGCCCACGACAGCCCACCCAGCAGCTTGTTCCACACCTCCACGTACGCGCTGTCGAGAAACAACACGCACGCCATCACGTAGTACGCCATCAACCGAGCCGGCAGCAGCCGATGCCGCTGCTCCCGCGCATCCCACTCCTCGATCGCCAGATCCACCGACTCCGGCGGGAACGCCGCCGTCAACACCCCGACCCCCACCAGATCCGGCAACCGAACCCGCGACCCCGCCTTGACCTGACCAGCCCTCGCCACGAGCAGAGATCATAGACCGCCCCACACTAAGTTAACGGCATTGGGCGTAGTGGTGTGTGGGTTTTGGGGGGTTGGCGGTGGTGGACGGGTGATTGGTTCGGTGGTGTTGTCACGAGTTCAAGGGTGTCGGTGTGACTAGCCCCTTGTCAATATGCCAGTAGCAGTTTGCCAAGTGGCGGTTTGACTAGTTGGCGTTTGAATAGTGTGCGGGCATGGGTCGCCACCTGTACGGGCCGCAGGAGCTGCAAGAGCGGCTCCGGGTGTCCCGTCAGCGGGTACAGCAGCTCATCCGACGTCCGGATTTCCCGGAGCCGTATGACCGTCTGGCTATGGGTTCTGTGTGGCGTATCGCGGACGTGGAAGCGTGGATCAAGAAGTTCCGGCCGCATCTGGATGAGCCGGACGAGGATTAGCCCGTTCTGGTGTCCGTGAGTGCGCCGGTGGCGTGGTGGATGGTGTGGGCTGCCTCCTGCGGGTCGGTGGTGGCGGTGTCGATGGTCAGGTCCGCGTCGACGGGTGGTGTCTGGTCCCACGCGGTGAGCCGGTCGGCGGTGTCGCCGGTGGCGCGTTCGGCGATGCGGTGTGCGGCGATGTCGCGGGGGCACCACAGGTAGACGACCAGCCACCGGGTCGATGGGGTGGCGTCGGTGACGGCGTGGATGCCGTCGGGTTGGCCCATGTGCAGGACGGGGATGCCGGTGGTGAGCGCCTGGTCCAGGCCGTGGCGGTCGATGACGTAGGTGGCCCCGTACCGCTGGTTGCGCCAGATGATGCCGCCGGCCTGGTCCAGGGCGTCAAGGTGGTCGGGGGTGGTCATGCGGTAGCCGCTGGTCCGTCCCCGGCCGGTTTTGAGTCGGGCGAACAGCTGGTAGGCGGGGTCGATGGCGGCAAGCCGTTCGGTGATCGTGTCCTTGCCGGCCGCTGGTGGGCCGTAGAGGATGACGCCCCGGTTCATGCGGTTGCCGCCGGCGCGGTGAGGATCGCGGACAGCAGGTCTTTGGCCTGCTTCTGCAGGGGGACGCTGGACGCGCAGTTGTCGATGACGGTGTGGGGTGCGGCCGGTCGCATGTCGAAGTTGACGGTGTCGAGGTAGGCGGGCCAGTTGGCGAGTTTGGCGGCGTCGCGGGCCGCGCCCCGGTGGCGGATGTAGGTGTGCATGGTGTCGGCGTCGCAGTACACCCACACGAACAGGGTCTGGGCGTTCATGGCGGTGTGGCTGGCCTGGATGCGGTCGACCCATGCGGTGTCGGTGAACTCGCGGATGAACGGGGCGGTGACGATGGCGCTGTTGCCGCAGGCGACGTTCTCATGGGCGACCGCGATGAGGGATTCGTACTCGCGTGGCCGGACCTTGGTGAAGTAGTCGTCGGACTCGCGGTCGTGGGGTGACAGGCCGAGGAGTTCCAACGCGGCTTCGACGACGGGGCGGGTGATGGTGTCCTTGTCGAGCATGGGCCAGCCGGTTTCCCTGGCGAGGATGCGGCCGAGTTCGGTTTTCCCGCTGCCGGCGTAGCCGCCGATCATCACGACCCGTGGGGTGCGGAGGCGGATGTCACCGCCGCGTGTCTGGTTGGGGGCGTTGACGATCCGCTTGGATCGGGACTTGCTGACGATGAGTCCTTCGTCGGCGAGGATCTTCATCGCTTCGGAGATCGTGAAGACGCTGACGTCCCAGCGTTCGGCGAGTTCGCGGGTGGACGGCAGGGTGTCGCCGTCGCGCAGGACGCCCGCTTCGATCTCGTTGCGCAGGTTCCGGGCCACCTGTTGGTGCAGGGAGTCTGGTCGGCTGAGTCTGGGCTGAGGGGATGTCATGGGGTCCTCTCGCATCGGGCGTCTGTCCGCGTCTGTCCAGGGAATCCTACCAGTTGCCTAACAGATGGTATGCCCATCGTCGCAGGTCAGGGGCCAAGTTTGATCTTCATTCAGCCCTAACAGTTGACCTGGCTACATATCAGTTGTTAGCTTCATGTCGCTGGTCACGCCGACCGGCCAGGCCGAACAGGTCTGTAGAGGTCACCGCTGTGTCTTGTGGAGGAACGCGACATGCAGGCACCCCCTGTCCCGGACCCGACCGAGGTCGGTCCCACCGCCGCCGATCTGGTGGCGATCGAACGTGAGTGGCCGTTGATTGAGGCCGAGTTGGCGTTGCTGGACGCGGAGATCACCGCCCTGTACGCCGATGGCGGGCCGTCGCTGCTTGACCGCCGTCGGGTGCGGCGTGCTGAGCAGCGGGTGATGCGGGAAGCCGCCGCCCTGGGCGACGTCCAGGCCGTGACCGCGCTGCGGGTACGCAAGGCGGTGGCCTGATGACGACGCCAGCGAGCATGTACCCCCGCCCGGTCCAGGAGCTGTTGCCCGCTGCCCGTGCGATCGCCGTCCGTCTCGGTGAGGTTCCGTCGCGGAACCTGCTGATGCGGGAACTGCGGGTGGGTTCGCCGAAGGCGACCGCCCTGCGGGAAGCCCTGAACCGCGAACAGCAGGATCAGGACGGGGGTCAGGCCGAGTCCACCGGTGGGCACCGGGGGTTGCACCTGGTCCGCGACACCACCACCGACCATCCTGCCGAGGTCGACGTACCGGCCCCGGTCGACCCGTCGCCGGAGCCGTCGCCGGTGTCGGTGGACCCGGTGCCGGTCGCCCCGTCTGAGGAGTCGTCGGGCGGGTCCGGTGCGGACCTGCCGTCGCCGGTCGCCGAGGACACCGAACGGCCGTTGTCGCCGGTGGCGGTGGACGGACACCCGGATTCGAAGATCACTCCCGTTGACCGTCGGGTGGGTCGGTCGCCGGTGCGGTCGTGGGTGCTGCTGTTGCTGGCCGCTCCCGCGTTCGTGGCGATCTGGTCCGGCTGGGTGGGCCTGGGTGAGCTGACCGGGTTCGGTGTGGTGCACCCGCTACCGGGCATCTGGGACTCCCTCGCGGTGAACACGGCGATCACGTTGCCGATCGGCGTCGAAGCCTATGCCGCCTACGCGCTGCGGGCGTGGCTCGCCCCCGACGGGGTTCCGCCACGGGCGCGCAGGTTCGCGGCCTGGTCGGCGATCGGGTCGCTGGTTCTGGGTGCGGCCGGTCAGGTGGCGTATCACCTGATGGAGTCCGCCGGGATCACTGCCGCCCCGTGGTGGATCACGACGGTGGTCGCCTGTCTGCCGGTGGCTGTGCTCGGTATGGGCGCCGCTCTGGCTCACCTGCTGCACACCGACCGCCAGCAGCGGGAGCCGTGACTTTGCCCGGCGGCGCGGCCCATGGCCTAGGAACCTTCGCCGCGCCGCCGGCCCTTCAACCCTCAGCATGCGCTTCGGGAAGGACTCTCATCGTGGCATCCACCGCTTCGCCGGACGAGTTGCCGTCCACGGAAATCGTGTCGCGTATCCAGCACACTCCGGCCGGGGCGAAGGCGTGGGTGGAGCGTGACGGGCGCGGCCGGCTGTTCGTCCGCTGCCAGGGCTGCACCCTCTACCGGCAGGTCGACGGTATGGCTCCCGCCCTGGCCGCGCTGGTCACCCATCTACCGACCTGCCCCGCCGACGCGACCGGCGTCGACCCCGGTCCGGTCTGACCGCCCTGTGTGCCGGTGGCGCGGCCGGACGGCATACCCGCCGGCACGCCATCGGCCCCTCAACCTCGCACGTTCCCCCTGGTTCTTCTGTTGGAGGCAACCCCCATGCCCACCCCTGACGACGGTTACGACTGGCAGGCAGCGGAAGCCGACCTCACCACCGACGACAACGGCAGCAACGCCGATGTGGTCGACCTGACCGCCCGCCGCCGCAAGACCAACACCGCCGGGTCGTTCGCCGTTGACATCGACGACGAGAGCGACGACCGCGACGACGACGCCCCGGTCCCGGTCAACCCACCCGCCACCGACAGCGGCCGGTCCCGCCTGGCTGGTGTCGTGGGTGCGGAGCGTCGGCCGATCATCCCCGCCTGGCTGCGCTCCCGGACCGAACTGGCCAACGCCGTCCGCTGGACGGCAGGCCACTACACGCACGTCAGCATGTATCACCTGTCCCGGTCGCCGAAATACTGTGCGCGGTTGGCGTGGCGTGCCCCGTTCGGCGTGGCCCGGCTGCTCGGTCACACGGTCCGGTGGGTGACCGACGCCGAGGGCATCCCCGTGCGCCTGGCCGTGGTCCGGCAGGAAAACGCCGAACTGTACTTGAAGCTGTCCCGGCAGCGTGACGTGCGGGTCCGGTGGCGCGGCCTGGTCCTGACCGCGATCCTGCTGCTCGGCATCCCGACCGTGCTCACGTTGATGGCCCTGGCCGGGTCGTGGCAGCGGTGGGCGGTCCTCGCCGGTGTCGTGGCCCTGTTCGGTGTGGCCGGTACGCCGAAGGACAAGCCGCTGCTGGACGTGGCCGCTGTCAGTCCGCGTGTGCGGAAGCTGTCCGCCGACGTGGTCACCCGCGCGTTCCTCGCGGCCGGGTTGTGCAAGCCGGACGACCTGATCACCTTCCCCGCCCCGATCATGCGCGACGGACCCGGCTGGCGGGCCGTGATCGACCTGCCGTACTGGACGAACGCCGACAAGGCGATCAAGAAGCGGGACCAGCTCGCCGCCGGCCTCGACCTCGACGAGGTCCAGGTGTGGCCGGAACGGGTACGCGGCACCGCAGGGTCCGCCCGCCGCCTGGCGTTGTGGGTCGCCGATGAAGACCCCTACGCCAAGGGGTCCGGCGCATGGCCGCTCATCGCGAAGGGTGGTGTGGACATCTTCGCGCCGTTCCCGTTCGGGCAGGACCAGCGGGGACGCCCGGTCCCGCTGCTGCTCATGTTCACCTCCCTACTGGTGGGAGCCATCCCGCGCATGGGCAAGACGTTCGCCGCACGCCTGCCTGTCCTGGCCGCCGCGTTGGATCCGATCGTTGAGCTGCACATCTATGACGGCAAGGGCGGTCAGGACTGGCGACCGTTCGAACGGATCGCCCACCGCACCGGCTACGGCGTCCGCGACGACGTCGTAGCGGCCCTGGTCGACGACCTACGCGGCTTGGTCGCCGACATGAACCGCCGCTACGACACCATCGCCACCCTGCCCGCCGACCTGTGCCCGGAATCGAAGGTCACCCGGCAGATTGCCGAGAAACGCTCACTGAAGCTGTGGCCGATCCTGGTCGCGGTGGACGAGTTTCAGCGCTACTCCGCCCACCCCGTGCACGGCGACGAGATCGTGTCGCTGCTGACCGAGCTGTGCAAGGTCGGCCCGTCGGTCGGCATCATGATCCTGCTCGCCACGCAGAAGCCAGACGGCAAAGCCGTGCCGACCGACCTGCGCGACAACATCGGCACCCGCTTCGCCCTGAAAACCATGACGTGGCAGTCCTCCGAGGCCGTGTTGGGTGCCGGGTCGTACACCGCCGGGTACGACTCGTCGCGGTTCCAACGCGGACACAAGGGCGTCGGCATCCTGCTCGGCGCGGACGACTCCGGATCGGTCGACGAGGCCGTGACCGTGCGGACCAACCTCGCCGAGATGGCCGACGTCGAGAAGGTCGTCACCCGTGCCCGTGAGCTGCGGGAGCGGGCCGGAACCCTGACCGGCCACGCTGTCGGCGAGACGCCCGAGGCGGTGAAGCACGCGGGGGACACCCTGTTGGACGACATCCTCACCGTCGTCCCGAGCGGTGAGGCGAAGGTGTGGTCAGAGACGGTCGTCGCCCGACTCGCCGAACTCCGCCCCGAGGTCTACGGCGGGTGGGAGACCGGGAACCTCGCCCCGGCGCTCAAGCCGTACGGGGTCACGGTCGGCCGGCAGGTGTGGGGCACCGACCCGGTCACCGGGGAACGCGCCAACCGTAAGGGCATCCTCCGCGACGACATCACCACCGCCGTAACCAAGCGTGACCAACGCCGCAAGGCGGGATAGCCGCTCGCGGGCCGCTAGGTCTATCGGCGACACCCGCTAGACCTAGCGGCACCGCTAGCCCTCGAAACAAACCCCTGCCAGGACGCTAGCCGCCTAGCGCCCCTACCCCCGCACGCCCGAAAACCGCCCGTGGAGGCACCCCGTGGAGTCCCTGACCGCCCTCGCTAGCCTGCTCAGCCCCCTCGCCACCATTGTCACGTTCGGTTACCTGGTCACCTGCGCTATCTGGCCGTTCGGCCCCTGCCGACGCTGCCACGGCACCGGGAAACGCCGCGCCCCGTACGGCAAGGCGTTCCGCCTCTGCTACCGCTGCGACGGCACAGGACGCCGTATCCGCATCGGCCGGCACGTGTGGAACGAGATCCGCCGCGAACACCGCAACGGCACCCACCGATGAACCGCCGCCGGCACCCGCACGGGGAACACACCGACTGGTGCGCCCGTGACCACCGCTGCGGACACGACGGACACCGCTCCCCGTCCATGGTCGTCGACCTGCCCGGCCACGCCCGCGCGGTCCTCACCCGCATCCGCACCGGCGACGGACACGACCAGGCCGAGATACGCGTACGGGTCGCCCTGGCCGACGCCGACCCCGCCGCCCGCCGACAGCTGGCGGTCCTGCTCGCCGACCTGGACGACCTGATCACCCGGACCGCCGCCGCCGGCCGACCCCACCCCCGGCCACGCGGTCACCGCCCCGCCTGACCACCAACCGACGACACCAGAAGAAGGAGGAACGCCGTATGAGTCGACAGTCCACCCACGACCACAACGCGGAACGAGCCGTGATCGGCGCGGCCCTGGTCGCCCCGCACGCCCTGGCCGACCTGATCGCCCTGCTCAGCCCGGACGACTTCCACCGGCCCGCGCACGGGATCATCTGGCAGGCGTTGACCGCCGTGCACGCCACCGGCCAGGCCACCGACCCCATCACCCTCACGGCGTATCTCGCCGAGTCTGGCGAGTTGGGCAAGGTCGGTGGTGCCCCCTACCTGCACACGCTCATGCAGGGCGTTCCCGCCGCCGCGAACGCGGGACACTACGCGCGGATCGTGGCCGACCACGCCGCCCGCCGCCGGGTCGTCGACCTCGGAGAGCGGCTGACCAGCCTCGCCGCATCCGGTGCCGACGTCGCCGACGTGGTGGCGACCGGTCGCGCCCTGCTCGACCAGGCCGACACAGGCGGGTGGGCACCGCTGATCCCGCTCGGCGACCGCCGCCACCTGCCCGCGTTCCCCGCCGAGATGCTGCCCGCCTGGGTCGCCGACATGGTCTACGGGGTCGCCGAGTTCACACAAACCCCGGTCGACCTGCCCGGCTGCATCGCCCTCGCCGCCCTGTCGACGGCTGCCGGTGGCCGCGCCGAGGTGGAGGTACGCGGGTCGTGGCGGGAACCGGTCAACCTGTTCACCGTCGTCGTCCTACCGCCCGGTTCCCGCAAGTCGGCGGTCTTCTCGGCGATCACCGGCCCCCTGTTGGCCGCTGAGAAAGCGTTGGTGGAGCGGACCCGACCGGCCATCGTGGAAGCCGAACTCGCGGCACGAGTGGCGGGGAAGACCGCCGAACGAACGGCGATCGCCGCAGCGAACGCGGACGCGTCCGGTCGTGACACCCTGCTCGCTGAGGCGACCGCCGCCGCGATGAACGCCGACACCATCACCATCCCCGCCCTGCCACAGCTGGTCGCCGACGACGTCACCAGCGAGGAAGCCGCATCCCTGCTCGCCGAACAGGGCGGACGCCTCGCCGTGCTGTCCCCGGAAGGCGGCATCTTCGCCACCATCGCCGGCCGCTACTCCGGAACCCCCAACCTGGAAGTCTTCCTCAAAGGCCACGCCGGGGACATGCTGCGCGTCAACCGCCGGTCCCGTGCCCCGGAACACGTCGAACACCCCGCGCTGACACTCGGTCTGGCCGTGCAACCCGACGTCCTCCGCGACATCGCGGACATGCCCGGCTTCCGCGGCAAGGGGTTGCTGGCGCGCATCCTGTTCTCCCTGCCGGAGAACACCGTCGGACGACGCCGCATCGGAGCCGACCCGGTACCCGAACCGGTCGTCGCCACCTACGCGGCCAACCTCGCCACGCTCGTGATGTCCCTCGCTGAGTGGACCGACCCGGCCGTGTTGCCGCTCACCCCCGACGCCAACGACCGCGTCATGGACATCGAACGGGCGGTGGAACCCCGGCTGGCTCCCGGTGGCGCGTGGTCACACGTCATCGACTGGGGCAGCAAGTACACCGGCGCGGTCGTTCGGATCGCCGGACTGATCCACCTCGCCGAACACCTGCGCGACGGATGGGGAAAACCCGTTCACGCCGACACCATCGACCGGGCCGCCCTGCTCGGCGACTACTACGCCGCGCACGCCCTGGCCGCGTTCGACGACATGGGAGCCGACCGGACCAGCCGACACGCCCGCCACGTCCTCAACTGGATCGAACGCACCACCACGACCGCCTTCACGAAGCGGGAGCTGTTCCGCGCGGTCCGCAGTAGCCAGCTGCCCACCGTCGCCGACCTCGACCCCGCCCTGTCCCTGCTCGAAATGCACGGCTACATCCGCCAGGTCGACGCGCCCCGGACGCGGGCCGGTGGTGGCCGACCGCCGTCGCCCTCGTACCTGGTCCACCCCGACGTGCACGGGCAACCCGCCGCCACCGTCCACGCCCTGCCGGACGCCGTCCGGCGGACCGCCTGATGCCCCGGACAGAACTGACAGAACTGACACAACCCCCTGCCGACCGAGGTTCTGTCAGTTCTGTCAGTTGTGTCCACGACCAACCGGGCCGCTCGACGCCCCGGCCGACGGGCGACAGCAACCGAGGGCCACCACGTCCGCCGGACCGGCCAGCAGCCCAGCCGCACCGGCACAGCCGAGACACCACCGCCGCCGGCCCGCACCGGGCCGAACCCTCGACACGAACCGCCATCAAGCATCACCGGGGAGAAGCGTGAACAGCGCAGATCGCATGGTCCTCACCATCGAAGAAGCCGCCCAACGACTCGGCGTCGGCCGAACCACCATGTACGCCCTCGTGATGAACGGCGAGATCCGGTCCGTCACCATCGGCCGACTTCGCCGCGTCCCCGTCCGCTGCCTCGACGACTACGTGACCGCCCTACTCGGCGACCAGCCGACCGACCAGGCCGCCTGAGAGGGGACACCAGCATGGGACGTAAGCCCAACGGCGCATCCAGCATCTACAAAGGCAATGACGACTACTGGCACGGCCGGGTCACCGTCGGAGTCAAGGACAACGGTCGCCCCGACCGCCGCCACGTCTCCGCGAAGACCGAAGCCGAGGTCACCCGCAAAGTTCGCGCGCTGGAACGGGAACGCGACAGCGGCATTGTCCGCAAGCCCGGCCAGCGCTGGACGGTAGAGAAGTGGCTGACGCACTGGGTGGAGAACATCGCCGCACCAGTGGTGCGGACGAACACCCTTGACGGCTACCGGGTGGCGGTCCGTCGCCACTTGATTCCCGGCATCGGCGCGCACCGGCTTGACCGCCTGGAGCCGGAGCACCTGGAGAAGCTGTACGCGAAGATGATCCGGTCCGGCAGCGCGCCCGGAACGGCTCACCAGGCACACCGAACGATCCGGACGGCGCTAGGTGAGGCGGTACGCCGTGGCCACCTCGCGCGGAACCCGGCAGCCTTGGCCAAACCGCCCCGTCTGCCGGATACCGAGATCGAGCCGTACTCAATCGCAGAAGTTCAGGCCATCCTGCGTGCTGCTGATGACCGCAGGAACAGCGCGCGATGGGCTGTGGCTCTCGCCCTGGGCTTGCGGCAAGGGGAAGCGCTCGGTTTGAAGTGGTCGGACGTTGACCTCAAGTCCGGCACGTTGACCGTTCGTCGCGCCTTGCTACGGCCGAAATGGGCGCACGGCTGCCCCGGTGATTGCGGCAAACGCACAGCCGGAGATTGCCCGCAACGGGTGAACACGCGCCCGGTCGCTGCCGACACCAAGTCGCGCGCTGGTCGGCGTTCGATCGGCCTGCCTGACGCCCTAGTCCAACTCCTGCGGAAGCATCGGAAGGCGCAGAAGGCCGAGCGGGAAACGGCGGCGCAGCTGTGGCGCGATGAGGGATGGGTGTTCGCCAACCCGACCGGGGGAGTGATCAACCAGGCCACCGACTACGACGAGTGGAAGCGACTACTAAAGCTTGCGGGGGTACGGGACGGGCGACTACACGACGCCCGCCACACTGCCGCTACCGCACTCCTGGTCCTCGGTGTCTCCGGCCGCGCCGTGATGGGGATCATGGGCTGGTCCAACTCGGCGATGGCGGTCCGATACCAGCACATGACCGACCGGGTACGCCGGGACATCGCAGAGCAACTCGGCGGGCTGCTCTGGGGCAAGCCGGAACCCTCAGGGGAGGACGATGACGACGGGACAGCAGGGGCCACCGTAGCGGCCTGATGAGCAACTGAGACGAAAACTGAGACGAAGAGCTGCGCGAACGCCGCTGGCCGGTCCCTCAGTGGGACCGGCCAGCGGCGTTGTGGCTGCTCAGCGAGCGGAGGATACGAGATTCGAACTCGTGAGGGTGTGAACCCAACACGCTTTCCAAGCGTGCGCCCTAGGCCTCTAGGCGAATCCTCCGCACGACACGATACAGGCTGCGGACGTGGCGGTCAGCACGGGCCGGGGTCGCCGACGGCCGCCCACCGCCCGGGGTACAGTGGGGCCAACCCCTCGTGCGGCGTGCATCTCGTGAACCTCCCCAGGGCCGGAAGGCAGCAAGGATAAGCGAGCTCTGGCGGGTGCACGGGGGGCCCTTTCGTCTCCGGGCCGGCCGGGGGACCTGCCCCGGGGTGGCGGTCGCCGGCCCGCCCGCGCAGAATGGCTCCCGGCGTGGAACCCTGCCCGGTCGAGAGGAGGCGGTGAGGGTGGCACTGGCGCTCTACCGCAAGTACCGGCCGAGGACGTTCGCCGAGGTCATCGGCCAGGAGCACGTCACCGAGCCGTTGTCGCAGGCGTTGCGGACCGGGCGGCTCAACCACGCGTACCTCTTCTCCGGGCCGCGCGGTTGCGGCAAGACCTCCAGCGCCCGGATCCTGGCCCGCTCGCTCAACTGCGAGCAGGGGCCGACGCCGGAGCCGTGCGGCAAGTGCGACTCGTGCCGCGCCCTGGCCGCCGACGGCGGCGGCTCGATCGACGTCATCGAGATCGACGCGGCCAGCCACGGCGGTGTCGACGACGCCCGTGAGCTGCGCGAACGCGCCTTCTTCGCGCCGGCCAGCAGCCGGTTCAAGATCTACGTCATCGACGAGGCGCACATGGTCTCGTCGGCCGGCTTCAACGCGCTGCTCAAGCTGGTCGAGGAGCCGCCGGACTACGTCAAGTTCATCTTCGCCACCACTGAGCCGGAGAAGGTCCTCGGCACGATCAAGTCGCGGACCCACCACTACCCGTTCCGGCTGATCCCGCCGGGGGTGCTGCGGCCGTACCTGGAGCAGCTCTGCTCCGCCGAGGGTGTCAAGGTCGACCCGGCGGTCTTCCCGCTGGTGGTGCGGGCTGGCGGCGGCAGCGCCCGGGACAGCCTGTCGGTGCTCGACCAGTTGATCGCCGGTGCCGGCCCGGAGGGGGTCAGCTACCCACGGGCGGTGGCCCTGCTCGGCGTCACCGACAGCGCCCTGCTGGACGAGATGTGTGACGCCCTCGCCGCCGGTGACGGTGCCGCCGCCTACGCAACCGTCGACCGGGTCGCCGAGGCCGGGCACGACCCCCGCCGGTTCGCCTCCGACCTGTTGGAGCGGTTGCGGGACCTGATCGTGCTGCAGCAGGTGCCGGACGCGGTCAGCAAAGGGCTGATCGACGGGCCACCCGACCAGATCGACCGGATGACCGCCCAGGCCGAGCGGCTCGGCCCGGCGACGCTGTCGCGGTGCGCCGACACGGTGCACAACGGCCTGGTGGAGATGCGCGGCACCACCGCGCCACGGCTGCTGCTGGAGCTGGTCTGCGCTCGGATGCTGCTGCCCGGGGCCGAGGAGTCGACGGGGGCGCTGCTGCAGCGGATGGAGCGGATGGAGCGTCGGCTGGCAGCCGGCGTACCGGTGGCTGCCGCTGCTGCTGCACCGGTGACCGTCGCTCCCGCCGCCGCGCCGACCGCCGGCACCGCCGTGGCACCGGCCGGACCGCCGGCCGCGACGCCCGCCGCTGCCGTGCCGGCTGCGCCGCCGGCGGTTGAGCGGCCACCGGCCGCCGCGCCGGCCGTACCGCCGGAAGCGGTGATGCCCGACCCGGCCGTCGCCGAGCCGCAGCCGGCCCCGGCCGCGCCGGGCGCCCTCGACGCGGCAACCGTCCGGCGGTCCTGGGACCAGATCCTCGCCATGGTCGGCAACCGGAGCAAGCGAGCCGCCGCGGTGGTCCGCGAGGCGACGGTACGCGACGTCGACGGCGACGTGCTGGTGCTGACCTTCCGGCACAGCGTGCACGCCACCATGCTGTCCGCCTCGCCGGACCTGCTGCTCGAAGCCGTCTACGAGACGCTCGGGGTCCGGTGGCAGATCCGCTGCGAGACCGCCGGTGCGGCGTCCGGTCCGGCCCGGGCCAGCGCCGCCCGGTCGGGCCCGGCGTCACCCGCCGCCGGTCCACCTGCCAACGGTCCGGCCACCGCTGGCCCGCCGGCCGCCACCCGGTCGGCGGCGGCCAGCGCCGCCCGCGCGGCGGCTTCGGGCGGCGGGGCTGCCGGCCGGCCGGGTGCGAGTCGCCCGGGTGGTCGCCAGCCGGCCGGCGGCGGTGACGACTCCGACTGGCCCGAACCGGCCCGACCGGGCGGCGGCGACGCCCCGCCGGTGAACGACGGCCCGTCCGGTAGTGGCCCACCGCCGGGCGGCACCCGGCAGGCAGCTGACGGTGCCCGGCCGGGTGGTGGGGGCCCGTCCACCGGCCCTGGGCCGGGACAACGGTCGGCACCGACGCAGCAGAGCGGCCCGGGGCAGCAGAACGGCCCGGCGTCGCGGTCGGTCGGTCGGCCGGCGACCGCGACGGCTGGCCGACCGGCACCGTCGGCGGGGGGCGGTGTCTGGGCCGACGGGTCGTCCGCCGAGGAGCCGCCGTACGACCCGGACTACGACGGGCCGGTGCGGTCCGGCGCCGCGTCCGGTCCGCCGCGCGGCCCCGTCTATGAGGGCTTCGACCCGGGTGACGAGCCGCTGGACGAGGTGGTGGACGAGCAGACCGCCCGGCAGAGCAGCGAGGAGCAGGCGATGCAGTTGCTGCGCCAGGCGCTCGGCGCGGAGAAGATCGGCGAGATCGATTCGCGGTGACCGGAACCGATCCGCGGTGACCAGGTGTGCGGCTTCCGTGCCGGGCGCTGCGGATCCGGCGGGACGGACTAGGCTGGCCACGGTCCGGCCACACTGATCGAAGGAGCGGTGCCGTGCGCCCCGGTGGACAGCCCAACATGCAGCAGATGCTGAAGCAGGCGCAGAAGATGCAGCAGCAGATGGCGACCGCCCAGGCTGAGCTGGCTGAGGCGGAGGTCACCGGTGTGGCCGGCGGAGGGCTGGTCACGGCGACCCTTTCCGGCGTCGGCGAGATCCGGTCAATCAAGATCGACCCCAGTGCGGTGGACCCGGCGGACGTGGAGACGCTGGAGGATCTGGTGCTGGCCGCGGTCCGCAACGGCAACGACGAGGTCCGCAAGCTGACCGAGGAGAAGATGGGCCCGGTCACGGGCGGCCTCGGCGGTCTCGGACTACCCGGGTTCTGAGCCGCCGCAGATGTACGAAGGCGCTATCCAGGACCTGATCGACGAGCTGGGCCGGCTGCCCGGCGTGGGGCCGAAGAGCGCCCAGCGGATCGCGTTCCACATTCTCTCCGCCGACCCGGCGGACGTCACCCGGCTGGCCACCGCGCTGCGCCGGGTCAAGGATCTGGTCAAGTTCTGCACGGTGTGTTTCAACGTGGCCGAGACCGAGCACTGCCGGATCTGCCGCGACCAGCGGCGCAGTGACGACGTGCTGTGTGTGGTCGAGGAGCCGAAGGACGTCGTGGCGATCGAGCGCACCGGTGAGTTCCGGGGGCGCTACCACGTGCTCGGTGGGGCGATCAATCCGTTGGAGGGGGTCGGCCCGGACAACCTGCGGATCCGGGAGCTGATGCTGCGGTTGGGTTCGGGGACGGTCAAGGAGCTGATCCTGGCCACCGACCCGAACACCGAGGGTGAGGCGACCGCGACCTATCTGGCGCTGATGGTGAAGCCGATGGGGATCGCGGTGTCCCGGTTGGCCAGTGGTCTGCCGGTCGGCGGCGACCTGGAGTACGCCGACGAGATCACCCTGGGCCGGGCGTTCGAAGGCCGGCGTTCGGTCTGACACCGGGCCGGCGAAACACACGAAACATGTAACAACTTGGTATAGCTCAATCTCGGACATATCTGGCCTATCATCGGCGCTGTAGGGTTCGATCGTCGTTGACGGGACAGTTAAGACACGATCCGGTACCAACCGCGTTCCGGCTGGTTTCCGGTCGCGCCGAACGCCGGCTAAGGTCTCGCCATCGGTGACCCCCGTCACTACGTTGTCCGTACCCAAAGGACGAGGTGAAGCACCCATGCGTGCACCCAGGCCGAAGGCCGCCATCGCGGCCGTCGCGGTCGCGGCGCTGGCCCTAGCCGGCTGCGCCGAGAGCGAGCGTGACGACTCCGGCGACTCCAGCGATGCCACCCTGGTCTTCGGCGTAGCCGGCGACCCGAAGGTCCTCGACCCCAGCTTCGCCAGCGACGGCGAATCGCTGCGGGTGGCCCGGCAGATGTTCGAGACCCTGGTCCGTCCCGAAGAGGGCGGTACGGCGATCACACCCGGTCTGGCCGAGAGCTGGACCCCGGACGAGTCCGGTACCGTTTGGACGTTCAAGCTGAAGTCCGGCGTCAAGTTCCACGACGGCACCGACTTCAACGCCGAGGCGGTCTGTGTCAACTTCGACCGCTGGTACAACGCGACCGGCCTGATGCAGAGCCCCGACGTCACCGCCTACTGGCAGGACGTGATGGGCGGCTTCGCCAACAACGAGAGCGAAGACCTGCCGGAGAGCCTGTTCGAGTCGTGCACCGTGGTCGACGACACCACCGTCGACCTGGCCTTCACCCGGGTCTCCAGCAAGATCCCGGCGGCCCTGATGCTGCCGTCGTTCTCCATCCACTCGCCGGCCGCGCTGGAGGAGCACAACGCCAGCGACGTGACCGGCAGCGCCGACGACATCTCCTACCCGGCGTACGCGTTGGAGCACCCCACCGGCACCGGGCCGTTCAAGTTCGACAGCTGGGACATCGCCAACAAGACCCTCACCCTGGTCCGCAACGAGGACTACGCCGGTGAGAAGGCGAAGGTCAAGACGCTGATCTTCCGGACCATCTCCGACGAGAACGCCCGCAAGCAGGAGCTGCGCAACGGCGGCATCCAGGGCTACGACCTGGTCGGCCCGGCCGACGTGCAGCCGCTCAAGGACGACGGCTTCAACGTGCTCACCCGCCCGGCGTTCAACGTCCTCTACCTGGCGATGAACCAGCAGGGCAACCCGGCACTGGCCGACATCCGGGTCCGGCAGGCGATCGCCCACGCGCTGAACCGTCAGGCGCTGGTCGACTCGAAGATGCCGCCGGGGGCCGAGGTCGCCACCCAGTTCGTCCCGCCGACCGTCGAGGGCTGGAACTCCGACGTCACCACCTACGACTACGACGTGGCGAAGGCCAAGGAGCTGCTGGCCGAGGCCGGCCACTCGGACCTGGCGCTGCGGTTCCACTACCCGACCGAGGTCACCCGGCCGTACATGCCGAACCCGAAGGACATCTTCGAGCTGCTCGCCGCCGACCTGCGGGAGGCCGGGATCACCGTCGAACCGATCCCGCTGAAGTGGTCGCCGGACTACCTCAACGCCACCACCTCCGGCAACGCGCACGACCTGCACCTGCTCGGCTGGACCGGTGACTACGGCGACGCCTACAACTTCATCGGTACGTTCTTCGACCGGCCGAAGGACGAATGGGGCTACGACAACCCGGACCTGTTCGCCAAGTTCGCCGAGGCCGACGGCACCGCCGACATCGAGGCCCGCTACGAGCTGTACCAGGGCATCAACGCCGACATCATGGAGTTCCTGCCGGGTGTGCCGGTCTCGCACTCCCCGCCGGCGATCGTCTTCGCCGAGGACGTGATCGGGGTGCAGGCCAGCCCGCTCACCGACGAGCGGTTCGCCACCGCCGAGTTCAAGTCCTGAATCCACGAGTGGACCAGCGAGATCCACGAGTGAACTAGCGAACGGAACGAGGGCGGGCGTCAGCCGCCACCCGGGCCACCAGTCCGGGTGGCGGCGGCGCCCGCCCACGCGACCCTCCACACCCCCTGCCGAGGCACCGTGTTCCGCTTCATCGTCCGACGACTGCTCCAACTCGTACCCACGCTGTTCGGTCTCTCCCTGCTGCTGTTCATCTGGCTGCACCGACTGCCCGGCGGCCCGGAGTCCGCGATCCTCGGTGAACGCGGCACCCCGGAGATGCGCGCGGCGATCCGCCGCAACCTCGGGCTCGACGAGCCGATCCTGATCCAGTACGGCCGGTTCATGAAGCGGCTGCTGCAGTTCGACCTCGGCACCTCGATCTCCACCAAACGTGAGGTCACCACCGAGTTCCTGCAACGCTTCCCGGGCACCGTGGAGCTGACCGCCGCAGCCATGCTGATCGCGATCGGGGTCGGCATCCCGCTCGGCTACCTGGCCGCCCGCCGCCGCGGCACCCTGCTCGACCATGGATCGGTCGCCGGGTCGCTGATCGGCATCTGCGTCCCGGTCTTCTTCCTGGCGTACGTGCTGAAGGCGATCTTCGCGGTGAACCTCGGCTGGTTCCCGTCCAGCGGCCGGCAGGACCCCCGCATCGACGCCACCCGGGTGACCAACTTCTTCGTCCTGGACGGACTGCTGACCCGGGAGTGGGACGCCTCGCTCAACGCGCTGTGGCACCTGGTGCTGCCAGGGTTGGCCCTGGCCAGCATTCCGCTGGCGATCATCGTCCGGATCACCCGGGCCAGCGTGCTGGAGGTGCTCGGCGAGGACTTCGTCCGTACCGCCCAGGCCAAGGGCCTGACCGGCCGGGTGATCCGCCGCCGGCACGTGCTGCGCAACGCGATGCTGCCGGTGGCCACCAGCATCGGCCTGCTCACCGGCGGGCTGCTGTCCGGTGCGGTGCTCACCGAGACCGTGTTCGCCTTCGGCGGCATCGGCGCCTTCGTCGCCGACGCCATCAGCCAGCGGGACTACCCCGTACTGCAGGGCTTCATCCTGATCATCGCGTTGGTCTACGTACTGGTGAACCTGTTGGTGGACATCTCCTACACCTTCATCGACCCGAGGGTGCGGGTCCGGTGAGCGGGCGGTTGGTCGGTACGGGTGGACAGGACTGCGGCGAGCGCGGCGCGCAGCCGCGGACGGAGGCGGCCCGATGAGTGACGTACTGAGCCCGGGGCGGAAGAAGGCGAAGCTGGACCGGCTCGCCGAGCTGTCCGCGGCGCACGACGACGAACGCGGTGTCAGCCTCTGGCAGGAGGCGTTCCGCCGGCTGCGCCGCAACCCGGCGGCGATCGTCGGCACCGTCATCCTCGGCGTCTTCCTGCTGGTCGCCCTGGTCGGCCCGTTCCTGGTGCCGTACGACCCGGCGGCGCAGCTGTGGAAGGACGAGATCCGCGAGGCGCAGGCCTTCTACCCGGGGCCGCGTGCGGAGAACTGGTTCGGCGTGGACCACCTCGGCCGCGACGAGTTCAGCCGGATGATCGTCGGCGCCCGGCAGACCCTGCTGGTCGGCGTCGTCGCCACCATGATCGGGCTGACCGTCGGCACGTTGATCGGTGGCCTGGCCGGTGCCGCCGCCGGGCTCGGCGGACGGTGGGGCCGCTGGGTGGACACCGTACTGATGCGGATCGTCGACATGCTGCTGGCGCTGCCCAGCCTGCTGCTGGCGATCAGCATCGCGGCGCTGCTCGGGGCCAGCCTGACCACCGTCATGATCGCAGTCGGCATGGTGTCGGTGCCGATCTTCGCCCGGCTGCTGCGCGGCTCGATGCTCGCCCAGTCGAACAGCGACTACGTGCTCGCCGCCACCTCCCTGGGGGTCCGGCGAAGCAAGGTGGCGCTGGGGCACATCCTGCCGAACTCGCTCGCCCCGGTGATCGTGCAGTCCACCCTCACCCTGGCCACCGCGATCATCGAGGTGGCCGCGCTGTCGTTCCTGGGGTTGGGCAACCCGGACGCGTCGATCCCGGAATGGGGGGTGATGCTGGCCGACGCGCAGCGCTACCTGGACGCCGCGCCCCGGCTGGCGATCCTGCCCGCGCTGGGCATCATCATCACCGCGTTGGGCTTCACCCTGCTGGGCGAGGCGATGCGCGAAGCCCTCGACCCGAAACTGCGGAAGTGAGCCATGGCGCTGCTCGACGTGGATGAACTGGCGGTCACCTTCGCCCGGCGGGGGCAGCGGACCGTGCACGCCGTCGACGGGGTGTCCTTCTCGGTCGACGCCGGTGAGGTGACCGGGCTGGTCGGCGAGTCCGGCTGCGGCAAGAGCGTCACCTCGCTGGCGATCATGGGGTTGCTGCCGGCCGGCAAGGGCGTGCGGGTCCAGGGCAAGGCCGCGTTCGACGGCACCGACCTGCTGCAGCTCGATCCCCGGGCCATGCGGGACGTACGGGGCCGCGACGTGGCGATGATCTTCCAGGATCCGCTCTCCTCACTGAACCCGGTGGTGCCGATCGGGGTGCAGGTCACCGAGGTGCTGGTCCGGCACCGGGGAATGCGCGGCGAGGCCGCCCGGCTCGAAGCCGAGCACCTGCTGGACCGGGTCGGCATCCCGGACCCCACCCGCCGGTTGAAGGAGTACCCGCACCAGCTCTCCGGCGGGATGCGGCAGCGGGCGCTGATCGCGATGGCGGTCGCCTGCCAACCCCGGTTGCTGATCGCCGACGAGCCGACGACCGCGCTGGACGTGACGATCCAGGCGCAGATCCTGGAACTGCTCAAGGACCTGGTCCGCGAGTCCGGCACCGCACTGGTGATGATCACCCACGATCTGGGGGTGGTGGCCGGCATGTGCGACACGATCAACGTGCTGTACGGCGGCCGGGTGGTCGAGACGGCCCGCCGCCGGCCCCTGTTCGCGGCACCGCGCCACCCGTACACGGTGGGTCTGCTCGGCTCGATTCCCCGGCTCGACGCGGGCCACGGCCGGCGGCTGCGGCCCATCCCCGGCTCGGTCCGGGACCTGCTGCCCTGGCCGGACGGCTGCGCCTTTGCGCCGCGCTGCGCCCGCCAGGTGGACGCCTGCCTCGGCACCGCGCCGCAGCTGCGCCGGGAGCCGGACGGGCACGCGTTCCGCTGTGTCAATCCGCCCGAGACCGACGACACGGGGGAGGCCGCCGGTGAATGAGCCACTGGTCGAGGTCCGCGACCTCAAGGTGCACTTTCCGATCACCCGGGGCGTCCTGCTGGATCGGGTCGTCGGGCACGTCCGGGCGGTCGACGGGGTGGACCTGCGGATCGCCCGGGGCGAGACGTACGGCCTGGTGGGCGAGTCGGGCTGCGGCAAGTCGACGCTCGGCCGGGCCATCCTGCAGCTGACCCCGCCGACCGGCGGCGAAGTGGTCTTCGACGGGGTGACGTTGAACCGGCTGCCGGCGGCCAAACTCCGCACCATGCGCCGCCGCTTCCAGATGATCTTCCAGGACCCGATGTCCAGCCTGGACCCGCGGCAGAACGTCGAGTCGATCCTGGTCGAAGGACTGCAGGCGCACGACATCGGTGCCGACCGCACCGAGCGCCGGCGGATCGTCGGCGAAGCGCTCGACGCGGTCGGCCTGCCCCGCTGGGCGCTGTCCCGCTACCCGCACGAGTTCTCCGGCGGCCAACGGCAACGGATCGGCATCGCCCGGGCGCTGGTCCTCGGCCCGGAGCTGATCGTCGCCGACGAACCGGTCTCCGCCCTGGACGTGTCGATCCAGGCCCAGGTGATCAACCTGCTGGACGAGCTGCAGATCGAACGCGGCCTCACCTACCTGGTGATCGCCCACGACCTGGCGGTGGTCCGCCACATCTCGGACACCATCGGGGTCATGTACCTCGGCGCGCTGGTCGAGGAGGCACCCGGGGACCAGCTCTACCGCGAGCCGCTGCACCCGTACACCCGGGCGTTGCTGTCCGCCGTGCCGGTGCCGGACCCGGAGGTGGAGGACCGCCGGGAGCGGATCCTGCTGGCCGGGGACCTGCCGTCGCCGGCGAACCCGCCGGCCGGCTGCCGGTTCCACACCCGGTGCCCGTGGGCGCAGCCGACCCGCTGCGCCGACGAGCGGCCGGTGCTGCGCGAGATCGGCCCGTCCCGGGTGGCCTGCCACTGGGCCGAGCAGATCGCCGCCGGGTCGCTGCGACCACACCGGACGAGTCCGGAAGCAGTCGCCCCCGCCGGTGCCGTCTCCGCGCCGGCCACCGTCTCCGCCCCGCACGAACCGCTGCCGTAGCCGTCCGGGCCCTCGCGCGAGCCGCTGCCGTCCGGGTCGACCGCAGGTTCAACCGTCCGGGCGGTGCAGCAGGCCGACCGCGATGGCGTGTACGGCGTCCAGGCCGGCCGGGTCGGCCAGGTCGGCCCGGCCGCCGGTCACCACGTACCACTCTGCGGCATCCTTGTACTGCACGCGGAGGGTGACCTGGCCGGCGGCGAACTCGGTGCGCAGCGTCAACTCGCCGGTGATCACACCGACCTCGTCGGTCATCACCCCGCCCGGCCCGGCGACGATGTCCCGGGTGCGGCTCGACTCCACCGGCTCGCCCATGGTCAGCTCCTGTCGTCTCGTCGTCGGCAGCCCGTACCGCCGTCACCGACCGGTCGTTGTCCGGGGACCGGTCGCGGTCACGGACA
This sequence comes from Solwaraspora sp. WMMA2080, assembly GCF_027497395.1. Classification (GTDB taxonomy): domain Bacteria; phylum Actinomycetota; class Actinomycetes; order Mycobacteriales; family Micromonosporaceae; genus Micromonospora_E. The sequence goes on along the minus strand of NZ_CP114910.1, from coordinate 3,964,758 downwards.
GGTCGCCAGCATGTCGGCCAGCGCCGCCTTCTCCGGCTCCGTGACCGACAGCTCCCAGTAGTGCTTGACGGTGATCCAGTCCTGGGCGTACTGGCACCAGTAGTCCCGGTTCGGCGGCTTCCACTGCGACGGGTCCTGGTCACCCTTTGCCCGGTTGGTCGACGCGGAAACCGCGATCAGCTGCGGGCGGTCCAGGTCGTTGGCGAACTCGCGGCGCTGGTCGTCGTCCCACTCGTCGGCACCGGAGCGCCAGGCGTTGGCCAGCGGGACGATGTGGTCGATGTCGAGGTCGCCGGGGTCGGTGAAGGACTCGCCGTCGAACGCGCTGAGCCACTGCCCGCCGACCACGTTGCAGCCGTCCAGTTCGATCGCCGTGCCGTCGCGTTCCAGCACGGTGTCCCGGACATCGCAGTTGCTGCCGGCGGAGCTCCAGTGCGGAAAGTGGTCCCGGCTGTAGCCCCGCATCGAGCCGGCGGACGCCACGGTCAGCTGGTCGAGCAGCGCGGACGCCTGATCAGCGGAGCCGTCGCCGGAGCCGTCCGCCGACCCGTCGGGCGGCGCGGCGGTGGGGGAGCCGAGGGTGATGTCGACGGACTCGCAGCCGGCGGTCGCGACGAGCGCCAGGGCGGCGGCTACCGCGACCGCCGCCCGGCGCGGGTCGAATCGGATGGTCCAGGGACGCTGTCGAAAAGGGGTTCGCACCTGCTTAGCTTGCGGGTGCCCGGCGGTCAGCGCCAGGCACCCGCCGTCCCGGCGTTTCGCCGGAACCATAGTGGATCTTGGCTCGGTGCCGCCGGCTCAGCCGGCGCGCCGGCTGCGGTTCACCGCGCTGGTCACCGCCCGCACCGAGGCGATCACGATGTTCGAGTCCAGCCCGACGCCCCAGACCGTACGGTCGCCGACCTCGCACTCCACGTACGCCGCCGCCTGCGCGTCGCCACCGGCGGAGAGCGCGTGCTCGTGGTAGTCCAGCACCCGCACGCCGACGTTCACCGCCTGCAGCGCGTTGACGTACGCGTCGATCGGGCCGTTGCCCGCCGAGTCCAGGGTGTGTCGGACGCCGTCCACCACGACCACCGAGGTCGCCTCCACCTTGCCGTCGACGGTGCTCGTCGCGTACGACTCCAGGGCCACCGCCGGTTCGGTCCGCTGACCTCCGAGGTACTCGTCGGCGAAGATCTCCCACATCCGCTGCGGCTCGATCTCGCCGCCGGAGTCGTCGGTGACCGCCTGCACCACGCCGGAGAACTCGATCTGCAGCCGCCGGGGCAGGTCCAGGTTGTGTTCCTGGCGCATCACGTACGCCACCCCGCCCTTGCCGGACTGCGAGTTGACCCGGATCACCGCCTCGTAGGTGCGCCCCACGTCACGCGGGTCGATCGGCAGGTACGGCACCCCCCACGAGTGGTCGTCGACCTGGACACCGGCCGCGTCGGCGTCGGCGGCCAGCGCGTCGAAGCCCTTCTTGATGGCGTCCTGGTGGGAGCCGGAGAACGCGGTGTAGACCAGGTCCCCGGCGTACGGGTGCCGCTCGTGCACCGGCAGCTGGTTGCAGTACTCGACGGCCCGCTTGATCTCGTCGATCTGGCTGAAGTCGATCTGCGGGTCGACGCCCTGGCTGAACAGGTTCAGCCCCAGGGTGACCAGGTCGACGTTGCCGGTGCGCTCGCCGTTGCCGAACAGGCAGCCCTCGATCCGGTCCGCGCCGGCCAGCAGACCCAGCTCGGCGGCGGCCACCGCGGTGCCCCGGTCGTTGTGCGGGTGCAGCGACAGCACGACGCTCTCCCGCTGCGGCAACCGCCGGTGCATCCACTCGATCGAGTCGGCATACACGTTGGGGGTGGCCATCTCGACAGTCGCCGGCAGGTTGATGATCAGCGGCCGGTCCGGGGTCGGCGCGATCACGTCGATGACCGCACTGCACACCTCCAGCGCGTAGTCCAGCTCGGTGCCGGTGTACGACTCGGGGGAGTACTCGTAGAAGATGTCCGTGTCCGGGGTGTGGATCTCGGCGTACTTCTGGCACAGCCGCGCCCCGGTGGTGGCGATGTCGGTGATCCCGGCCTTGTCCAGGCCGAAGACCACCCGCCGCTGCAGCACCGACGTCGAGTTGTAGAAGTGCACGATGGCCCGCTTCGCGCCGCGCAGCGACTCGAAGGTCCGGTCGATCAGATGCTCCCGGCACTGGGTCAGCACCTGGATCGTGACGTCGTCGGGGATCAGGTCCTGCTCGATCAGCTGCCGGACGAACTCGAAATCGGTCTGGCTGGCCGCCGGGAAGCCGACCTCGATTTCCTTGTAGCCCATCTGCACCAGCAGCTGGAACATCCGGCGTTTGCGGTCCGGTGACATCGGGTCGATCAGCGCCTGGTTGCCGTCGCGCAGGTCGACGGCGCACCACCGGGGCGGCTGCACGATGCGGCGGGTGGGCCACTGCCGGTCGGGTACGTCGATGGCGAACTGCTGGTGGTAGGGCTGATAGCGCCGGTACGCCATCCGGCTCGGCTGCTGTCGGGCGATCGGATCAGTGGTGACGGGGCCAGCAGCGGGCTGGCCGGTGGGGATCGGGTCGTTGGTGGGCTGGACGTGGACGGACTGGCGTGCTGGGCCGGCGGTTGGCTGTGCCATGGTGCGATCTCCTGGTCTGGGAAGGTCCCGCGCTGTCGCGTCCGCCGACCGTCGCCGGCACCCGGTCCGGGGCGGCCCGCAGGTCCCGGCGACCAGTTGGTCGCGGTCTGCGCGTCGGTACGGGAAGGGCGCCGGCCGGGCCGGTCAGCTGGGCGGCGCGCCCGCACAGGTGCGGCGAGTGGTGCCGGAGCGGCTGGACAGCGTGGGCGCGGATGGGGTCAAGGCGGCGCGAGTCAACTCCGCGACGAGGTGCCGGCCTCGGGGGCCTCGTCGCGGCAGCGAAGGAGAAGCGCCTGCCACATGACAGCTCTCACCCTACGTGATCATCGCGGGTTGGCAAAGCCCAGCTGTGGATGTCAGCCGGTGCCGGCCGTGGATCCGCTGCTCACCGGCGGGGTACCGGCACCGTTCGGCGGCACGCCGGCGGTCACCGGACCCGGCAGCGTGATCGACGGCGGGGCGGTGCCCGGCTGGCCCGCCAGCAGCAGCGTCCCGAGCTCCAAGCGCACGCCGGTGAGGATGCCGTCCGGGCGGTAGCAGTAGATGCCGACGTCCAGCGGCGGCTGCAGCGACGTCGTGGTGGACTCCACGGAGAAACAGGTGCCGTCGACGCCGTCGAGCGGCTCGGTCACCGACACCGCCAGCGGGGCCCGCCGGTCGGCCAGCACCGCACGCCAGCCGGCGAACAGGTGGTGCAGCCGGGGGTCGAGCGCCGGCTCGACCGCGGCGTCCGGGTCGCCCAGCCGGACACAGTACGGCGTCACCGGGTTGGCGGCCGACGGCAGCGCACACCGGAACAGGCCGTCGGCGTTCTGCGCCATCGCGACGTCGCCCGTACCACCCGTGCCGCTCGTACCGCCCGCGCCACCCGGGGCTCCGCCCGGAATGTCCACCCGCCACCCGCCGTCCTCGGCCAGGGTCACCGCCACCGTCCGGTCCGGCCGGCCCGGGGTCTGCAACGTGTAGAACGCCGTCATCCGCAGGTCGCTGGCGGCAGCGGCCGCCGCCGCCAGCTGCGCCCGTGGCTCCGCCGGCGCAGCGCTCCCCGGTGCCGACGGCGACTGCTCGCCGGTCGGCGTGCCCTGCGGCGACGTCACCGGATCGGTCGAATCGCAGCCCAGCAGGGACAACGTGACGAACGCCACGCAGGCCAGCGCGGCAGGCGAGTTTCGTGACGCTACGGGACCCCGGGAATGCATCCGCCCATTCTGCGTACCCGGTCGGGTTTCTCGGCCCGGCGGCCCACGGACACGCTGATTTCCGTCGCCGGCCCGCTGACGAGCTGGGGCCTTTTGGCCCGACGGCGGGGCGTCGGCGTGTCGCGGACCGGGCCGCCCGGACGACCGGCCGCCCCGGACGGACACGGGCGGTGACCGCGCCCGGCCGGATCGTGGGAACGGCTGTCTGCACGGGCTCCGGACGCCGGTACCCTGATGCGGGCAGGTTGGCAGCAGCTGGAGGGGAGTGGACCGCCGTGGCACTGGTGGTGCAGAAGTACGGCGGGTCCTCGGTCGCCGACGCCGAGCGCATCAAACGGGTCGCCGAGCGGATCGTCGCGGCCCGCAAGTCCGGCGACGACGTCGTGGTGGTCGTGTCCGCGATGGGCGACACCACCGACGAACTGCTCGACCTCGCCGGGCAGATCAGCCCGCTGCCGCCCGGCCGGGAGCTGGACATGCTGCTCACCTCCGGCGAGCGGATCTCGATGGCGTTGCTCGCCATGGCCATCCACAACCTGGGCTACGAGGCGCGGTCCTACACCGGCTCGCAGGCCGGTGTGCTGACCACCTCGGTGCACGGCCGGGCCCGGATCATCGACGTCACCCCGGGGCGGCTGCAGGGCGCCCTGGACGAGGGCGCGGTGGCGATCGTGGCTGGTTTCCAGGGCGTGTCCCAGGACACCAAGGACATCACCACGCTGGGCCGCGGCGGTTCGGACACCACGGCGGTGGCGCTCGCCGCCGCGCTGCAGGCCGACGTCTGTGAGATCTACACCGACGTCGACGGGGTGTTCACCGCCGACCCCCGGATCGTGCCGAACGCCCGGCACATCAAGCAGATCACCTACGAGGAGATGCTGGAGCTGGCCGCCTGCGGAGCGAAGGTGCTGCACCTGCGCAGCGTCGAGTACGCCCGCCGGGCCGGTCTGCCGATCCACGTCCGCTCGTCGTACTCGACCAACACCGGCACCATGGTGACCGGATCGATGGAGGATCTTTCCGTGGAGCAAGCACTCATCACCGGAGTCGCCCACGACCGGAGCGAGGCGAAGATCACCATCGTCGGCGTTCCCGACGAGCCGGGTGCCGCCGCCCGCATCTTCGAGACGGTGGCCAACGCGGAGACCAACATCGACATGATCGTGCAGAACGTGTCGACCGAGGGCACCGGCCGCACCGACGTCTCCTTCACCCTGCCGAAGGCCGACGGCCCGACCGCGATGGCGGCGCTGGGCAAGGAACAGGAGCGGATCGCCTTCAAGGGCCTGCTCTACGACGACCACGTTGGCAAGGTGTCGCTGATCGGCGCCGGGATGCGTTCCCACCCGGGCGTGGCCGCCAACTTCTTCGCCGCACTCGCCGAGGCCGGCGTCAACATCGAGATGATCTCCACCTCGGAGATCCGGGTCTCGGTCGTCTGCCGGGACACCGACCTGGATGCGGCGGTACGCGCGGTGCACGCCGCCTTTGACCTCGGCGGTACGGAGGAGGCGGTGGTCTACGCAGGCACCGGCCGGTGAACCCCGGTGCCTGACGCCAGGGCACGCCAGCTGCCCACCCTCGCGGTGCTCGGTGCGACCGGAGCCGTCGGTGCCGTCATGTGCGAACTGCTCACCTCACGGGCCAATGTCTGGGGTGAGATCCGGCTGCTGGCCTCACCCCGCTCCGCCGGGCGGCTGGTGCGTTGCCGGGGCGAGGACCTGCCGGTGCACCAGGTCAGCCCGGAAGCCTTCGACGGGGTCGATGTCGTCATGGTGGACGTGCCGGACGACGTGTCCCGGCAGTGGACACCGGTCGCCACCGGGCGCGGCGCGACCGTGGTCGACAACTCGGGTGCGTTCCGGATGGATCCCGGCGTACCGCTGGTCGTGCCGGAGATCAACGCCGAGCAGGTACGTCGCCGGCCGCGCCGGATCGTCTCCAACGCCAACTGCACCGTCCTGGCCATGATCGTCGCGATCGCCCCGCTGCACCGCGAGTACGGCCTGCGCGAGCTGGTGCTGGCCAGCTACCAGTCGGTCTCCGGCGCCGGGCGGTTCGGTGTGGACCTGCTGCACAGCCAGCTGACCAGGGCGGCCAGCGACCGTACGCTCGGCTCCCGGCCCGGCGACGTACGTCAGGCGGTGGGGGACGACCTCGGCCCGTTCCCGGCCCCGCTGGCGCTCAACGTGGTGCCGTTCACCGGCGAGCTCGCCGACGCCGGCTGGTCCACCGAGGAGCTGAAACTCCGCGACGAGTCCCGCAAGATCCTCGGCCTGCCGGATCTGAAGGTCTCGTCCACCTGTGTGCGGGTGCCGGTGGTGACCGGACATTCGGTCGCCGTACACGCGGTCTTCGGCAGTGAGGTCACCGCGGACGGTGCCCGCGAGGTGCTGCGCAACGCGCCCGGGGTGATCGTGGTCGACGACCCGGCGAACGCCGAGTTCCCGATGCCGATCGACGCGGTCGGCACCGAGCCGTCCTGGGTCGGCCGGATCCGTCGGTCGATGGACGACCCTCGGGCCATCGACTTCTTCGTCACCGGCGACAACCTGCGCAAGGGTTCGGCGCTGAACACCATCCAGATCGCCGAACTGATCGCCCGGGATCTGTCCGCCAGTCGGTGACCGACGCGCTGACGTGCGGCAGACGCTGCCGCGCTGGTCTCAGCTGTGACTGAACGCAGTGTTGAGGTTGCAGCAGCCAGCCGAAGTGTGCTCTACTTGATACAGAACTCTTCTAACGGTGCCTAGGGGAAACCCGAACACCACATCCTAAGGCCGCCTTCGGGCGGCCTTAGCGTTTGAGGGAGAATCTTGCACCTCTGCTACCTCGATGAGTCGGGCGGCTGTGAGCCTCCCAACAGTAGCCCTTCCGCCACGCCTGTAATGGTGCTACTCGGCATGATCCTCGATGCGGCTACCGTCCCGGCTCTGACTCGAGACTTCCTGGATCTCAAGCGACGGCACTTCCCCGGTCGTTTCAGTTCCAGTCGCGCACTTGACCACATTCTGGTCGAGGTGAAGGGTAGTGAGATTCTGCAAATGACCCGCAGTGATTCTCGTAACAAGCGTCGGCAAGCGGATAGATTCCGGACCGAACTTCTGGATCTGGTCGAGGCGCACCATTGCCGGGTTGTTGGTCGCGTCTGGATCAAGGAGCCGACCGCCGGCATGGACGCTGAATCCAGCTACTGTTACGCGGTGCAGGATATTGCCCGTCATTTCGGTCAATACATGCAGCAAGAGGACGAAGTGGGGGTGCTGATCGCTGACGGCCGTAGTCACCAGACCAATCTGCGGGTGGCGCACTCCATCTTTACTCAGAAGTGGCGCACTGGCGGCGACCCGTACGCGAATCTCCGGGAAGTGCCCCTGTTTGCGGCCAGCGACAACCACGCGGGCCTGCAGATCGCGGATCTTCTAGCCTCAACTTTCGTCTTCCCCATGGCTGCGGCAGCCTACTGTACTTCCCGACCCGGATATGTTCATTCTTCTTCCCGGTACAACCAGGTGCGCTCCTCATTCGGGACACGTCTGGGTCAACTCCAGTACCGATACAGAGACGAGACGGGCAAGTGGCGCGGTGGCTTAGTGGTGAGTGATCGAATAGCTCACCAGTCCGGATCACGTCTGTTTCGTCCTGCCTCCCCTGTGCCGTCTACCCGCACTCCTGTGGAGCAGGCTGCGGCTCTGCCCGCCACACCTTGACGGGGGCGCATACGGACGGTGGCGGGTCGGGCGGTACTGCTTGATCCAAAAGATCGTGCATCTGGTCAGGTCCCCGAAGGGATACTCCCATCACGAAGAAGAGCGGCACCGCGCTGATCAAGTTGTTTAGCGAATGAGGGTAGGCGCTGGCCAACGCCACCCAGACGCGCTCGCATGTTCTTCACGGCGGCACGCGCCCGGCCCGACTTGACGCCAGTCATCGCGTCCATGGCCATGTTCCAGTTCGCGGCTGCCTCGCCGAGACGGCCCTGCGCGCACTGCACGTCGCCCAGGTTGGCTAACGTCAGCGTGTGAATACGGCGGTAGACATCTGAGTTTCGAGTCGCAATCGACCGGCGGAGCTGCATCTCGGCGCCCGACATATCTCCCAGATCCCGCAGGGCCTGTCCAGCTTGACTAGCAAGCGAGGTTTCCGTGAAACCGCTGGTCCGAATCCACGGCGGCTCCTCGTCCGGTGCAGATTCCGCAAGGCGCTTCTCGGCAGCAGAGATCGCCGTTGAGGTGCGTGTACGGTCACCTGTTGCCGCGTGACCCCGCGCCACGAGGATTGCGAAAAGAGCAGTGGCGGCCGGGGTGGAGCTTCCCTTCGACCAGCCGAGAGCGGATTCCGCGAGGTTGAGCGCCTGTTGCCCGTGACCGAGATCAACAGCCTGATGAGCCATCGCACGCAGAGTGAACGCTGCAAGTGCGCGGTCGTCGGCTTCATTCGCGAGCCGCAGTGATTGGACGTAGTACCGCTGAGCTAGGCCGTGCAGGGACGAATCAAATGCTTTCCATCCGGCAAGGTAGGTCATCTCCGCAGCCAGGCTGAACATTGCCCTGCGTCCCGAGTCGGACGAGAACCTGCCGCGCAGATAGTCAGCGACATCTGACGAAAGGTATTGAATGACCGCAAGACGGGCGTGGCCGCCGCCGAACCGCTCGTCAGCTCGACTGAACACCGCCAGCATGTCTCGCACGGCGTCAATCTCGCTGCGGCCTACCGCGACCCCACCGCCTTGTGCGCGTCGCCCTCGGTCTGCGACCTCCTGCCAGGACTCGAAAGGAACCGCGAGCGCAGCCAGCGAGTACAAGGCTTTGAGCGCGAAAGCTCGTCGCTCCAAGTCGGCCCTCCCGATCGTTACGAGGTTGGTGGCGCAGTCGTCCACCCACCAGTCGAGTCCGCCTAGGTCGGCTTCCAGGCTACCGTCCACGTCGAAGCCAAGGTCGGTCGGTGAGACGAGATGACCGAGTCGACGGCTGACCGCTTCGGCGAGGTAGCGAGGGGTTCGACCACTTGGCCGTACCCCTGCGACCCAGTGGCCGACGTGTGACCGATCGCAGGATCGCAGGTCGTCGTTGTGCTCGCGGGCGATGACTCGAACTGCTGCGGCACAGGCATCGTATGACCACCGGCACGCCTTGATCATCTCCCGCAGTTGCTCGTTGCGTTTCCTCTGCTGCCGTGTCATCCGCAGCCTCCCTGGTCGGACCGGCGTTCAACGCGTTCAACGCGTCCAGTGTCCTCACAGGCTACCGGAGGACGCCGACAATCCGTTTACTACAAACAGGTCCTGCCGCACCGGAGTAGAGCGCGGCGATGATCATTGGATGGCGAACGATTGTGCTTCGCGATTCGAACTACTAATCGGCTCATCCATAGATGCGAGTTGTCGATCAGCGTGGCCTCCCCTGGCTGTTGGCTGAGCGTTTGGTGTCGAGTTCGCGAGGAGAAGTCATGGAGCAGCGGAGCAGGCGGGGGCGGGTGGTGCCTCGGCAGGGCGTACTCGTGGAGCCGTGGCAGGTCAGGGCGGTGCAGTTCGAGACGCGGTGGCGTGGGCTGGACCCGGCGGCGGTGTACGCGTACCTGCGGCAGGTCGCCGATGTGCTGGACCGGCTCACCCGGCAGGCCGCCGTCGACCGGGCCGAGGCCGACCGGCTGCGCGAAGGGCTGCGGCAGTGGCGGCAACGCCACGTCGGCTGCCGCTTCAACGACCCGCCCGCCGGCGTCTACCAGTCGGAGCATCAGCGGCAGACCGGCAACGGAGGCCACTGGTGAGCGACGAACCGCGCTGGACCATCCACCTGCCGACCCGGCTCACTGACATCGAGGCCGCCGCCCGGTTCGCCGCCGCGCTGCGGGACTCGCTGGCCCACCTCGACGTCGTCGACTTCGCCGGCACCACGCTGTCGGCCACCGACCGCCCGTTGCTGCGTACCCGGGTATGGGGTGACGTCGACCCCGACCCGGCCGGCAGCGACCTGGTCAGCGACCGCACCGCGCCGGCCGATGGCTGACCCCGTCCCCCGCCAGGTCGAGATCGATCACCTGACGGAGCTGGTCGACCGGCACGCGCCGCGCGCCGACGGCTGCGCCTGCGGCGACCCGCTCACCGCCGCTGGCCGCTGCTGGCGCACCGAGGTCGCGCTCACCCGGCTGCGCGACCTCGGTGTGCACGTCGCCGCCGTCGACCAGCCGGAGAACGCCGGATGAGCATGCACGTCCCCGTCCGCCCGAGCTGGGTCTGCGCCGGCTGCGGGCATGCCTGGCCGTGCCTCGACAGCCGGCGACAACTCACGATCGAGTACGCCGACGCCCGCGTCTCCCTGTCGGTCTACCTCGCCACCAACATGGTCGAGGCGATGACCGACCTGCCGGCCGGGCACGGCTGCGACCTCTACTGGCGTTTTCTCGGCTGGCTGTGATGTCGATGTCGATTTTGCGCCCCGGCGACGAACCGATGCACTACGACGACGGCTCACACCGCTGGATCCCGCCCGACCCCGACTACGACCAGGAGATCTGGGAGAACCAGGTGCGTGAACACCAACACGAGCATCGCGGGCGTCCGGACCCACCCCCGCCCCGCTACCGCCTCATCCGGCGATCCGCCGCAAGGTGAGAAACTGGACTGCACCAGCCAGGGCGCTCAGACACGCAGTTGGACATGCGAAGGGCCATATCGATGTGATCGACATGGCCCTTGACCTGGTCGGGGTGGCCGGATTTGAACCGACGACCTCTTCGTCCCGAACGAAGCGCGCTACCAAACTGCGCCACACCCCGAGGTCCGCTGGGCAATACTAGCCCACCGGCTCGGCAGGGCAAATCCGGTATCCCCGGTGCGCCGCCGCCGGCCCACGGGCGGCGCGTCACTGGGCCGCCGGCTGACGCAGGCTGACCTGCGTCGACGTTCGGTCAGCGTTGGATCAGCGGGCGATCAACGTCAGCAAGGTGGCCTCCGGCGGGCAGGCGAACCGGACCGGCGCGGTCGGGTGGGTGCCCAGCCCGGCCGAGACGTGCAGCCACGAGTCGGTGCCCGGCCACCGGTGCAGGCCCTTGGCCATCGACCGGGGCAGGTCGCAGTTGGTGACCAGGGCGCCGACGAACGGCATGCAGACCTGCCCGCCGTGGGTGTGCCCGGCGAGCAGCAGGTCGAGCCCGTCGGCGGCCATCTCGTCCAGCACCCTGGGCTCGGGAGAGTGGGTGAGGCCGAGACTCAGGTCGGCCTCCGGCGACGGCGGGCCGGCGACGGCGGCGTAATCGTCGCGTTCGATGTGCGGGTCGTCCACACCGGCCGCGTCGATCAGCCGGCCGCCGGCCTTGAACGACGCCCGGCGGTTGTTCAGATCGTGCCAGCCGGCGCCGACCAGCACCTCGCGCAGCTCCTCGAACGGCAGGTCCGGGCCGGGTCGGTAGTCCCGCTCGGGCAGCAGGTAGCTCAGCGGGTTCTTCCACACCGGGCCGGTGTAGTCGTTCGACCCGAAGACGAACACGCCGGGTAGGTCCAGCAGGGGCTGCAGGGCCCGTAGCGCGCCCGGTACGGCGTCCGGGTGGGCGAGGTTGTCGCCGGTGACCACGACCAGGTCCGGGTCCAGCCCGGCCAGCGCCGCCACCCAGGCCTGTTTGCGCCGCTGGTCGGGCATCATGTGCATGTCCGAAAGGTGCAGGATGCGCAGCGGTTCTGCGTCCGGCGCGAGCACCGGCACGTCGAACCGGCGCAGGGTGAACATGTTGCGCTCGATGAGCGAGGCGTACGCCAGGGTGGCGGCGCCGAGTGCTGCGGTGCCGGCGGCGAGCCGGAATACGGTGCGCTTTCGCATGCCGACCAGGGTAGTTTGGCCACTCATGAGCACCGTGAAGGACCGCCTGACCGCTGACATGCGGGCCGCGTTGAAGGCCCGGGACGAGCTGACCACCTCCACCCTGCGGATGGCGCTGGCCGCGATCGGCAACGCCGAGGTCGCCGGCAAGGCCAAGCGGGAGCTCTCCGACGAGGAGGCGTTGGCCGTGCTGACCAAGGAGGCGAAGAAGCGCCGGGAGGCGGCTGCGGCGTTCGCCGACGCCGGCCGGGTCGATCAGGCCGCCAAGGAGCGGGCCGAGGGCGAGGTGCTGGACCGCTACCTGCCGCGTCAGCTCGACGACGAGGCGTTGGCCGGCATCGTCGCCACCGCACTGGCCGAGGGTGGGTTCACCGGCAAGGCGCAGATGGGCCCGGCCATGAAGGCGGCCCAGGCCGCGGTGGCCGGCCAGGCCGAGGGAGGCCGGGTGGCAGCCGCGGTACGCCGCCAGCTCGGCCTTTGACCGGAAGCTGCGATAGGTGCCGAACTTGAAAGCCTATCGGGACTGCGAGTAGCTCCCGCAGTCCCGATACAGTGAATGCCACTCAATACGTAAGCTCCATCGGAGCAGTTGCTTGCCTGGCCTTCAACGGCTCTTCTGAGTTGAGTGGGGTTCGCGGTTGACGGTGACCCTGGCGTAGAGGGCTCGCAGCCCTTCGGTGATCATCTGAGTGTCTAGATCGGATGTTCACAAGCGGAGAGCTGCGAGCATGGTCAACAATATGACCCGGCTGCTGGGCCTGGATGGTGGACCGGGTCAGGTTGGACCCCGACGGTGTCCCGGTGGTCGCTCTGTCTACCGCCGATGAGCAGGTACGATGCCGCTCGGACTGCGGTGCGCGGGCCCGGCGGGTCAAGGACTGGGTGACGACCCGGCCCCGGGATCTGCCCGTGGCGAGCCGGGCGACGCGGTTACGGTGGCGCAAACGCCGCTGGCATTGCGACCAGGGTGGATGTCGACGCCGGACGTTCACCGAGCAGGTGGGCGGGTGACGAACTTCCGGTGTGTCGCTGCCCGGCAAACAGCGAGGTCTCCGGTGGATGGCTTATCGACCAAGACGAACCATCGACACGGAGACCTCGTGACCAGCGTAGCGGTGACGAGGCGGCACGACCTGACGGACGCTCAGTGGGCAGTCCTGGAGCCTCTCCTGCCCACCGCACGCCGGCCGGGCCGACCGCCCGCATCAACGAAACGGCAGCTCATCGACGCGATCCGGTGGCGGACCCGGGCCGGCGCCCCGTGGCGGGACATCCCCGACCACTACGGCTCCTGGGCGGCGGCGTACGCCCTGTTCCGCCGGTGGCAGCGCGACGGGACCTGGGCCAGGATCCTGACCGCGTTGCAGGCCCTGGCCGACGCGGCGGGACGGATCGTCTGGGACGTGTCCGTGGACTCCACGATCAGCCGCGCGCACCAGCACGCCGCCGGAGCGCGTAAAAGGGGGATCTGCAGGCCGAACCGCCCGGCGGTACCGGGTCGGAACCCGACGACCACGCGTTGGGGCGTTCCCGTGGCGGACGGACCACGAAACTGCACCTGGGCTGTGAACAGGGACAGAAACCGCTGTCAATCGTGCTGACCGGTGGGCAGCGTGGCGACAGCCCGCAGTTCACGACGGTCCTCGACCGAATCCGGGTGCCCCGGTTGATCCCGCACTCGACCCCGAGATCTACCAGCAGCGCCACGCGGTCGAGTGCGGGATCAACCGGCTCAAGCGCAACCGAGGCCGGCATCCCGGTGGTCAACCTGGACCGTGCCGTCGCGACCCGCTACGACAAACTCGCCGTCCGGTACGAGGCGACCGTGCAGGTCGCGGCGATCAACGAGTGGCTGTGACCGACTTTGATACACGCCCTAGGGCTGTATGGTCACCACTCTCTGGGCCACGTCCAGGTGGATCCCTAGTGAATGCTGACTGTTGGTGAACACTCAGGATCCGAGCGGTAGGGGCTGTTGTTCGGGGCCGGATCTCGTGAGTCCAGGCCTCAGTCCATCCATTGCGGTGGCTGGGGCTGGTGCCGGGACCTGCGCTTTCCTGGTTGATCACAGATGCGTAGGATCACCTCCACATCGCCGCCGGCGGCAGTCCGCTGCCCGTCCGGGTCACACCCCCGTCTCCTGTTCAGGTTCGCCACATCGGCGATGAAGAGTTGGGTGCTGCAGTTGATGCAAACCCTAGTTTGGCTGCGAGCCAGACGTCGACCACTATGGACCTATTGCGTTGCGCTCGCGCTGGTGGTCGTGCTGGTGGTGACCGGCCACGCACGACCCGTCGCGGCGCAGAGCGCGTCAGGCTGCGAATTCGGTGAATCGGCTCTCGAAGCTGGAGCGACCGGACCGGGTGAGGTCACGCTACGTATTGGTTGCGCCCGGGACATCGGGAGTTTCGGCGTGTTCGCAGAGCGCGACGACGACATCGTCGCGATCCTGGAGTTCACCCCCGCCCGCGACGAGGCTGAGCTCCGCGAGATCCTGCAACGTCAGGTTGACGACGCCAACCAGGCGCGCGACGCGGGAGCCAGCCTGAGCTCGTACCTCCTCGCAAAGGCGGACGAGTTCGGGATCGGGTACTACGCGGAGCAGGACGAGGATATCGACTTCGACGGCGAGATTCACCGGATGGCCAACCACCTGGTGATAGTGATCCCGCAGGCGGAGGTCGAGGCCGCGTGGAGTTGGATCGGCGTCCTGAAGAAGATCGCGCTGGCGTTGATCTTCTTCGGTGTCTGGGCGCTCGTCGAAGGCACCTGCGTTGCCTTCTTCGCGCCAGAGGCGCCGGTGGCCGCGGTGCTGTGCGGAGCCTTCGCGGGATTCATCGCAGGCGGTGTACGGGAGTTGCTGTCGGCTGTCTTCGCCGGCAAGGAGATCAATAGCGACGTGTGGTCGGACGTACTCGGGACCGCGCTCGGCGGTGCGTTCGTCGGCGCGACCCTGCACGGTGCCATTCAGCTGGTCGAGTCGACTGTCCGGCCCATGTACGCCGCGCTGGGGAAGTTCCTGAGGGAGACCAGCCTCAAGGTGTGGAACTCGCTCAAGAGCCTCGTCAGCCACGCAGCCGACATGTTCACGGCCGAGGCCGCGGACGTCCTGCGCAAGGCAGTGGAGCTCGCAGCCCGGCACGGGATCGGAACGTTCGCGACCGGCAAGTGCCCCGGCTACGACCCCAGCTCCGGCAACGGCACTGGGCTCGGGTGGCAGGAACTCGGCCGGATGCAGGACGGCCTCAAGCGGCGCCTCGATCTGCTCGATAACGACAACAGCTCGGGCGAAACGGTATCGAGGACCAAACTGCAGTACGCGGACGTCGACGGCGACGGCCTGTCGGACCGGATCCTGGTCGCGGCGGCCGGACGCGCCGAACTGTCGCAGAACGTCGGGTGTGGCGAGGACGGCCAGCGGCTCTGGGCGCAGCGTAGTGACGCCGGACCGATCGAGGACATACTGGAGCAGTTCAACGCCGACCAGGTCCACTTCGGCGACCTCGACGGCGATGACCGAGCCGACCTTATCGCGGTCCTCGAGGCCAGCCAGTCACCGACCGGTGTCCCGATGATCCAAGCCTGGCGCAGTGAGTCGTCGATCAGCGACATCCGGTGGGCGGCGGGCAGCCAGGTCGCGGACAACCTCGGGTTCGCCGCTGCCGAGCGGCGCTTCTTCCTCGACATCGACGGTGACGGTGACAGCGACTACCTGACGGTCACTGCGGACAACACCGTGAGCGCCTGGGAGAACACCGCGTGGGGCCTGCCCGGGCCGGCTGATTGGAGCCGGATTGACGGCTTCGGGCATCCGGGCCAGGGACAGGGCGGCGGGAAGGTCTACTTCGCCGACGTCACCGGGGACGGCCGCGCGGATCTGCTCCTGGTCGACTACGTCACTGGCGGGGTCCAGGCATGGGAGAACGTCGGCAGCCCGTGGACCAGCTCGACCGGCTGGCGGTCACTGGGCACCATCCGGATGGGTGCGCCGCTGGCTGGTGGCTCCGGTGCGATCTTCAGCGACCTCGATGGCGACCAGGTCGCGGACCTGCTGCTGCTCGACAGCGTCGAGGGCGGCGTCGACGGTTGGCGGCTGCCGCGCTACGGGTCAGGCGAACAGGGGCCGGGCCAGCCAGGCGTACCGACCTCCCCGGAGCAGCTTCCGCCGGGGACGCTGCCGGCGTACAGCGGTGGTGATCCGCGTCCGCAGGTGACTGGCCGGCTGATTCAGAACAGCAACTTCACCGGCAGCTTCAAACCGTGGTGGGTGAACGCGGGGATGACGCCGAAGGTGGACGGTGGGGTCTTCTGCGTGACCGCCCCGGCATCGGAGAAGCCATGGGATGTGCTTGTCGGGCACAACAGCATCTACCTGCCACGAGGGAACTCCTACACGTTCCGGTTCCGGGTGCGGACCAGCGAGACGGTGCCGTTGGTGGTGCAGATCGCTCCGTTCGACAACCCGAACCACACGACGTACCTGGTCAAGTATCCGACCGTCACCGGCGGGGCGTGGCGGACCTACGAGTACACCTTCAACACCAGCTTCAGCCAGGAGTACGTGCTGTCGCAGGTACAGTTCCGCCTCGGCGGGTCGGACCAGGCGTACGAGTTCTGCATGGACGACGTGACGCTCAACGGTGCCAGCTACGTGTACCAGGCGCAGCGGGGTCCGGCGGTGAAGGTCAACCAGCACGGCTACCTGCCGCAGGGGCCGAAACGGGCGACGCTGGTGACGGACGCGGCGAACCCGCAGTCCTGGACGCTGCGGCGGGTCGGCGGCGGCGACGTGGCGACCGGGCAAACCGTCCCGGCCGGCTTCGACGGCTCGGCCGGCGCTTCGGTCCACCTGGTCGACTTCAGCTCGGTTACGGCGACCGGCCGGTTCGAGCTGGTGGTCGGTGGCCAGGCCAGCTACCCGTTCGACATCCGGACGGACCTGTACGCGTCACTGCGAACGGACTCGATGCGGTTCTTCTACCCGAACCGGAGCGGCATCGCGATCGACGGCGGCATTGCCGGGGCGGAGTACGCCCGCCCGGCCGGGCATGTGGCGTCCTCGCCGGGCGGGGGCGACACTGCGGTGCCGTGCCAGTTCCCGCAGTCGTTCATGGACAACTGGACATGTGACTACACGCTGGACGTCACCGGCGGTTGGTACGACGCGGGTGACCATGGCAAGTACGTGGTCAACGGCGGCATCGCCACCTACCAGCTGCTCTCGGCGTGGGAACGGGCCGTGGCGGTGGGTCGGTCCGGGCCGCTGGGCGACTCCACCCTGGCGATCCCGGAGCGCGGCAACGGCGTGCCCGACATCCTCGACGAGGCCCGCTGGAACCTCGAATTCATGCTGAAGATGCAGGTACCGGACGGGCTGCCACTGGCCGGGATGGTGCACCACAAGGTCCACGACGAGTCGTGGACCGGGCCGCCGATGCTGCCGCACCAGGACACGAAGCAGCGCGAGCTGCACCGGCCGTCGACGGCGGCGACGTTGAACCTGGCCGCGGTCGCCGCCCAGGGGGCGCGGCTCTACGCCCCGTACGACGCGGCCTTCGCCTCCCGGCTGCGGTCGGCGGCGCAGCGGGCCTACGCCGCGGCGCTGGCCAACCCGACGCTCTACGCGCCCAGGGCGGACCGCTCCGGCGGTGGCCCGTACGCCGACAGCGACGTCACCGACGAGTTCTACTGGGCGGCGACGCAGCTGTACCTGACCACCGGCAGCGGGACGTACCTCGACGCGGTGCGGGCCAACCCGTACCACACTGCGGGGGCGGCGTTCAACCAGAACGGCTTCTACTGGGGGCAGGTCGCCGCTCTCGCCCAGCTGGACCTGGCCCGCTTCGGCAGCGGACTGTCCGAGCAGGCGCAGATCCGCCATTGGGTGACGACCGCGGCGAACCGGCTGATCTCGTTCCAGCAGGCCGAACGGTTCGGGCAGACGTACACCCCGGCCAGCGGTCTGTACGACTGGGGATCGAACGCGTCGATCCTGAACAATCAGGTGGTGATCGCCACGGCGTACGACCTGACCGGCAACACGATGTACGTCGACGCGGTGTTCGAGGCGTTCGACTACCTGTTGGGCCGCAACGCCCTCGGTCAGTCCTACGTCACCGGGTACGGCACCAACGACGCGAAGAACCAGCACAGCCGCTGGTACGCGAGGTCGTTCGACTCGACGCTGCCGAATCCGCCGGTCGGCTCGGTGTCCGGCGGGCCGAACTCCAGCCTGCAGGACCCGCTGTCGGCGTCCTGGCTGCACGGCTGCGCCCCCCAGTTGTGCTACGTGGACAACCTGGAGGCCTGGTCGACAAACGAGATCACCATCAACTGGAACTCGGCGCTGGCGTGGGTCAGCGCCTTCGCCGCCGACGAGGCACCGCGCCGGTGAGCCACCGTCACCCATCGGTGATTCGTCGCTGATCTGTCGCTGAAAGCCGGCCGGCCCGCCCGGGAGAGATCCGGGCGGGCCGGCCGTTCAGCCGGGTCCGACGGCCCCTGCTGAGGACCGCGCCCGGCCGGTTGAGCTCGTCCTTGTACAGCCTGGACCTTGACCGTCTTGCCGTCGCGGTCAGGCTCCTCAGCGTTGATTCCCCGGCCGTGAAGCAGCATCCACGAACGCCACTGCGGGGAGGGCCAGACCTCCTGGACTCGGAGCCGGACCGGGCGCTTGCCGTCCACGTGGTCGCACTGCCGCAGCGCCACCAGATCACCGGGGCACACCAGAGCTTCGTCGTCAGGCATCGTCCGACGCTCCGTACGACTCGGCGGACTCGTCCTGGTCGTCGTGCGCGGGTATCCGGCGGTCATCAGCCCGGAGAGATGGAGTACGGCGCGGATCCGCCGGGCACTACTGGGGTCCCACCGGTCCAGGATGGCGATCGCCCGCAGGAACGGCCGGCAGGGGCCGGGTACGCCGCCGCACCGGTGGCACTCGCCGGTGGTCGGGTTCGGGATGTGGGTACGGGCGGTCGAGTTCGCGTCGTGGACCGCCCGGGACAGCTCGGGGGACCGTTCGCCCGGGTGGACCGGTGGCTTCCGTCCACCCGGATGTGCTCGGACTGTGGCCGGATCAACGAGCGGATGGCGTTGGACGTGCGGTCGTGGGTCTGTCCGTGTGGCGGTCACCACGACCGGGACGTCAACGCGGCGATCAACATCAAGGCCGCCGGGCAGGCGGACTTCAACGACCGTGGAGCGCGGGTAGGACCGGGACCCGTCCCGGCACCGCGCGGTGAAACGGTAGCCCACCAGAACACCGCGCGTATCACGCGCGGCGTGGCTGGAATCGCCGCCGTTTAGGGCGGCGAGGATGTCAACCGTCTCACCCGACGCCGCCGAAGGCTTCTACCGCCTCGTTGACGCCGCCTACGAACGCCGCAGCCTCGCCGTCAGCTCGAACCTGCATTACGCCCACGTCGTCGTCATACAGGGCGACAGCTTCCGGCTCAACCAGGCCACCACCGGACAGCGGGTGAAATTACTGAACTGACCAGAAACACCACCCACGGCGGGGAACTAACTGGCCGCCGTTGGGGAGAACCGACGGCCGCCAGCGGGACATCCGCAGGCCGCGTTCGACAACCTGTTCACCGCCGTCCGCCCGGCACCCGGCTGACCACAGCGACACCGACGCGCGACCAGGCGGCCCGACCACACCACGAACCCCCGCCCCAACCCGGAACGACAACACCCGGAGCAAGCCGACCACGTGATCGGCGATTCGCCGCCCCCGAAATCTCCCAGTACCGAAACTATTCAACCGAGCTCAAGACGAGGGAGGAAGGCGAGCGGTACGGGTTCTCGCTGTGCCGCATCGACAGCGCCGGCACGCGCGACCAGACGTACGACCTGCTCGAAGTCATCCGGGTCGCCGTCGACCCACGTCAGCCGGAGAAGCTGGAGGAGAACCTGCGCGGCTGGGCGATCGCGACCCTGGCCGGCGGCCACGGGTTCGGCTGCTACCATGCCGCCTTCAGCACTCTCGACGAGGACGACCAGCCCGAGAGCGACCTCGGCAACCTCGACATCAACTGGTCCGGCTCGGAAGTTCTCGTACCGGGCGAGCAGGGGTTGAAGCGGACGGGCGGGCACCGATGTGGATCGGTGCCCGCCCGCCACTAGATTTCGCCAGTCAGTCGTCCGGGTTGCCCGGGTTACCGGGACGTCCCGGCCCGTTGCCCGGCCCACCGGGACCGTCACCGTCGCCCGGGCTCGGCTGGGCACCCTGGCCGTTGCTGACCCGGATGATCACCACTCCGCCCTTGATGGTGCGGCCGCTCGGGCTGGTGCCGGCGGCGGTGCCGGCCGGGCAGGTGGAGTCGACCGCACCGGACCGGTCCACCTCGACCTCGAATCCGGCACCGGCCAGCCGGGACCGGGCGTTGTCGATCGACTGACACTGCACCCCCGGGATGGAGCGCTGCTCACCGCGGACCAGTTTGCCGCTCGGTGCCTTGAACTGCTGCTTCTCCTTGCCCTTCATCGCGTCCCGCAGCGTCTCGTAGACCGCCGGGTTGACGATCGTGTGCTTCATCTCGGCGTTGGTGTCGGCCCAGTCCGGGTCGGCCAGCACCCCGGCGACGGCGAGCTGCTTGGTGGTCACCACCATGGTGGCGGTCTTCTCGGCGTCGGTGGTGCCGGTCTTGCCGGCGACCGGGTGCCCGACGATGCTGCGCACGCCGTTGGCGGTGCGGCCCCGGCACTGCGACGTCGACGAGTTGTCGCCGACCGGGCAGCGCGCCGCGTCGATCGCGGCCCGGGCCACCTCGGTGGAGACCACCTGCTTGCACTGCGGCTGGGCGATGTCCAGGCTGTTGCCGTCCTGGTCGCGGATCTCCTTGACCGGGATCGGCTTGCAGTACTTGCCGTCGGCGGCGAGGGTGGCGTACGCGTTCGCCATCTCCAGCGGCGTGGTGCTGGAGACGCCGAGGGTGAAGGCGCCCCACTGGTTGGCACCCTCCGGGTCGGCGGCGAACCGGGCGTCGTTGGAGGCCCGGAAGGTGATGCCGAGGCGCTGCGCCACGTCGACGGCGGAGGCCGCGCCGACCCGCTCCTGCAGCGGCACGAAGTACGTGTTGACCGAGGCGCCGAAGGCGCTCCACATGTTGTGTACGCCGTTCATGCTGGAGTTGGCGTTCTTGGGGCAGTACTTGTTGGTGCCCGCGCAGGCGGCCGGGCTGCCCCGTTCGACAATGTACTTCGACTCGTACGGGCTCTTGGCGTTGATTGTGTACTCCAGTGGGTAGCCCTTCTCCAGGGCCGCCACCAGCGGGAAGATCTTGAACGTCGAGCCGAACTGGTAACCGGTGATGTCACCGCCACCGGTCAGCAGCGGGTTCGTGGTGTTCGGGTAGGTGCCCCGGATGCCCTTGTCGGCTTTCTTCGGGTCGCTGGAGAGCTTGTTCTTCGGGTTGTCCGGGTCGTCGAGCTTGTAGTTGCGGTTGACCGCCATACCGCGTACGTACCCGGTGCCCGGCTCGACCGCCGCCACCATCAGCGCGTGCTTGCTGCCGGTCTTCAGCGCGTCCTCGACGGCGTTCTTCGCCGCGTCCTGCGTCTGCAGGTCGAGGCTGGTGACGATGTGGTAGCCGCCGCTCTTGAGCCGCCGCTCCCGGTCGTAGCTGGTGGCACCGAACGTCTCCTGCTCCATCCACCAGCGGTAGAAGAAGTCGCAGAAGAAGCCCCAGTGGTTCTTGTTGGCGGCGACGCAGCCGTTCGGCGCGCGCTTGCCGTTGACGACCAGCTCGACGGCCTTGGCCTCGTCGGCTTCCTCCTGGGTGATCGCCCCGGTCTTGACCATGTTGTCGATGACGTAGTTGCGCCGGTCGACGGCCTGTGGGTAGCCACCCGGCGTGGTCGGGTCGAACGCCGTCGGGGCCTTGACCAGGCCGGCGAGCATGGCGGCCTCGTCGATGGTGAGGTCCGCCGGCTGCTTGCTGAAGTAGACCTGGCTGGCGGCGAAGACGCCGTACGCGCCGTTGCCGAACGGGGCGATGTTGAGGTAGCGCTCCAGCACCTCGTCCTTGGTCATCTCCTTGGTGAGCTGCATCGCGTACTTCATCTCGCGCAGCTTCCGGGCGTTGGTGTCCTCGGTGGCGGCGATCACGTCCTCGGGGTGGGTCGCCGAGTAGGCGATGGCCAGCCGGACGTACTGCATGGTCAGCGTCGAGGCGCCCTGGGTGGTCTCGCCGGCGCCCTGGTTGGCGACGAAGGCCCGGGCGACACCCTTGACGTCGACCCCGTTGTGCTCGTAGAAGTTGTGGTCCTCGGCCGCGATGATCGCCGCCCGCATGATCGGTGCGACGTCCTTGATCGGGACGTCGCGGCGGTTCTCGTCGTACATCGCGGCGAGCGTGGTCTTGCCGTCGGCGGCGTACAGGTAGCTGATCTGCGGCGCTCGCTTGACGGTCAGCTCGCTGGGCAGCTTGTCGAAGGTCTCCGCGCCTGCCTTGGCTGCCAGGCCAGACATCGCCACTGCGGGGAACGCGGCAGCGGCGACCACCACGCCGGCCAGCAGCCCACAGATCAGCAGCGATGCGGCGTTGGTCAGTGGGTTGTGGTCTCGCTTCCGCATCAAGGTCACCCAGTCAGGGTACGTGAGGGACTGAAGAGGTCGCCGTGTGGCGCACCTGTGCATTTCCTGCCGGCTCCGGCCTCGTTGTGCTAAACGCAGAGACCCGTCCGGCGGTTGTGGTCTCCGCCGCCTACTTTCCCCCCGGGAAGGTGTGGGTGGCGGGGTTTCCCCGTTTCCGCCTCGGGTACCCCTGCTCGGCAGAGCGCCCGGGAAGGGTGTTGTGTCCGGATAAGCGGATTTCGCCAATAACGTTGCGTAATCACCCAACTACAGAACATGATGGTCCGGCGAGGATCGCACGGCGGCGTGCTGCGGGGGAAAGCAGCGTCAGCCGCCCGGCTTGCCGACTGACTCCACCGGTTGCAAGCGGAAATTGCTAGGGGGGACGTGGAACGATGGGCATGATCGCTGATTGGCCCAGCCTGGCGGCGTGCCAGAGCGGAGACCCGGACGCGTTGTTCGTGCAGGGCGCTGAGCAGAACGTGGCCAAGCGCATCTGCCGGGGTTGCCCGGTCCGGTACGAGTGCCTGGCCGACGCACTCGACAACCGGATCGAATTCGGGGTCTGGGGCGGCATGACCGAGCGGGAACGGCGGGCTCTGCTGCGCCGGCACCCGCAGGTGGCGAGCTGGCGCAGAATGTTCGAAGCAGCCATGCGGGACCGCGAAAAGGTGCTCGTCGCCACCAAGTGATCCGCTGAACCGGGAGCTGTGCAGGACCAGAGGGAGCTGCGCGGGGCCAGGCTCAGCCGGCGACCGCGTGGCCGATCGTCCGTAGCCCGTCGATGTCATGCACGTCGGCGGGCTGCGCGCGGACGGTCGCCACCGGCACCTGCGGGAACGCGTCAGTGAACATCGCCGCGACTCGGCGCTCCCGCGCCGACTGCTGTGCCACCGCGGCGTGCACCCGCAGCACCCCGGCCGTCGCCGGATGCCCGCCGTCGCGGTCCAGCTCCTGCGCGGCGGACAGGCTCCGCTCGGCGGACAACCCGGGTACGGCCGGCTCGTGCACCCGGTTGAGCACCAGCCCGGCCAGCGGCATCCGCTCCGCGCCGAGCCGACCGGCGAAGTACGCCGCCTCCCGTACCGCATCCGGCTCCGGCGCCGCGACCAGCAGGAACGCCGTCTCGTCGGCCTGCAGGACCCGGTACGTCTGCTCGGCCCGCTGCCGGAAACCGCCGAACATCGAGTCCAGCGCCGCCACGAAACCGGACAGGTCACTGAGCAACTGGGCGCCGAGGATCTTCTGCACCGCCCGGGAGAACACCCCGAACGACGCGGTCACCAGGCTGAACATACTTCGACCGCCGGCCCGGGCCGGTGCCAGCAGCAGTCGGAGCATCCGGCCGTCCAGAAAGCGCGCCAACCGGGCCGGTGCGTCCAGGAAATCCAGCGCGGACCGCGACGGCGGCGTGTCGACCACGATCAGATCCCACTCGCCACCGGCGTGCAGCTGGCCCAGCTTCTCCATCGCCATGTACTCCTGCGTACCGGCGAAGGTCGAGCTCATGGCCTGGTAGAAGGGGTTCGCGAAGATCTCGGCGGCCTTGTCGGTGTCGGTGTGCGCGAGCACCACCTCGTCGAAGGTGCGCTTCATGTCCAGCATCATGGCGTGCAACTCGCCGCCGCTGGCCTCCACCTCGATGCCCTTGACCTGCCGTGGGGTGTTGTCCAGCTCGGTCAGGCCCAGTGACTGCGCCAGCCGGCGGGCCGGGTCGATGGTGAGTACCACGGTGCGCCGGCCGTGCCGCTCAGCGGCGCGCAGCGCCAGGGCCGCCGCGGTCGTCGTCTTGCCCACCCCGCCGGCACCGCAGCAGACCACGATCCGCACGCCCGGATCGGCCAGGATCCGGTCGACGTCCAGCGGTGGCGCTGCGTGATCAGGAGGCACCAGTCGAGCGTATCGGGGTCGGCCCAGGATCCGCCGATCAAGTCGCTGTGAGGTCGCTTCCAGCAGCTGGCCCGGTGCCGGTCAGCAACGCTGCGGCCAGCGTGTCCAGGCCCTCGCGGGTGACCCCGTCCGGCAGCAGCGGCAGCCGGACGATCGGCCGGCCCAACTCGACCAGGTCGGTCAGCAGCGAGTCCTCCAGCGCGCGGCGGGTGAGGTGCTCCTGTGCCTCGGCCCGCAGGCCGGTCACCGTCTCCCGGTCGGTCGGCAGCCCGGCTGCGGCCAGCCCGCGCCGTAGCTGCGTCTGGCCGACCGGTCCGTCAGCGAGCAGCGGCGGCCGGGCCGAGTTGACGATCACATTGCCCACCGGGATGCCCAGCGCGGTCAGGTCGGCGACCGCGTCGAGGGTCTCCTGCACCGGCATCTCCTCCAACAGGGTCACCACGTGCACCGCGGTGATCGGCGAACGCAGCAGTACCGCGACGCCCTCGCTCTGCGTCTTGATCGGGCCGACCTTGGCCAGCCGGGCAGCCTCGGCGGTCACGTTCAGGAACCGGCCGATCCGCCCGGTGGGCGGTGCGTCGAGCACCACCGCGTCGTAGACCCGTCGCCGGTCCACCATCCGAGTGGTGGCCTCCTTCACCTTGCCGGTGAGCAGGACGTCGCGCAGCCCGGGGGCGATGGTGGTGGCGAAGTCGATGGCGCCCAGGCGCCGCAGCGCCCGCCCGGCCGCGCCCAGCTTGTAGAACATGTCGAGGTACTCCAGCAGCGCCTCCTCCGGGTCCACCGCCAGGGCGCGGACCTCGCCGCCGGCGGCCGAGGTGGTGATCCGGCGCTCCTGGTACGGCAGCGGCCCGAGGTCGAACAGCTGTGCGATGCCCTGGCGGCCCTCCACCTCGGCGAGCAGGGTGCGCCGGCCCGAGCCGGCCAGCGCGAGCGCCAGCGCGGCGGCGACACTGGTCTTGCCGGTCCCGCCCTTGCCGGTCACCACGTGCAACCGGGACGGCCAGCCGGGTACGGCGGCGACAGGTGACTGCTCGGTGACCCCCACGTCCAACCAGACTAGTGCGCGACGCCGCTCAGTTGACGTCGCAGACGAACCAGCCGGACTTCTGCACCACCATGAAGCTGAGATCCTGCTCCGCGCTGCGCTCGTCCTCGGTGACCATGCGCACGGTGACCGAGACGACGGCCCGATCTTCGTCCTGCTCGTCGACGGTCGGCACGTTCCACTCGAACTGCGGGTTGCGGTACGTCGACGAGTAGCCCTCGATCTCCTCCACCTTCTCGATCAGCGCGGACTCGTCCCGGGCCTCCCGGCAGACCAGGTCGGCCGCGGCCGTGACGTTCCGGTCGGTGTACACCGCCTGGAGGAACTCGTCCACGGCGGCGACCGGTTCGGCCGCGCCGCTACCCGTCTCCAGGTTGTTGATCACCAGGAACGCCGCGATGCCGCCACCACCGCAGAGCAGCAGCACCACACCGAGCACCACCGAGGTGATCAGCAGGCCACGTCGGCGGCCGGCGGCAGCTGCGGCCGGTGCGCCGGGAGTCGGCGGTACGGGCTGGCCGGGGGGTAACGGCTGTCCCGGTGACACCGGCTGGCCGGGCGGCGGTGGTACAGGCTGCCCGGGCGGCGGTGCGGACTGTCCCGGCGGAGGCGGGAACGGCGGGCCACCCGGTGCCGCCGCGAACGGTGCGCCGGCCGGCGGCGGGGCGTACGGCGACCGGTCCGGCGGCGGAACGAACGGCGGTGCGGTAGGACGCTGCCAAGGCGGCGGCGGGATCGACTGTCCCGGCCCTGCCGACTGCCCAGGCCCTGTCGGCTGTGCCTCGGTCGGCTGTGCGTCCGGCGCCGGTGGCTGTGCGTCCGGTGGCTGTGCCTCGCCACTGGGCGGTTGCGTCATCCTCATCCCCAGGTTTCAGGTCTCGTCGTCGGCGGACGGTAGCCGCCACCAGACGGTCAGGGTATCTGGCCGACGCACCCGGCTCACCCTCCCGGCCGTTGGCCTTAGGCTGTGGCGGTTGCCGAATCAGAGCTAGGAGCCGTAACGCGATGCAGAAGTGGGAGTACGTCACCGTGCCACTGCTGGTGCATGCCACCAAGCAGATCCTCGACAACTGGGGTGAGGACGGCTGGGAACTGGTCACCGTGATCCCCGGTCCCAACCCGGACCAGCTGGTGGCGTACCTGAAGCGGCCCAAGTCGTGACCGCCGGACCACACGCCCGCCTCGCTGAACTGGGGCTGAGCCTGCCGACTGTGGTCCCGCCGGTGGCCGCCTACGTTCCGGCGGTCCGCTCCGGTCAGCACGTCTACGTCTCCGGCCAACTGCCGATGGCCGACGGAGCGCTGCTCGCCGTTGGCAAGGTGGGTGCCGAGGTGACCCCCGAACAGGGCAGGGAGCTGGCCGGCCGGTGTGCGCTGAACGCGCTCGCCGCGATCGACGCCCTGGTCGGCCTCGACGCCGTGACCCGGATCGTCAAGGTCACCGGATTCGTCGCCTCGACCGCCGGCTTCACCGGCCAGCCCGCCGTGATCAACGGGGCCTCGGAGCTGTTCGGCGAGGTCTTCGGTGACGCCGGCCGGCACGCCCGCAGCGCCGTCGGGGTGGCCGAACTTCCGCTCGGTGCGCCGGTCGAGGTGGAGGTCGTCGTCGAGGTCGCCTGATCCGGTGCGCACCGGCCTGGCGCAGGTCGGCACCCGAGCGGGCTGAAGAAGTCTCGGCGAAGTCACCGTACGGCCGTACCATCGCAGCCATGACCGCGCACGTCACCACCCCCGCCGCGGCCCTGGCCAGCGATCTGCCGGGCTGGGCGACCCTGGTGCGGGCACCCAACCCCGGGCCGATGACGCTGGACGGCACCAACACCTGGGTGCTGCGCCGGCCGGGCGAGCGGTACGGCGTCCTCGTCGACCCGGGTCCGGCCGACGCCGGGCATCTCGACCGGCTGGCGCAGCACGGCCCGTACTCGATGATCCTGGTGACCCACGGGCACCCGGACCATGTCGAGGCGGTGCCGGCGGCCGCCGAGCGGTTCCAGGCCCCGGTCCGGGGCCTGACCGCCGACCACCAGGTGCAGCAACCGGACCGGCTCGGCGACGGGACCGTGCTGGACGCCGCCGGCCTGACCGTCACCGTGCTGGCCACCCCCGGCCACACCGCCGACTCGGCCTGCTTCCTGGTCGCCGGGCCGGACGGGCGGCAGGCCGTGCTCACCGGCGACACCATCCTCGGCCGGGGCACCACCGTGGTGGCCTGGCCCGACGGCGACCTCGGCGACTACCTGACCAGCCTGCGGCGACTCGCGGCGTACGACGAGGTGACGGCGCTGCCGG
The DNA here is from genome assembly GCF_027497395.1 of Solwaraspora sp. WMMA2080. Classification (GTDB taxonomy): domain Bacteria; phylum Actinomycetota; class Actinomycetes; order Mycobacteriales; family Micromonosporaceae; genus Micromonospora_E. Next base: position 3,937,312 of record NZ_CP114910.1, on the reverse strand, counting down.
GGCACGGCCCGGCGCTGGCCGACTGCGCCGCCGCCGCCCGGTTCTACCTGGCCCACCGGCAGGCCCGGCTGGACCAGGTCCGCCAGGTGGTGGCCCGGGGCGTGACCGCACCGGCGGCCGTCGTCGCCGAGGTGTACGCCACCGTCGACCGGGCGTTGTGGCCGGCCGCCGAGTGGTCGGTCCGGGCGCAGCTCGCCTACCTGCGCGGGCCGACCGACAGCGCGGCAGGTGACCGGGAATCGACACCGGGGCGGACCGGGTTGGAACGGCAGTGACCTGCCCGGTGTGCGGAACCGTCGCGGTACCCGGCGCGCGGTTCTGCCACAACTGCGGCGGCGCGCTGCCGGCGGCCGCCTTCCTGCCGGCCGCCGAACGCCGGGTGGTCACCGTGCTCTTCGGTGATTTGTCCGACTTCACCTCCTGGTCGGAGGATCTCGACCCGGAACGGGTCGGTGCCGTCACCGACCGGGTGCTCGCCGCCCTGGCCGGGGCGGTCAAGACGTTCGGCGGGCACGTCGACAAGCTGACCGGCGACGGGATCATGGCGGTCTTCGGCGCCCCGGTCGCCCACGAGGACGACGCCGAACGTGCCGTACGGGCCGCGCTCAGCATGCAGCGGGCGGTGCGTCGGGTGCTCGACGACGAGCGTGGCGGCGGTGCTCCGCTCGGCCTGCGGGTCGGCCTGAACACCGGTGACGTGGTCGCCGGCATTCAGGCTGCCATCGAGTACACGGTGATCGGCGACACGGTCAACACCGCCGCGCGGCTCGCCGACGCGGCGGCGGTCGGCGCGGTGTACGCCGGCGCCGGCACCGTCACCGGCACCCGGCACGTCGCCGCCTGGCGGGAGCTGCGCCCGCTGCGGCTGAAGGGCAAACGCGCCCCGGTCGAGGCGTACGAGCTGCTCGGTCTGCACGACGCGCCCGGCACCCGGTCGGGCATCGGCGACCAGGCCCCGTTCGTCGGGCGGGAGGCCGAGATCGGTCGGCTGGCGGGCCGGCTCACCGAGGTGATCGACCACGGCGATCCGCGGGTGCTGGTGCTCACCGCGGAGGCCGGCATCGGCAAGTCCCGGTTCGCCGTCGAGGTCGAGCGGTACGCCGCCGGCTACGACGTCGGCACCGGGCGGTACGCGGCGCCCACCGGCGCGCGGGTGCTGTCGGTACGCTGCGCCGCCTTCGGCGAGCGGCGTCGGCTGGCCCCGCTGGCCGACCTGGTGCGGATCGCGGCCGGGCTGCCCCGGGACAGCTCCACCGCGGTCACCCGCCCGGTGGTCGAGGAGCGGCTGCGTCGCCTCGGGCAGCGGCTGGCCCGGGTCCGTCCGGAGCCGCCGCCGCTCTCCGTCGACCTGCTACTGACCCTGCTCGGGTACGCGGAGCCGCCCGCTGCCGCGCACCCGTCGTCCGGTCCGGCGGACCTGACCACGGACGCTCCGGTGCTCGACGCGGAGGCGATCCCGAGCGCGGTGGCCGACCTGCTCAGCGCCCTGGCCCGGGAGGCGCCGCTGCTGATCGTGGTCGACGACCTGCACGACGCCCTCCCGGACACCGTCGAGGTGCTCGGCGAGACGCTGTCCCGGCTCACCGGTCCGGTACTGGTGCTGCTGCTCGGCCGACCCGAGCTGGTGCGTACCGCCGGGGTGCTGACCGGGGTGGCCGACGCCGAGGTGCACCCGTTGCCGCCGCTGCGCGGCGCCGACGCGGCCCGGCTGCTCACCTCGTACCTCGGCGGTGGGCGGCTGCCGCAACCCGACGTGGACCGGCTGCTGGCCACCGCTCAGGGCAACCCGTTCTACCTGGCCGAGCTGGTCACCCTGCTGATCGAGCGGGGCGCGCTGACCCGGACCGGTCCGTCGGCCGACGCCGACGCCGACGCCGCCGGCGACGGCGCGGACTGGCGGCTGGCACCCGGCTCGTTGAGCAGCCGGCTGCTCTCCCGGGACCTGGCCGCGGTGCTGGCCGCCCGGATCGACGCGTTGCCGGCCGACGCCCGGTCGGTGCTGCGTGACGCCGCCGTGGTCGGCGACGTGGTACCGGACGGCACCCTGGAGTCGTTGCGGGACCGGCGGGACGGCCGGCCGGCGGCGGTGGTGGCGGTCGAGCTCGACCGGGCCGTCGAGGAGTTGCTGCAGCGCCGCATGCTGCACCGGACCCGGGTCGGTTTCGCCTTTCCGACCCCGCTGATGCGGGAGGCGGCCTATGCCGGGATCGGCAAGGCCGACCTGGCGGAACGGCACGCGTGCCTGGCCCGGTGGGCGGCCGGGGCCGACGCGCCGGCGGCGGTCGGCACCGGCCCGGCGAGCGGTGGGCCGGGCGGGATGAGCCCGGCGCTGCGGGACGTGTTCGTCGCCGAGCACGTCGAACGGGCCGTCGGCCTGGCCGAGGCGGTCGGGCTGCGCCCGGACTCGGCGGCCCGCGCCGTCGGGCCGCTGGGGGTCGCGGCGCTGGGCCGGGCGGCCCGCCGGTCGATCGCGGTCGGTGAACCGGAGCTGGCCGTGGAGTACGCCGAGCGGGCGTCCGTGCTCGGCGGGGACGCGGTGCCGAAGGCCGACCGGCTGGTCTACGCCCGGGCGCTGCTGCAGACCGGCCGCCCGGCCGAGGCGCTGGCCACCGCTGAGAAGGTGCTCGCCAACGCCGGTGAGGACGCGGCTGCCCGGGCCGGTGCTCTGCTGGTGTCCGGTCGGGCCCACCGGGCGGTGGGCGACGCCGCCCGTGCGGTGGCGGTGTGGCGTGAGGCGTTGCAGGTGGCCACCGACGTCGGGCTGCCCGCCGAGCGGGCGGAGGCGATGCGCCGACTCGGGATGGCCGACTTCCTGGCCGGCCGGCTCAGCCGGGCGAGCAGCCGATTCGCTGCGGCGTACCAGGTGAACCTGGCAGCTGGCGACCGGCGTGGGCAGGCCTGGTCGTTGCAGAGCCTGGCGTGGGTGACCACGATGCGCGGCGACTTCGCCGGCGCCGACGCGGTGCTGAACCGGGCGGCGCGGCTGTTCGTCGAGCTGGACGACCCGGTGGGGCGGGCCTGGCTGCGGGGCACCACCGCGTTCGCCCGGCTGCTCTCCGGCCGGTTGGCCGACGCCCGCCGGTTGGCCCGGGTTTTCCTGCCGTTCGGCGAGCGGGTGGGGGAGGCGTGGGCGGTCGGCACGCTCCGGGCGGTGGAGGCGTTCGCCGCGGCCGAGTTGGGTGAGTTGGCCGAGGCGGACCAGTCGGCGCGGCGCGCGTACCGGGATTTCGACAGCGCGGCCGACGACTGGGGTCGGGGCTTCGCGTTGCTGGCGCGGGGGGTGGTGGCGCGCGGGCTCGGCCAGTGGGAACACGCCGCCGATCTGCTCTCCGACGCGCTCGCCCAGGGCGAGCGAATCGATCACCCGTTGCTGATCGGGATGGCCGGGACGCTGCGCGGCTTCGTCGCCCTGCAATGCGGTGACGTGGCCGGTGCCGAGCGGTTGGCGCAGTCGGTGCTGACGTCGGTCGAACCGCACAACCCGTTGGCCGCCGTCCAGGTGGCGCCACGGGTGCTGCTCGCGTCGGCGCGGCTCGCAGCGGGTGACCCGCCGACCGCGGTCGGGTTGCTGGCACCGGTCGCGACCGCGATGGACAGCCCGGCGGTGTTGTTCTCCCGGCGTCAGACGTTGGCCCGGTACGCGGCGGCGCTGCTCGCCGACGGGCAGCCGGAGCCGGCGCTGCACTGGGCCCGGCGGGCGTTGGACTCGCCGGCGGAGGACGTCCGCAGTCAGGTCGTCGGGTTCGGTGTGTTGGCCTCCGCGCTCGCCGCCAACGGCGAGCAGGTCGCGGCACGGCAGGCAGCTGACCGGGCGGTCAGTCTCGCGTACGGCACCGAGCAGGTCAGCGAGCGGGCGCCCGCCGAGGCGATCAGGTCCGCTGTGGATGACGGTGGCCTGGTCGGTGGGGTGGATCATGGCGGACCCGGGGATGCCGGCCGGGCGGCGCGCTCGCTAGCCTGACTCCCACTGTGCTCCATCCTGGGCGCACTGTGGCCGGAGGAACCCGATGAAGCTGCCCCGTTCGGTATCCGGATGGACTGTCGCCGTGTTCGGGGCGATGGCCCTGCTGCTGGGCGCGGTCGGCCTGGCTCAGCCCGATGTCCTGCTCGTACTGCTCGGCTTCGACACGCTGCCCACCGGGGAGCGGGCGGCCGGCGACTACACCCATACCTTCATGACGGCGTCGTCGATGGCCTCGTTCAACATGGGCGTCTACTACCTGTTGGCGTCGGTCACCGACTGGCGACCGTTCTTTCTGTTCTCGGTGATCTTCCGGCTGGTCACCACGGTGGTCTTCACCGTGGTCGTAGTCGCCGAGGTGGCTCCGGTGCGGTTCGTCGGGGTGGCCGCCTGGGAAGGGCTGGGCGCGGTGGTGACCGGGGTGGCGTTGCTGACCGAACGTCGCCGCCGGGTCGGCGTACCGTCGCCCGGCACCGGCCGGTCGGCTGGCGACGGCTGACCCGGGGGCCCGGGGTCGCCCCGGCTGTCCGGGGTCTTGGGTACCGTTTACCGTGTGAACGACAGACTGCCGAGCGCGCTGCCGTTCCCCACAGTGCCTGGACTGTCAGATTTGTCAGTCTTCGCCAGAGGCGGCTACGCCACCGTCTATCGCGCGGTCCAGGAGTCGGTCGGCCGGGAGGTCGCCGTCAAGGTGGAGAACCGGGCTCTGGACAACGAGCGGGACCAGCGCCGGTTCATGCGGGAGGCGCGTGCCGCCGGGCGGATGTCGTCCCATCCGCACGTGGTGGACCTCTTCGACGTCGGCGTCACCGGGGATCTCCATCCGTACCTGATCATGGAGATGTGCGACGGCTCGTACGCCGACCGGATGCGCACCTCCCCGCTGGACGCCTTCGAGGCCCGTGACGTCGGGGTCAAGATCGCGGACGCGCTCGCCGACGCCCACCATCTCGGCGTCCTGCACCGCGACGTCAAACCGGCCAACATCCTCTACTCCCGGTTCAACGAGCCGGCCCTGGCCGACTTCGGCCTGGCCGTGCTGGTCGAGCACCGCGACGCCTCGGTCACCCTGGAGGTGCTGACCCCGGCGTACGCGCCACCCGAGTCGTTCCAGCACCGTCCGCCGTCGGCCGCCGCCGACGTCTACGCGCTCTGCGCCACCCTGTACGCCATCATGCGCGGCAAGCCGCCACGCTGGGACGACGAGCGCAACCCGAGCCTGGTGGCTCTCCTGGAGATGTTCGACCGGCCGCTGCCGGACCTGCCCGGGGTCAACCCGGCGCTGACCGATGTACTACGCCAGGGAATGGCGAACGATCCCGCTGCCCGGCCTCCGGCGGTCGTGCTGCGGGACATGCTGGCGGCGGTACCGCTCGGTCAGCACTGGAGCCCGGCTGCCCCGCACCGGCCGCCGTTTTCAATCGCCCCGGTCTCCGGTGGGCCACCGTCCGGGTCGAGCAGCTGGGCCGACCCGACGACCCCGGTGCCGTCCCGGCCGGAACGCAACCCGTCCTGGAGCGTTCCGGTGCCACCTCCGCCGGAGCCGAGCCAGGTGCCCGGGCAACGACCCGGCCCGCCCGGCCCGCCGCCGTCGGCTGCCGGCCCGTCGTCCGGCCCGTCGTCCGGCCCGTCGTCCGGCCCGTCGTCCGGCCGAACGGGTACCTCGCCCGACAACGCTGTCCGTTCCTGGCTGCGGACCCTCGCCGGCGGGCTCGGCCTGCTGGTGCTGCTCGCGATGACCAGCCTGGGCACCTGGATCGTCGCCAAGGGCTCCGGTCCCACCACGTTTCCCCCGATCACCGGAGCCGACCAGCGGACGACCGGTGCGGTGGCCAGTGAGAGCCCTGCCAGCGACCCCACCAGCGGCGGTCCGGCGGGCGCGGTGCTGCCGAACTGCCACCTGACGCTGCGACCGGAGCTGCGCTGTCCGGACGATCTTGAATGCTTCAACGGCCGGGTATCGAACTCTCCGCGTACCCTGACCGCGACCGCCTGCACCGGCCGGCACACCTGGGAGATGTTCGCGGTCGGTGAGCTGCCGACCCGGTTGCGGGCTGCCGACCATGCCACGATCCGGTCCGACCCGGCCATCGCCGAGGCCTGCGGGGCGGAGAGCTTCCGGCTGTTCACCCTGCGGATGGACGCCCACGACTGGCAGTACGCGGTGCTGCTGCCGGATCCGGCGGACCTCGCCGCCGGCGACCACCGGTACCAGTGCCTGGCGGGCAAGGGGCCCGGCCAACTGTTCGGCCCGACCCTGGCCGCCCGGTAACCGACATCCGGCGCAAGTCCGGGCTGTCCGACTTTCCACCCGGGGCGTCCGTTTCGTTGATTCGCGGGCGGTATCTCGTATTTTCCGGACGGTCCGACCCTGCCGCAGTGGTTCGTGCTCTGCGGCTGGACGCTGGCCGGCTGCCTGCTGGCACTGCTGACCCGCAACCGTCCGTCGGCCCGTACCCGGTCGACGACCCCGCCGAGTACGGAGATCGCCTGATCCGGCCCGTTACGAAGATCCGCTGAAGCCCTCAGTACGAAGATCACCGGATCCGGCGCGGCGCAACTCGGCGGTGCCGGGTATTGCCGGGAACCACTACATTGAGCGGAGCCGGCAATGTGGACGGCTGCCCGACACGCAATCGATCCTGACTGTCGCAGTCGTGAGGTTGCCATGACTGATAGATCCACCAAGTCACGCACGTACGTCGACCACCGTACCCGGCAGACTATGACCACGCTGGCGGTTGCCGCGACCTTGGTGCTGGTCGCCCTCGTCGCCTGTGAGGACAACCAGCCGCCGGACCGGCCGACCGTGCGGGATCTCCGGGAGGCCTCGACCATCAGCGACCAGACCGAGCTGCGCATCGGCGTCAATATCGACATTCCGCTGATGTCGTATCGGCGCAACAACTCCTACCACGGTTTCGACATCGAGATAGCCCGCTACATCGCCGACTCACTCGGCTTCGGCGACCAGAGCATCACGTGGGTGCCGCTGGACACCGAGGACCGGATCGAGAAGCTGCGCAGCGGCGAGGTCGACATCGTGGTGGCCAGCTTCTCCATCACCGAGGAACGGGAGAAGCGGGTCGGGTTCGCCGGCCCGTACCTGATCACCACACCCGAGGTGCTGGTCGCCACCGAGTTCGTCGACGAGATCACCACGATCACCGATCTGAACGACGAGGAGTACACCGTCTGCGTCGCCGGTGGCTCCACCACCGAGGCAATGCTCAGGGAACGGGGGATCCCGCACCAGCAGGCCGACAATCCGGCCGCCTGCCGGGACGGCGTCCTGGCCGGCGACTTCCATGCGATGGTCTCCGACGAGACGATCCTCGCCGGACTCCGTTCGGAGAACCCCGACGAACTCGCCATCGTCGACATGCCGTTCGGCGTCGAGGAGGAGTTGGGCATCGGGGTGCCGGTCGAGGACGAGAACCTTCGCGACCTGGTCAGCTACTTCCTGGACAAGAGCTATCAACGGGACCAACGGGACGAAGCGAACGCCTGGGAGACGGCGTACAACAACCATCTGGGGCGGTGGCTCGGCGAGGCCAGCCAGCCCCGACCGGACGGCGCGCCCGACCTCGTCGACCACGACGACAAGAACCGGCGGTGACCGCCGCCGAGCGCCCGGTCGACGAGGCGGACCGGCGGAACCGGGCGGCGCAGCAGTTCTGGAGCGTGGTGGTCGGCGCTCCGGCGATCATCTCGGTGCTCCGGCTGGTCGTCGAGGCCGGCGGCGAGCTCCAGACCACCCTGCTGCTGGCCGCCAACGTCAACCCGGTGAACCTGGTCGCCGCCTTCGTCAGCACGGCGAGCCGGGTGGTCTCCGGTGCGATGATGGCCCTGTTCGCGATCAGCGCGGTGCTGACCGTCAGCGTCAACAACGACCAGCGGCGGTGGGCGCGACGACGACCGCCGTTGCTGGTCCGCTGGATGCGGGTGGTGCCCGTCTGGTTCCTGATCGTCACCCTGCTGGTCGCCGTCGTGACCTGGAAGATCCTCTATCTGCCGCTGCTGCTGCCGGCGATCGCGGCCACCGCCCAGCTGCGCACCCGTACGGCGGACGAACGCGGCACGGCCGGGGACCCGCCGGACGGTGGCCGGACGAACCGGCTGACCCTGTTCGTCCTGCTGCTGATCGGCTACTACGGCCTGCTGGCGCCGACCCTGGCCGAGGCGGCGGTCACCGGTGAGTGGTTCGTGGCGCTGATCCTGGGCGCTCCACCGCTACTGGCTCTCGTCGTGACCGGCCCGGTGCTGCCCGGCACGGTGCACCTGCTGGTCGCGACCGGCCAGCTCACCGTCATGATCGCGCTGGCTTGGACGTCGTACTCGGTGGCCACCGCACCGGTGCTGCCCAGTACGGTGACCACCGTCGCGGTGTCGGGCGGGGAGACCGAGCACATCCGGGGCAGCGTGATCGCGGTCGACGACGCGAGCGTGGCCATCCTGCAGGAACAGGGCGGTGTCCGGTACGTGCCGACCGACGACGTGGAGGCGCAGGTGCTGTGCCCGAGCGAGGCGGACCTGCCGCGCTACCGCCTCTGGGTGCACGGGTTCCACGTCGAGGACTCGCTGCTGCAGGCGTTGGGGCGGGAGGTCCGACCGGTCACCCCGGTGGACGCGGTCTGCCGGGCGACCGCCTCGGTGAGGTGAGCCAACCGTTGCCCCGTCCGGGGCGGATCTGCCGCAGGTCCCCGGGCAGATCCGCCGCCGGGTCACACCCGGGCGCGCCTGGCGAGCCGCTCGGGGTCGAGGATGATGATGCTCTTGCCGTCGAGCCGCAGCCAGCCCCGGGAGGCGAAGTCGGCCAGCGCCTTGTTGACCGTCTCCCGGGAGGCCCCGACCAGCTGGGCGATCTCCTCCTGGGTGAGATCGTGGGTCACCCGCAGCACCCCGCCGTCGCGGGTGCCGAACCGGCCGGCCATCTGCAGCAGATTCTTGGCTACCCGCCCCGGTACATCGGTGAAGATCAGGTCGGCGAGGGCGTCGTTGGTCCGGCGCAGCCGTCGGGCAAGCACCCGCAGCAGCTGCTCGGCGATCTCCGGCCGATTGTTCAGCCAGGGCCGCAGCGCCTGCTTGCGCAGCCGGGCGAGGCGGGTGTCGGTGACGGCGGTCGCGGTGGCGGTACGCGGCCCGGGGTCGAAGAGCGACAGCTCGCCGACCATGTCCGACGGGCCCATCACGGCGATCAGGTTCTGCCGTCCGTCTGCGGCCCGCCGGCCGACCTTGATCTTGCCGGTGAGCACGATGTACAGGCTGTCACCCGGCTCACCCTCGTTGAAGACGACCTCGCCCTTGCGGGCGTCGATCGTCTCCATCTCCTTGGCGAGTGCCTCCGCGGCCTCCGGGTCCACGCCCTGGAAGATCCCGCTACGAGCCAGCACCTCGTCCATCGCGCACCTCCGCCCGCGCGGCGTCCGTTCCCCGGCACCCCAGCCGTGACCAGCCGCGCGCAGTCAGTCTAGGTGCACTCCGCCCCTGGCCGGATGCGCACCCTCCGAATCTTGATCCAGGAGCGTAACCCAACAGGGTGGATCCGTCGTTAATATGCGGCACCGTGCACGCCGACCGGTCAGCGCCGTGCGACCGGCGGACGCCGTATCGTCGACCGGTGTCTCCCGATGTCGCCCGCCCATGGTTCACCACCCGCACCGAGGACGGCCGGACCCTGCCGTACGCCTGCTGGGCGCTCACCGAGCCGCTGCTGACCATCAGCTCCGCTCCGCTCGGCGGCGGGATCGGACTGCGCTGGTGGGTGATCAACGCGACCGTGCCGATGTCGTACCGCCGCGACGACCCCGACACCCACCTCGTCGGTCTGGCCGAGCAAGCCGACCTGCGCGGACCCGGCGTCGGCCTGCTAACCGGGGTGGACGTGCGTCGGATGGTGACCCGCGACGAGGCCGGCGTGCAGGTGTGGGCGACCGTCGGGCTCGGCACCCCGGTGCTGGCCGCCGCACCCAGGACCGCCGGGCCACCGCCGGAGCAGGTCGGGACGATCAACATCGTCGCAGCGCTTCCGGTACGGCTCGGTGAGGCCGCCCTGGTGAACGCGGTCGCCACCATCACCGAGGCGAAGACCCAGGCGCTGGTCGAGCTCGGACTGCGGGCCACCGGCACAGCGACCGACGCGGTGGTGGTGCTCTGCCCGCCCGACGGGCCGGAGCAGCGGTACGGCGGTCCACGGTCGACCTGGGGCGGGCGGCTCGCCCGGGTAGCGCACGCGGCGGTACGTGGTGGCACCGCCCAGCGTGGTGGCACTGCCCAGCGTGGTGGCACCGCCCAGGGTGGTGGCACTGCCCAGGGCGGTGGCGCGACGGACCCGCAAGGACGGCAAATCGGACACGGGGACAAACCAGCCGGACGGTTGTCGTCGCCGGAGACTCCCGGCCGGTAGGGTCACGCCAGTGAGTGACGCCCAGCGTGCCGCCCGGGGGCGCCGGCGGCAGGAGCCCGCCGCAGGCCGACCCGTTCTGTCGATCGTCGTGCTGACCGCCGTTCTGCTCGGTGCCGTACTGGTCGGCATCGTCGCGCTCGGTGGGATCAACCGGTCCGGATCCGAACCGCAGTGGCAGTCCGCTGCGTCGCCGACAGCTGCGTCGCCGACCGCCACCGCGTCGCCGGAGCCGCAGGAGATCTCGATGTCGGCTACCGGTGACATCGTGCTCGGCAACGCCCCCGACCGCCTGCCGCCCGACGGCGGTGCCGGCTTCTTCGACTCGGTTTCCGAGGCACTCGCCGCCGACCTGGTGATGGGCAACCTGGAGGAGCCGCTGACGGTCGACACCGGGACTGGCAAGTGCGCCCCGGACGCCACCCAGTGCCACCAGTTCCGGGCCCCACCCGAGTACGCGGCCCACCTGCGTGACGCCGGGTTCATGCTGCTCAACCAGGCCAACAACCACGGGTACGACTACGGCGAGGCCGGATACCGCAACACCCAGCAGACGCTGGAGGAGCACGGTCTGCGGCACACCGGCGCGCTCGATCAGATCACCGTGCTGGACGTCGAGGGGGTCAGCGTCGCGGTGGCCGGCTTCTCCTCGTATTCTCCGCCGAACAACAGCCTGATCAACCTGGACGCCGCGGCGGAGGTGGTCCGGCGCGCCGACGAGCAGGCCGACCTGGTCGTCGTGCAGGTCCACATGGGTGCCGAGGGAGCGGAGATGACCCGGGTCACCCCGGGCACGGAGCTGTTCGCCGGAGAGAACCGCGGTGATCCGATGGCCTTCGGGCGGGCGATGATCGACGCCGGGGCGGACCTGATCGTCGGCCACGGCCCGCACGTGCTGCGCGGCATGGAGTTCTACCAGGGCCGGCTGATCGCGTACAGCCTCGGGAACTTCGCCGGTGGCGGCGGTACGCTGAACAACACCGGCCGGCTGGGCTGGGGCGGGGTGCTGAAGGTGACCCTCGACCCGGACGGCGACTGGGTCGACGGTGAGTTTGTCGCCACGTACATGAACGGCAACGGTCTGCCCGTTGTCGACGAGCAACGCCGAGGGCTCGACCTGGTCCGGGAGTTGAGCGGGTTGGACTTTCCGCAGACCGGCGCCGAGTTCGACGATGACGGCACCATCTCACCACCGTCGGACTGACCCGCCGACGTAGGCTGGCCGGTGTGACACCGCCAGCCCCCCGAGCCGCGACCGCCCCGGCTGCGGCCACCGCAACTGCGGCCGCCGGGCCTGCGGCAGCCCGGGCCGTGCGTACCGAGACCGACCTGGGGCGTAAACGTCGTGCCCGGCGGATGGCGAGACTGCTGGCGCAGACCCATCCGGACGCGCACTGCGAGCTCGACCACGACGGCCCGCTGCAGTTGGCGGTCGCCACCATCTTGTCCGCGCAGTGCACCGACAAGCGGGTCAACGAGGTCACCCCGAAGCTGTTCGCCCGCTACCCGACGGCCGCCGACTACGCCGCCGCCGACCGGGCCGAGCTGGAGGAGCTGATCCGGCCGACCGGGTTCTTCCGCAACAAGGCCGGCTCGCTGATCCGGCTCGGCCAGGCATTGACCGAGCGGTACGCCGGCGCGGTACCGCGCCGGCTGCCGCAGCTGGTCGAGCTGCCCGGGATCGGCCGCAAGACCGCGAACGTCATCCTCGGTAACGCGTTCGACGTCCCTGGCATCACCGTCGACACGCATTTCCAACGGCTGGTCCGCCGCTGGGCGTGGACCGACGAGTCCGACCCGGTGAAGATCGAACACGCGGTCGGCGCGTTGATTGAGCGCCGGGACTGGACGATGCTGTCCCACCGGGTGATCTTCCACGGCCGGCGGGTCTGCCACGCCCGTAAACCGGCCTGCGGCGCATGTGCGCTAGCCCCGCTGTGCCCGGCGTACGGCACCGGTCCGACCGCCGCTGCCGAGGCGGTGAAGCTGCTCAAGGGTCCCCGCGCGAGGGAGCTGGCCGAGCAGGCCGGAATACCCGCCGACCTGGTGCCGGCGGCGGCCGTCACCGCCGAGGTGCCATGAGCGCCGGCCGCCCGTCGGGGCCTGGCCGTCAGCCCGGGCGTCGCCGTCGGCCGGGGCTAGGTCGCCGGCTCAGGCCGGGGCCGTTGTTCGCCGCCGCCCTGATGCCGTTGCTGCTGGCGGCGTCCGGTTGCACCACCGGCCCGGGTGCCGGGACGGGCGACGCTGCCGGAGCGTCCGGACCGGTCCCGTTCGCCGACTGCGCCGGCCTGACCGCACCGCCCGCTGCGGCCGCCGCCGCGCCGCAACCGTCGACCGACGTCGGTACGCCGGGCGGCGGCACCCCGCTGCCCGACATCAGCCTGGCCTGCTTCGCCGACGGGACGGTCGTTGACATCGCGGCGGTACGCGGACCCGCCGTGATCAACTTCTGGGGCTCCTGGTGCCAGCCCTGCCGCAAGGAGTTGCCGGCGCTGCAACGCCTTGCCGACCGTACCGCCGGGCAGTTGCACCTGATCGGCGTCAACACCTACGACGACCGAGATCCCGCCGTCGCCGTCGCCGAGGATCTGGGGCTGCGGTTCCCGAGCCTGGTCGACCGGGAGCGGCAGCTGCTGCTGGCGGTCGAGCGGGTCGGCCTGCCACTGACCCTGTTCGTCGACGGAGACGGGGAGATCCGTCGGACGTACGAGGGTACGCTCGACGACGCCACGCTCGCCGACCTCGTCGAGCGCGAGTTGGGTCTGACGGTGGCCCCGTGACCCACCCACTGCCCTCCGAACCGTTGCCGGCCTGGTGGCAGCCGCTGCTCACCCGGGTGCGCTCCGCCCGTACCGCCGATTTCACCCGGGTGGCGACCCCGGCCCGGGGTGGTCGGCCAAGCGCGGTGCTGGTCCTGCTCGGCGAGCATCGGCCGGGTGAGCCCGACGTGCTGCTGCTGCAGCGGGCCGCGACCATGCGTAACCATGCCGGGCAGCCCGCGTTCCCGGGTGGCGCGGCCGACCCGGGCGACCGGGACGCGCGGGCGACCGCGTTACGGGAGGCCGAAGAAGAGGTCGGGCTGGATCCGGGCAGCGTCACCGTGCTCGCCCAACTGCCGCGGCTGTGGATACCGGTGAGTGGCTTCGTGGTCACCCCGGTGCTCGGCTGGTGGCATCGGCCACATCCGGTGCATCCCCGACAACCGGAAGAAGTGGCACATGTCACTCGATTGCCGGTTGATGAGCTGGTGGACCCGGACAACCGACTCCAGGTACGCCACCCGAGCGGCTGGGTGTCACCTGCGTTCCAGGTGCGCGGCATGCTCGTCTGGGGATTCACCGCCGGGGTGCTGTCCGCACTGCTGGACATGGCCGGTTGGGCCGGTGCCTGGCCGACCGGTCGGATCATTGACCTGCCGCCCGAGCCGTCGCCCGGTGGCGATCCGTCGGCCGCCGGTCTGCCCGACACGCTCGGTGACCGGGCCAGCGGCGATGCGGCAACTGTGGACGGCTCCGCCGGCCTGCCGGGCTGACCGCCGGCCGCCACGTCCGTCTGCGGCCGGGCCGCTCGCCCGGTGCCCGTAGTCTTGACGGGTGTCCGCCGTCGACGTCGTGCTGCTGCTGCTTATGTTGGTCTTCGCGATCAGCGGTTACCGCCAGGGGTTCCTGATCGGGGTGCTGTCCTTCGCCGGGTTCATCGGCGGCGCACTGGTCGGTCTGCAACTCGGGCCGCTGCTGGCTGAACAGTTCGTCGACACTGTGGCCCGGGTCGTGGTGTCACTGGTCGCAGTGTTCGGCCTCGCCGTCCTCGGCCAGGCACTGGCCGGCTGGGCCGGCTCCCGGCTGCGGCACGCCATCACCAGCCCGGTGGGGCGCCGGGCCGACGACCTCGGCGGGGCGGCGATCTCGCTGGTGGCGGTGCTGCTCGTGGCCTGGCTCGTCGCGGTGCCGCTGGGCTCCTCCGCGATGCCCGGCCTGGCCGGGGCGGTACGCAACAGCGCCCTGCTCAACGGCATCGACCGGGTGATGCCACCGCAGGCGCAGGCGTTGTCCAACGCGCTGCGGGACACCGTCGACACCCGCGGCTTCCCGGACGTCTTCGGCGGGCTCACCCCGACCCGGGTCCGCGAGGTACCGGCCCCGGACCCGGCGCTGGCCGGTTCCGAGGTGGTGGCGAACGCCCAGCGGTCGGTGGTCAAGGTGCTCGGCTCCGCGCCCCGCTGCTCCCGCCGGATCGAAGGCTCCGGGTTCGTCTACGCCGAGGACCGGGTGATGACCAACGCGCACGTGGTCGCCGGTACGCAGACCGTGGCGGTGGAGGTTCTGGGCGAGCGGCACAACGGCCGAGTGGTGGTCTACGACCCGGAGCGGGACCTGGCGGTCATCTACGTGCCGAACCTGCCGGCTCCGGTGATGCCGTTCGCCGACCGTCCGGCCCCGTCCGGTGCCGACGCGATCGTGCTCGGCTTCCCGCTGGACGGGCCGTACGATGCGCAGTCCGCCCGGGTCCGCGACGTCGGACCGATTACCGGCCCGAACATCTACGATGACGGTGAGGTCCTCCGCGAGGTCTACACGATCCGTGCGTTGGTCCGGTCCGGCAATTCCGGTGGCCCGCTGGTCGCGGCCAACGGACTCGTGCTCGGGGTGATCTTCGCGGCGGCGGCGGACGACCCGAACACCGGATTCGCGGTCACCGCCGAGGAGGCGTCGTCGGTGGCGGTTCTGGGAGTACGGAGCACCCGCCGGACCGCCACCGGGGAGTGTGCCTGACGTCGCTGCGGGCAGCCACCGTCGTCATCCGCATCCGCCGGGCCAGCCAGCTGCCGACGACCGCCGTGACCAGCAGCAGACCGCTGCCGAGCAGCCCCTGGCCGCCGCCTTCACTGCGCTGTCCGCTGATCGGCCCGATCGCCCATCCGGCTCCTTGGTCGCCGGTGTCCTGACCGCCCATCCGGGTCGAGCCGCCGGCCAACGTCGGCGCTGCGGACTCCAGACCGGGAGCTGGGCCGAAGCCGACCACACCCGGAGTCCGGTTGTCGTCGAGCGGATTGCGCGGCACCTCGTCGACCCCGCCGGTCAGCGCGGCCACCGGATCGACCAGGCCGAAGCCGTAGCGATCGTCCCGGCCCGGCGCGCCCATGTCGCGGGCGGTCTCGATGAGCCGGGTGACCACCGTGCCTGCCGACATCTCCGGGAACCGGGACCGGATCAGTGCTGCTGTCGCGGCCACCAGCGGAGCGGCGAAGCTGGTGCCCTGCACCTGCCAGTAGCCGTCCGGTCGGGCGCCGACCAGCCCGGTGGCGGGTGCGGCGAGGACCGTCTCCGGCCCGGTGATCGAACCGGCCCACAGTTGCTCGCCACCCCGGTCCATCCCGGCGACGGCGACGACGCCTGGCTCCCGGGCTGGATACCAGACCCGCGACGTGCCGTTGGCCGAGATGTTGCCGGTGCAGGCGACCACCACGACGTCGCTGGCGAACGCGTAGTCCAGCGCGGCGGCCAGCGCCGGGCTGTCGCCGCTGCCGCCCAGCGACAGGTTGATCACCCGGGCCCCGTTGTCGACCGCCCAGCGGACCGCCTTGGCGACGACCAGCGCGTCGTCGTAGCGGTTCTCCTCGTCGAGCACCCGGACCGGCAGAATCCGGGCGTCCGGGGCGAGCCCGAGTACCCCGTCCTCGTCGTCGTCACGGCCGGCGATCAGCGCGGCGACGGTGGTGCCGTGCCCGACCGGGTCGGACCAGCCGTCACCGTCGTCGACGAAGTCGATCCCGGGTAGTACCTGGCCAGCGAGGTCGATGTGGCTGGCGTCCACCCCGGAATCGATCACCGCGACCGTGACCCCGGCGCCAGTGGCGTACTGCCAGGCGGTGGTCGCCGACAATTCCCGCAACTGCCACTGTTCGTCCCGGATCGGGTCGTACCGGGCGGGAAGCGCGGCGCTCGCCGCGGCAGCGGAGCCCGTGCCGGTGCGTACCGGCTCGGGCCCGGGCGGCGCGGCCGGGCCGCTGACTGCGGTCACCAGGACCAGCACCGCCCCGACGAGCCAACGGGCGGCGCTGCGTGGATGGCGCGGCAACGACGTCACAATCTGGCCTTCTCACCCCAGCAGACACTTGCTGCACGGAGGTTACCGCGATTCTGCACTGTCAGAAGCAGTCTTGGGGGAAGCCGATAGCCGGTTCGCGACGCCGGTGGGCCCAGTCGGATCGGCCGCCGGCAGGTACGCCAGTTGCACCAGACGGATGCCGTCCCGGCGGGTGACCAGCCGACCTCGGCCGGGCGGTAGCGGCTCTGCGCGGACCCCGCCGACAAGTTGCCCCTCGTCGGGGTCGCCGGAGAGCACCAGGCCCGCGGCGGACGACTCGCGCAACTGCTGGACGAAGGGCTCGTACAGAGCCCGCCCGGCACCCCCGACGCGGCGGGCGAGCACCAGGTGCAGGCCGACGTCCCGGGCGTGCACCAGGTACCCCAACAGCGGTTGGATCGGGTTCACCGACCCGGCCGCGACCAGATCGTAGTCATCGACCAGGACGAACAGCTCGGGTCCGGTCCACCAGGAGCGGCCGGCCAACTGAGCGGCGGTGAGGTCCGGTCCGGGCAGCCGCCGACGTAGATGATCTGCGGCCGAGTCGATCAGGTCGGCGGTATGCGACGCGTTGCCGCCGTAGCCGATCAGGTGGTCGGAGTCCACCGCGCCGAGCAGGCTGCGGCGGTAGTCGACGATGATCAACCGGGCCTGCTCCGGGGCGAACCGACCGGCGACGGTGGTGGCGAGGGCGCGCAGGAAACTTGACTTGCCGGACTCCGCTTCGCCGAACAGCAGCAGGTGCGGATCAGCGGCGAAGTCGATCGACACCGGTCGCAGGTCCGACTCGGCCAGCCCGACCTGCAGCCGGAGCCCGGCCGTGCCGGTGCGGTCCAACGCGGCGTACGGCACCAGGCCCGGGAGCAGCCGGACCGGCGGTGCCGCCGGCCCTGCCCAGCCGTCGGCGATGGCATCGACCAGTGCGGCGGTGTCGGCCACCGCGGCGAGGAAGTGCAGGCCGTCGCTGGTGATCCCGCGGCCCGGCGACCCCGGTGGCACGTTGGCGGCCGACCGGTGCGACACCAGCGAATCGATCGGGTCACCGAGTCGCAGCTCCAGCCGGGAGCCGAACAGATCCCGCAGCGCCGGCCGGAAGTCAGCCCAGCGGGGTGCCGAGGCGACCAGATGCACCCCGTACGACAGGCCACGGGTGGCCAGGTCGGTGATCGACGGTTCCAGGTCGTCGTACTCGCCGCGCAGGGTGGTCCAGCCGTCGACGACCAGGAAGACGTCACCGTACGGGTCGTCCGGCGTACTGCCGGTGGCGGTCCCGGTCCCGGTCGCGCGGCGGGCGCGGTACGCGGCCATCGACTCCACCCCGTCCCGGGCGAACCGCCGCTCCCGGCTCGCGAGCAGGTCGGTGACCTCGGCGACGGTACGCCGTACCGTTGCCGGCTCGGTGCGGACCGTCACTCCGCCGACGTGTGGCAGGTCCCGCAGCCCGGCCAACGCCCCGCCGCCAAAGTCGAGGCAGTACACCTGCACCTCGGCCGGCGAACGGCTCAGCGCCAGGGCGCAGATCAATGTCCGGATCAGCTGGGACTTTCCGCTCTGCGGTGCGCCGACCACCGCGACGTGCCCGGCCGCCCCGTCCAGGTCCAGCCACAAGGGATCCCGGCGCTGCTCGTACGGCTTGTCGACCGCGGCGACGGCCACCCGCAGCTGTTCCGACCGGTCCGGGTCGGCCACGGCCGGGCCCCGACCGGGCACCAGCCGCACCGGACCGAGCAGGTCATCCAGCTGGGGCGGCTCGCCCAGCGGCGGCAGCCAGACCCGGTGCGCCGGTGGACCGTTCCGGGCCAGCCGGTCGACGCTCACCTCGAGCAGGCTGGCCCCGGTGCCCGACGTGCCGGGCGCGGCCGACGGTTCGGGCCGGGTGGCGGCCGCCGGCACCGGGTGCGTCCGGAAGCCGTACAGCATGGGCGTCGAGCGGGGACCACCGGCCCGGCGCGGGGCCGGTCGGCGGTACGGCCCGGAGACGTAGGCGGCCCGGAACCGGACCGGTGCCCCGGTGCCGTACCGCAGGAAACCGTGACCCGGCTCGCGGGGCAGGTGGTACGCGTCCGGTACCCCGAGGACCGCCCGCGACTCCAGCGCCGAGAAGGTCCGCAGCCCGATCTGGTACGCCAGATGGGTGTCCAGTCCGCGCAACCGGCCCTCGTCCACCCGTTGCGAGGCGAGCACCAGGTGCATCCCCAGGGACCGTCCGACCCGGCCGATCTGCAGGAAGATGTCGATGAAGTCGGGCTTGGCGGTGAGCAGTTCGGTGAACTCGTCGCAGACGATCACCAGTGACGGCAGCGGCGGCAGGGTCTCGTCGGTCGGCTGTACCCGCAGGTAGTCCTGTCGGCTGGCCAGGTTGCCCGCCCGGCGCAGCAGCTGCTGGCGGCGGACCACCTCACCATGCAGCGCGTCGGCCATCCGGTCCACCAGCGGCAGCTCCTGCGCCAGGTTGGTGATCACCGCCGCGGTGTGCGGTAACCGGTCCAGCGCGGCGAACGTTGCTCCACCCTTGAAATCGATCAGGACGAGGTTCAACGACTCCGGCGGGTGGGTGAGAGCCAACCCGAGGACCAGCGTACGGAGCAGCTCCGACTTGCCGGAGCCGGTGGCACCGACCACCAGCCCGTGCGGCCCCATGCCGTGCAGCGCCGACTCCTTGAGATCGAGCTCGACCGGCTGCCCCTCGGCGGTGACCCCGAACGGGACCCGCAGGTGGCGGTCGACTGACGGGCTGCGGTCCGGTCCGGCCGTCGTCCACCAGCGGGCGCCGGCACCACCGCTGCCGAAGCCGAGCAGCTGGACCAGGTCCGCCTGGGCCACTGCGGCGGATCGGGCCGGCCCGCTGTTCGTCGCGAGCCGTAGCGGGGCGAGCTGGCGGGCGAGGGCCTCCGCTTCGACGACACCCAGCCCGTCGGCCGTCCCGGTGTCGATGGGCCCGGTCGACCCACGGATGACCAGCCGACCGGACGGGCCGACCGACAGCTCCACGGTGACCCGGTCGAGTATCCGGGGTGCCGGTACGCCCACCTGGACCACGGTGACGCCGTTTCCGCCGCCGTCGTTCGCTCCGGTCCTGTCGTTCGCTCCGGTCCCGTCGTTCGGCTGAGTGCCGTCGCACACCACCACGACGTGCGCGGGGGACATCGAGTCCAGCAGCCGAGCCAGCTCCGCTGCGCTGCCGGCGACCAACCGCAGCGGGCCGGTGGCGTCGGTGCGCTGCGGATGACCAGCGTGTGGTAGCCACTTGACCCACTCCCACCGGTCGCGGCGGTCGGCCGGCGCGTAGATCGCGATGCGCAGGTCGTCCGGGGCGTGCAGGACGGCCAGCTGGGCCAGCACCGCGCGTACCAGCGCGGCCGGTGCCCCGTCCGGGGCATCGCCGTCCGGCCGTCCGACGACGAAGATCCGGGCGACGTCACGCAGCCCGACCACGATCGGCAGCCCCGGCACCACCGAGTACGAGTCGATGAACCGTCGTAGCGCCGCAGCAGTGAGCGGCTCGATCTCGTCCACAGGCCGGTCGTCGGCCGGTGGCACGAGCGGGGTGGCGAGTGGGCGTGATCCGACCCCGACCCGTACGGTCGCGAAATCCCGGTCGTGCGGTCGGCGCTCCCAGACCCGGCTGCTCGCCGCCGTCGACCACAACCGATCGGGATCCGGGTACCGGTAGTTCAGTGCGGTCCGTTGCCGGTCCACGGTCCCCCGGACCTGGCCGCGTAGGCCGGCCAACTGCCGTAGGTAGCGACGCCGGGCCAGGTCGGTCGCGGACCGCGTGCCGGCACCGGGCGCGGAGTTCCAACTGGTCGCCAGCATGGCCAGCGTCGACACCCCGAACACCGCGGCCATCAGGTACGGGTAGACCCCGCCGTCGCGGCCCGGCAGCACTGCCATCGCCACCGATCCGCCGGCCATCGGCAGCAGGGCCAGCAGGCGTTGCCAGCGGCCGGAGTCCGGATCGGCGACCTGCGGAGGCGGGGGGATGCGGACCTCCCCGGCCGGGATCCCGGGTGCCGGACGACGCTCGGATCTGTTGAGGACGATGCCCGCCATCGCGTCAGCTAACACCTACGTAGAGTGTTCCGCAATGGACCGGCGGTGGATGGCGGTCGCCGGTCCGGCACCGGTCCGGCCGTCGCGGCGTCGAGGAGGGGCGATGAACGTGAGCCTGGCCAGGATCACCGTCTGCGGACCGCACCGCCGACTGGATCTCGCCCTGCCCGGACACGTGCCGGTCGCCGAGCTGCTGCCGGAACTGCTGCGGCACAACGGGGACGGGCTGGCCGACGACGGGGAACGGCACGGAGGCTGGGTGCTGCGTCGGGCGGACGGGGCGCCGGTGTCTGCCGGGCAGGCGCTGCGCCAGCAGGGGATCCGCGACGGCGACGTGCTGCATCTGGTGCCCGGGCGGACCTACTGGCCGGAGCCGGAGTACGACGACGTCGCCGAGGCGATTGCGGCCGCCGCCAGTCAGCAGGGCCGGACCTGGTCGGCCGCGACAACCAGAGGGTACGCGCTCGGCGCGGCCGGGCTGTGGCTCGGCGCGGGATGGCTGGTGCTGGTCGGGGCCGGCACCGGGACGGCCGAGCGGGCAAGGGTGGCGGTCCTCGTCGGGGCTGCGGTGCTCGCCGTCGGGGTACTGGCCGGACGGGTCTGGCGGGACGCGGCGGCCGGCGTCGTGCTCGGGGCCGGCTCGTTGCCGTACGCGTTCGCCGCCGGTCTGCTCGCTGCCGGCGACGGTGATCCGGTCGGGCTGCGTCCCGACGACTGGCCGACCGCCGCGGCCATGGCGACCGGGTTACTCGTGCTGCTGGGCACGGCGGTGACTGCCGGGGCTGCGGTGCCCGCCGGCGGGCCGATCTTCGTCGCCGTGGTGACCGTGGCTGGGCTCGGCTCGATGGCGGCCATCGCCGCGTCGACGGTCACCGGGGCGGCCGGCGCGGCGGCCGGACTGCTGGTGGTGGTCGGTTGCGGGGTCGGGTTGCTGCCCCGACTCGCCGTCCGGCTCGGCCAGGTGCCGACCGTCGTCGGGACGAGCGACCGGGTGCCGGGTGCCGTGGCCCGGGCCGAGCAACTACTCACCGGGATGCTGATCGGGTACGCCGCCGTCGGCGTCGCGGCCAGCGTGGTGCTGGCGCAGGTCGGCGGGGTGGTCGGGGTGGTGCTGGTCGGCGTCGTCGGGCTGGCGATGTCACTGCGCTCGCGGTCGTTCGTCAGTACCCGGCAGCGGCCGCCACTGCTTGTCGCGGGGGCAGCGGCCACGACACTGTCCGTGTTCGGCGCGCTGCCGGCGTACCTGCCGGTGTCGCCGTCGACGTTGGTCGTGGCCGTGGGCATGGTCGCGGTGTCGACCGCTGCGGTCGGTGCCCGGTACGCCGGCCGGTCACCGTCGCCGTACCTGAGCCGGGCGGCCGACCTGCTGGAGATCACCGCGCTGGTCAGCGTCGTTCCGCTGGCCGGTGCCGTCTTCGGGCTCTACCGGTGGGCCGTCGGGCTGCTCGGCTGAGCAGCCCGACGCCTGATCAGGTCAGTGGGCCGACTCGCCGCGCTCCAGGGCGGCCTCCCGGCGGCGGAACGACGCCTGGATCTCGGCCTCTGCCTCGACCCGGCCGACCCAGGTCGCGCCTTCGACCGACTTGCCCGGCTCCAGGTCCTTGTAGACGACGAAGAAGTGCTGGATCTCCAGGCGGTCGAATTCGCCGAGGTGGTGGATGTCGCGCAGGTGCTCCTGCCGGGGATCCTCGTACGGCACGCAGAGCACCTTGTCGTCGGCGCCCTTCTCGTCCTTCATCCGGAACATGCCGATCGCCCGGCACCGGATGAGGCATCCTGGGAAGGTGGGTTCCGGTACGAGCACCAGTGCGTCCAGCGGGTCGTCGTCCTGCCCGAGGGTGCCCTCGATGAAACCGTAGTCGGCTGGATACTGCGTCGAAGTGAACAGGGTGCGGTCCAGCCGGATCCGGCCGGTCGCATGATCGACCTCATACTTGTTCCGGTGACCCTTGGGGATCTCAACCGTAACGTCGAAATCCATACTCACGCTCCCTCGTCGCCCGCGCTGGCTACGGAAATAGAGCGGTACGCCGTCCGGGCGTTGCCCCGCCCGACCGTTTCGGCTCCCGCTCGCTTTGTGAACACAAGTAGTGTCGCCTAGTCCGTTCGTCAGTTGGGAGGTGGGGCCAGTGGGGAGGGAAGACTCACAGTCCGCTGGGGCCGTCGGTGAACCCGACCGGGCCGACGGAGCGCCAAGTCCCACGTCGGAGGGTAGTGGATCGTCCGCGAAAGGTGACCAAGTGGTCCCGCCGGAGGACTCTGCCGCCGCCCCGGCCGGTGCGCGCGATCCAGATCCGACGGCATCGGGCCGGGCCGCTCCGCCGCCGGCCGCCCCGCCGCCGCCCACTGGGAACCCATCTGTTAAGGCAACCCCGCCGGCCACCGGGTCGGCGCCCGTGACCGGCCGGGCCAACGTGCCGGCCGTGTCCGGCGGCGCCGACGCGGCTCCGGCCGACGTCTCGGAGGGCGGCCACCGCGGACGCGCGTCGGTGCCGGCTCGTGGCACCGCCAGACCGGTTCCGCCGCCCGAGCCTGTACCGGCTGAGTCTGCGCCGACTGGCGGTGCACCATCCGGCTCGGCACCAGCTGCACCATCCGGCGCTGCATCGTCCGGGTCGGCACCGGTTGAGCCGGCGCCACCGGCCAGCCAGTCGTCACCTGACCGCCGCCGCCGGGCCCGGCGGCTGACCGTCGCCGTCGCCGTCGCCGTCGCCGTCCTGCTGGCCGGTGGTACCTCGATCGCGGTACTCCGGCCGGGCCCGGTGGCCGGCTGGCTCGGTGCCGCCGAGGTGAGCCCGAGCCCGAGCATGTCCGCCGAGCCGACGCCGGGTCCGGTGCTGGCCGGGTTGGCCGTCGACGCCCCGATTCCCACCACGGCCGGGCTGACCGAGACGCTGGACAAGGCGGTCAACCGATCCGGCCTCGGCGACCGGGTGCACGTTTCGGTCCGGGACATGACGACCGGCGCGGTTCTGTACGGTCGCGAACCGGCGGCGCTGACCGTGCCCGCGTCGACCACCAAACTGGTCACCGCGGCGACGGTGCTGGCCGCGGTCGGGCCGACACATCGGATCACGACCCGGGTGGTCGCGGGAGCCGCGCCCGGCGAGGTGGTGCTGATCGGCGGTGGCGACCCGACCTTGTCGATCGGTGACACCGGGTACTACGCGGGGGCCGCCCGGCTCGACGTGCTGGCCGCCGCCACCCGTAGCGCCCTCGGTGACACGGCGCCGACCAAGGTACTGATCGACAGTTCGCTCTTCTCCGGACCGGCGTTCGGGCCCGGGTGGGACGAGGACATCCCGACCGGCGGGTACGCGGCCGCGATCACCGCGCTGATGGTGGACGGTGCCCGGACCGATCCCGCCGCAGCCAAGGGCTGGGCGCCGCGCTCGGCCGCACCGGACCTGGCTGCCGGCCGGGCCTTCGCCCGTGCTCTCGGGCTGCCGGCGAACGCGGTGGACACCACACCGGCCGGCTACACCGACCAGCTGCCGGGCGCGCCGACGCAACCCGTCGACGGCGCCGACGCGGTCGCCGGCGCACCGACCTCGTCGGCGACCGGGCAGCCGGCGACCCCCCACCGGTCGTCGGGGGCAAACCCCGACCGGCCGGCGGAGGCCGGCCCGGGTGCCGAACTGGCCCGGATCGAATCGCCGCCGATGGCCCGGCTGGTCGAGATGATGCTCGCCGACAGTGACAACGTCCTCGCCGAAGCGCTCGCCCGGCAGGTCGCCATCGCCCGGGGCGAACCCGCGTCGTTCGCCGGGGCGGCGGTCGCGATGGACGCCGTACTGGCTGAACTCGGGTTGCCGGCCGACCAGAGCGACCTGTACGACGGCAGCGGCCTGTCCCGCAGCAACCGGGTGACCCCGGGACTGCTGACCGAACTGACCGTGCTCGCCGGCAGCGGCGACCGCCCCGCGCTGACCGGGCTGTTCTCCGGTCTGCCGGTCGCCGCCTGGTCCGGCACCCTGCAGGGTCGGTACCAGACGGCGGACGCCCCGCAACGGATCGGCGCTGGCGTGGTGCGGGCCAAGACCGGGTCGTTGTCCGGAATCAACGCGTTGGCCGGCACGGTGACCACCGCCGACGGCCGGTTGCTGGCGTTCGCGGTGCTGGCCGACGAGGTGCCGTTGCTCATCGACGCCGCCCAGGCCGGCCTGGACCGGATCGCCGCGACCCTGGCCAGGTGCGGTTGCCGTTGACCGGGGCATGATCACCAGGGTCGGCGGGCGTCACCCGGGTACGGTGGGTGCATGGCGCAGTTCGTGGACTGGGATCTGGCCGCCGCAACCGCCGGCGCGCTGAGCAAGTCGGGGCCGAAGGCTTCGCTCGACGAAGCGACCGAGGTGGTCAACGACCTTCGCCGGCTGACCGACGAAGCGGCCGGACACGTCGTGGCGTACACCGGTCTGCAGGCCCAGGTCGCGCACCCGCCGGTGCGGGTGGTCGACCGGCGGGACTGGGCCGTCGCCAACATCTCCGGGCTGCGTGACGTGATTACGCCGCTGGTCTCCCGGGCGGCCGGCGACCGCCAGCCGGGCGCGCTCACCGACGCGATCGGTTCCCGGGTTACCGGTGTGCAGGCCGGCACGGTGCTCGGCTACCTCTCCGGCCGGGTGCTCGGTCAGTACGAGGTGTTCTCCGGTGACCCCGGCCAGCTGCTGCTGGTCGCCCCGAACATCGTCGAGGTGGAGCGCAAGCTGCACGCCGACCCGCGCGACTTCCGACTCTGGGTCTGCCTGCACGAGGTCACCCACCGCACCCAGTTCACCGCCGTGCCGTGGATGCGCGGCCACTTCCTGGGCCAGGTTCAGGCGTTCGTCGACGCCTCGCAGGCCGGTGGCGACAACTTCGTCGACCGGGTCCGGCGCGGGGTCGGCACGCTAGCCGAGTCGATCCGCGACCCGCAGAGCCGGGCCAGCGTGCTGGACATCGTGCAGACCCCGGCGCAGCGCGCCGTACTCGACCGGCTGACCGCGCTGATGACCCTGCTCGAAGGGCATGCCGAGTTCGTCATGGACGGGGTCGGGCCGGAGGTCATCCCGACGGTGGAGCAGATCCGGGCCGGCTTCAACCGCCGCCGCGAGGCCGGCAACCCGCTGGAGAAGGCGATCCGCCGGCTGCTCGGCGTGGACGTCAAGATGCGCCAGTACGCCGAAGGCCGCAAATTCGTGCACGGCGTGGTCGACAGGGTCGGCATGGCCGGTTTCAACAAGGTCTTCGACTCCCCGTTGACCCTGCCCCGGCTGGAGGAGTTGGGCGACCCGGACGCCTGGGTGGCCCGGGTGCATGGCCCGGTCTCCGGCTCGCCGCCGACCGTCGTCTGAGCCGCGGGTGCCCAGGCTCGCTCCGGCTGTCGCCGAGCTGCGTGTCGCGGTCCGGCGGATGCTGCGCGAGTACGCCGGCCGGCTGGTGCTGGTGGCCTGCTCCGGCGGCCCGGACTCATTGGCT
Organism: Solwaraspora sp. WMMA2080; assembly: GCF_027497395.1. Lineage (GTDB taxonomy): Bacteria > Actinomycetota > Actinomycetes > Mycobacteriales > Micromonosporaceae > Micromonospora_E. The sequence goes on along the minus strand of NZ_CP114910.1, from coordinate 3,911,351 downwards.
CTGGCGGCCACGGTCGCGTTCGTCGCCCCCCGCTGCGGGGTCTGCGCCGGGCTGGTGACTGTCGACCACGGCCTGCAGGCGGGGTCCGCCGAGCAGGCCCGGGACGTGGCCGGCTGGGCGGCCGGGGCCGGGTTCGACCCGGTCGAGACCGTCGCCGTCGAGGTCGGTGCCGCCGGCGGCCCGGAGGCGGCGGCGCGGACCGCCCGCTACGCCGCGCTGACCCGGGTGGCCCACCGGCACCGGGCGGCCGCCGTGCTGCTCGGTCACACCCGCGACGACCAGGCCGAGACGGTGCTGCTGGCGCTGGCCCGGGGGGCCGGTCCGGCCGGCCTGTCCGGGATGCCGCCGGCCCGCCAGGTGGACGGCGTCACGGTGCTGCGTCCGCTGCTGGACGTGGGGCGGGAGCAGACCCGGGCGGCCTGCGCGGCGCTCGGCCTCACCCCGTGGGCCGACCCGCACAACACCGACCCGGCGTACGCCCGAGCCCGGGTCCGGGCCGACGCGCTGCCGGCCCTGGTCGAGGCGCTGGGCACTGCGGTGGTGGCGAATCTGGCGCGGACCGCCACGCTGGTCGCCGCCGACAACACGACGCTGGACGGGCTGGCCGACGCCGCGTCGGACCGGGCCGCCACACCCGGTGGTGGGCTGGCGGTCCCGGTCCTGACCGAGCTGCCGGACGCGGTGCGGACCCGGGTGCTGCACCGCTGGGCGTTGCGGCTCGGTGCGCCGGCCGGGGCGTTGGCGTACCGGCACGTCACCGCTCTCGACGCACTGGTCACCCGGTGGCGTGGGCAGCGGGCGGTGCACCTGCCGGGTGGTATCGAGGTGCGTCGGGCCGGGGGTGAACTGTCGGCCGGCTCAGCCGACGGCGGTCCGGTCGCGGAACGTGCCACGGTACGCCTGGGGTGTGGCGCCGACCCGCCGGCTGAAGTGGTGCCGGAGGGTGGCGGCGTCGCCGAAGCCGCACCGCCGGGCCACCGTCTCCACCCCCAGGCTGGTCTCCTCCAGTAGCTGGCGGGCCAGCAGCACCCGCTGGCCGGTGAGCCAGTCGTGCGGCGTGGTGCCGGTCTCGGCCCGGAACCGGCGGGCGAAGGTACGCGGTGCCATGTGTGCCCGGGCAGCCAGTTCCTCCACGCTGATCGTGGTGTCCAGGTGCTGCTGCATCCATACCAGCACCGACTCCAGCGTGGCCGCTGTCGGGCTGGCCGCGATCGGCGTCTCGATGAACTGGGCCTGCCCGCCGTCGCGGTGCGGCGGCACCACCATCCGGCGGGCGAGTCTGGTCGCCAGGGCGGAGCCGTGCTCCTGGCGGACCAGATGCAGGCAGGCGTCGATCCCGGCGGCGGTGCCGGCGCTGGTCAGCACGTTGCCGTCGGCCACGTACAGCGAGTTGCACCGGATCCGGGCGGTCGGGTGGCGGCGGGCCAGCTCGTCGGCGTACCGCCAATGGGTGGTGCATTCGCGGCCGTCGAGCAGGCCGGCGGCGCCGAGCACGAATGCGCCGGAGCAGACGCTGAGCAGGGTGGCGCCGCGGCGGTCGGCGGCGCGTAACGCGTCGACCACCGGTGCGGCGACGGCGTCGTGGAAGCTGGCCGCGGGCACGGCGACCAGGTCGGCGTCGGCGACCGGCCGCAGATCGGCGGTGGGTAGCAGCGAGAAGCCGGAGCTGGTGCGGACCGGGCCGCCGTCGACGGTGCAGACGTCGAAGCGGTATCCGGGGAAGCCGTCCGCGGTGCGGTCGTGACCGAAGACCTCGCAGACCACCCCGAGCTCGAACGGGGCTACGCCGTCGAGCGCGATCACCGCGACGGTACGAAGCATGCGACGAGTCTAGCCCACGGTGGCAGGATTTCGATGAACAGTGGCATCTCTGCCGCTGTTCGCTCAGCGGGCCGGCGCGCAGACTTGGTGTCGACGTCCGGTGCGCACCGGCGGCACACCCATCGGGACCAGGGTGAACACACCCATCGGGACCAGGGTGAACCTCCCGTCAGGACCAACGTGAAGGTGGCTGCCGCCATGGAACTTCTTATCGTCGTGTCGATCATCCTGCTGCTCGCCGCCGCCTCGGCGGCCGGCCTCACCCGGGACAGTCGTGACTCGGCCGACTGGCGGCCGAGTCACGACGGTGTCCGCCGGCCCCGGTGACCGTCGGCTGGACCACCGTCACCCACCGGCGCCACGTGAGTATCCGCCGGCCCCGGTGTCGGCTGGCCGGCCGGATGCGGCAGGCTTAGCGCATGGCTGACGGCTCCTGGTACGACGCCGACATCGACCGTGTGATCATTTCCGAGGAACAGATCCGCGACAAGACCGCGGAACTCGCCAAGCAGATCGCCACTGACTACGCCGACGTGACGGGTGGACTGCTGCTGGTCTGCGTGCTCAAGGGCGCGGTCATGTTCATGGCCGACTTCGCCCGTGAGCTCGGCCGGCAGGGCGCTCCCGTCGAGTTGGAGTTCATGGCCGTCTCCTCCTACGGGCAGGGCACCACCTCCTCCGGCGTGGTCCGCATCCTCAAGGACCTGGAGCGGGACATCGCCGGTCGGCACGTGGTGGTGGTCGAGGACATCATCGACTCCGGCCTCACCCTGTCCTGGCTGCTGAAGTACCTGGCGTCCAGGTCGGCGGCGAGCGTGGAGGTGGTCGCGCTGTTCCGCAAGCCCGAGGCGGTCAAGGTGCAGGTCCCGGTGCGGTATGTCGGCTTCGACATCCCCACCGAGTTCGTGGTTGGCTACGGCCTGGACTTCGCCGAGCGGTACCGCGAGTTGCCCTACGTCGGGGTGCTCAAGCCCGAGGTGTACGGCCGCGGCTGACCGCCGCCGGTGTGTCAGCCGTCGGGAAACTCCTCGGGACGTCCAGGCCACTCCCAGGAAACAGCGCTACGGTATGCGGTGGCGCGGGTCAGCTGACCGCGCCGACGTGGGACCAGCGGACGGAGCGCGGGTCGACCGGGCTCGCGGACGCGCACCTCGTCACCACGGTGTACCTTCGAATGACCGTGGCGCTCGGTTGGCGCCCCGGAGTGGCTAACCAGACGGTCAGAACGTCGATCAGGAGGGTCCGGGCGCTGCGGCGCTCGACATACGTATGGAACGTACGCGTTTCTTCCGCCGGCCGGTGGTCTGGATCATCCTGGTGATCATCGGTGCGATAGCGCTCAGCTCGTTCTTCACCAACGGCCCCAGCTACCACAAGGTGGACACCTCGGTGGCGCTGGAGCGGCTGGAGCAGGGCGGCATCGACAAGGCGATATTCCAGGACCGGGAGCAGACGCTCCGGCTCGACCTCGCCGAGCCGGAAGAGTTCGGCGACACCGAGACCGACCGGATCGAGGCCCAGTTCCCGTACGAGGTCGGCGACGAGATCTGGACCGACGTGCTGGCCGCCAAGGAGGCCGGCCGGGTGACCGGCCCGGCCGAGGCCGAGGTGTCGTCGGACAGCATCTTCATCACCCTGCTGGTCAACCTGCTACCGATCGCCATCCTGGTGATCCTGCTGCTGCTGTTCATGTCGCAGATGCAGGGCGGCGGGTCCCGTGTGCTCAACTTCGGCAAGTCCAAGGCGAAGGTGATCACCAAGGACACCCCGAAGACCACCTTCGCCGATGTGGCCGGCTCCGAGGAGGCCGTCGAGGAGTTGCAGGAGATCAAGGACTTCCTGCAGAACCCGGCGAAGTACCAGGCACTCGGTGCAAAGATCCCCAAGGGCGTACTGCTGTTCGGTCCACCCGGCACCGGGAAGACCCTGCTTGCCCGGGCGGTGGCCGGCGAGGCCGGTGTGCCGTTCTACTCGATCTCCGGGTCCGACTTCGTCGAGATGTTCGTCGGTGTCGGCGCCAGCCGGGTCCGTGACCTGTTCGAGCAGGCCAAGGCGAACGCCCCGGCGATCGTCTTCGTCGACGAGATCGACGCGGTCGGCCGGCACCGTGGTGCCGGCATGGGCGGCGGCCACGACGAGCGGGAACAGACCCTCAACCAGTTGCTGGTCGAGATGGACGGCTTCGACACCAAGGGCGGCGTGATCCTGATCGCCGCCACCAACCGACCCGACATCCTCGACCCGGCGCTGCTGCGCCCCGGCCGGTTCGACCGGCAGATCCCGGTCGACGCCCCGGACATGGAGGGCCGCAAGGCGATCCTGCGGGTGCACGCCCGGGGCAAGCCGTTCGCCCCGGACGTCGATCTGGACGCGGTGGCCCGGCGTACCCCCGGATTCAGCGGCGCCGACCTGGCCAACGTGATCAACGAGGCGGCGCTGCTGACCGCCCGGCAGGACGCCCGGGCGATCACCAACGAGGCCTTGGAGGAGTCGATCGACCGGGTGGTCGCCGGCCCACAGCGGCGGACCCGGGTGATGGGCGACAAGGAAAAGAAGATCACCGCATATCACGAGGGCGGTCACGCCCTGGTGGCCTGGGCCCTGCCACACGCCGCCCCGGTGCACAAGGTGACCATCCTGTCCCGGGGGCGGTCGTTGGGCCACACCCTGGTGCTTCCGACCGAGGACAAGTACACCCAGACCCGTGCCGAGATGATCGACACCCTGGCGTACGCCCTCGGTGGCCGGGCCGCCGAGGAACTGGTCTTCCACGAGCCCACCACCGGTGCCGGCAACGACATCGAGAAGGCCAGCGCGTTGGCCCGGGCCATGGTCACCCAGTACGGCATGAGCGCCAAACTCGGCGCCGTCAAGTACGGCACCAACGGCGACGAGCCGTTTCTCGGCCGGACCATGGGCCACGAGCGGGACTACTCCGATTCGATCGCCGCTGAGATCGACAGCGAGGTCCGCGCCCTCATCGAGCTGGCCCACGATGAGGCCTGGGAAATCCTGGTCGAGTACCGCGACGTGCTCGACACCATGGTGCTGGAGCTGATGGAGAAGGAGACCATTTCCCAGTCCGACATGGCCCGGATCTGCGAGCGGGTGGTCAAGCGGCCGCCGATGGCACCCTTCAACGGCTTCGGCAAGCGGCAGCCGTCCACTGAGCCGCCGGTGCTGACCCCGGCCGAGAAGGAGAACCTCGGCCGGCAGGCGGTCGCCGACGGGGCTCAAGCCGTCTTCGGCGGTGGCATGTCCGCGAACTCGGACGGCACCTCCTGAGCAGCCCTGACCTACCGTCCAGCGCGTCGTCGACCGAACCCGACGACGACGCGCTGGACTATCTCGCCGCCCGACTGATCAACGGCAAACTCAACGGCACGCCGGTCGAACGCTCCGTCGACCTGACCCGGATCGAGCGCGCCGTACGGGAGATCCTCATCGCCGTCGGCGAGGACCCGGACCGTGACGGGCTGCGCCAGACGCCGGCCCGGGTCGCTCGGGCGTACGCCGAGCTGCTCGCGGGTCTGCGGGCCGACGCGGCCCAGGTGCTCACCACCACCTTCGAGGCTGACCACGACGAGCTGGTGCTGGTCCGCGACATCGAGGTGATGTCGCTGTGCGAGCACCACATGCTGCCGTTCCGGGGCGTGGCGCACATCGGGTACATTCCCGGAGCGACCGGCCGGATAACCGGCCTGTCGAAGCTGGCCCGCCTGGTCGAGGTCTACGCCCGGCGGCTACAGGTCCAGGAGCGGCTCACCTCGCAGATCGCCGACATGCTGATGAGCCGGCTGGAGCCGCGCGGTGTGGTCACCGTGCTGGAGTGCGAACACATGTGCATGGCGATGCGCGGCATCCAGAAGGCTGGTGCCCGTACCATCACCTCGGCCGTACGCGGTGTGTTCCAACGCGACGCCAAGTCCCGTGCTGAAGCGATGAGCCTGATCATCCACAGCTGACGCCAACTGCCCGATTCACCCGAGCAGCGAGATCAGCGCCGCCAGCACCAACGCCAGCACCAGCGGGACCGCGCAGACCAGCGCCCCCACCAACGGTGTGCGGTCCGGCCGCTGGCGCGGCCCGCCGAATACGAAACCGACCGCCAGCCAGCCAAGGCCGAACGCGACCAGCGGCAGGACCAGCCCGCAGCCGAGCGCGTAGCCCAGCGGTGCCTGGTCTCCGGCGACCACGAACATGGCCAACTGGATCATCAGGACGATCACCGCGAACGGCCCGTACACCAGCAGGTTGCGAAGCCACGGCGGGGGACCGCCAGACGGACCCGCCGCGACGGCCAGGTCGCCGTTGGCGGCGTCGACCTGCGCGTGCGCTCGCGCGATCGCCGCCTGCCGGGCCGGCGACCCGACTGCCAAGGAGGCAGGCATCCGCACTGCGGCACCGACCGAAGCCCCGGCTGAGGCACTGACCGCGGCGTGGACCGCGGCTACCTCCGGCGGCATCGGATTGAGCAGGCCAGGCGGTACGCCGAGCATGACCAGTTGACGCCGCTGGACAGCGAGCCGGTCGCGCAGCACCGTCAGGTCCATTGAGCGCCGGTCGCCAGCTGGACCGTCCGTTGGCCGCCCTTGGCCGTGGCGTAGCCGGGCCAACCGTCGGGCGGCCGCTACGTACTCCGCCCACTCGTCTCCGGTGCCGTTCCCAGTCACGCCGCGCCCTCCGCAGTGTCGGCTACGACGCGCCCCTCCCCGGTGTCGGCTACGACGCGCCCCTCCCCGGTGTCGGCCCCGGTCCCGGCCGGTTGGAACGGGACGAAGACGGTGCGCCGGTCGGTCTGCGCGTCGTACAACAGACCACGTTGCGGGCGGGGGTGCCAAGCCGGCAGCCGGCCGGCGAACCCGACTGGCCCGGCCGTCGCGGCCTGCTCGGTCACCGGCCGGTCGAGCAGGACGATCCCGGCGATCAGGTCCGGACTGGGACCGAGAAATGCCAGGAACGAGTCCGGCTGCTCCCAGCCGGAGAGCAGATGGATGCCGCGGGCCGGCCCGGAGTCCAACAGGTTGCGCAGGCGGGCGGCGGCCGGCCCGCCGAGCTCGAGAACGTCGGCGGTGGCGATGACCAGGTACGCGGGGCCGGCTGCGTCGCCCAGCGTCCGGAGAACCTCCAGATCCACCACCTCGGTCGGCTGACGGACGCCGACCGCTCGGGCGAGGTCGGTCAACTGCCGGCGGTCGTGTTCGCCCATCGACAGCAACAGGATGCGGGCGGTGCCGGGCTGGTGGTGTGCCGCGGCGCTGCGTACCACCGTGGCCAGCAGGCTCGCGGTGCTCTCCCGGGAGCCGAAGATGGCGAGGTGGCGACCGGGGGCACGTTCGAACCGGAACTCCGCTGTCCGCCCCGGCAGCTCGACGGCCCGGCCGAAGAGTCCGGCTGGAGTGTCCGGCGGGTCGGCCAGCACCCGCTGGTAGGTCTCGTCCGATTCGAGCTCCGGCTGGAGGTAGCCGGCGAAGACCTGCGGCGGCCGGGCGTCGGCCGCACGGCGCGACCACAGCTGCCGGCGGAGCCCGGCCAACCCAGGCCGGTCCGTGTACGGATCCGGAAACACGACGGTACGTTCGTGGCCGCGGGTCGCCCCACGCGGGCCGCCCAGCCCGCCGGCGGTGTTCACCACTGCCCGACCCGTCGGCAGCCCGACCGCGGCGTCGTTGCTCGGCTCCAGGAGCCAGTCACCGCCGGCCAGCACCACCCGGACCGGGAACTGGCTCAGCAGCGAATCCCGCCGCCACCAGCCACCGCCGGTCGACCCGCCGGCCGGATCGGGGCCGACCCAACCGCCTGAGCCCACCCAGCCGCCCGACCCGTCAGGCTCATCGGATCCGACGCTCTGCTCCGACCCGGGAGCTGGGCCGGTCCCGGAGTCGGCGATCAGCAGGTGGACTCCGCTGCCGCGCCCGCCCCTGGCGATCCGTTCGAGCAGGTCGAGTGACTCGTCGGCGACCGGTCCGGTCAGGTCCAGCATTGGGGCCGGATCCTTGAGCACGCAGAGAACGCGGGTCGTGCCCGTGGCGGCGGCGAGCTCGGCGAACCGGGTCGTCCCATTGCGGGTCGCCAGGAAGGAGCGCCGGTCGACCTCCGCCGCCACCTGACGCAGCACCGACAGTCCGTACTCCGGGTCGGCGTCCACCCCGGCCGTCGCGATGTGCGGCAGCCCGGACGGGTCGGTGACGCCGGGCAGCACGCTGGTGAACGACTCGCCGGGCGACAGGTCCACCAGATGCAGGGTCACCTCGGCGGGATCGTGCCGTACCGCCAGCCCGTACAGGAGGGCGGTGAGGAACTGGTCCACCTCTGCGCCGGCCTGCCCGGCCACCAACCAGTGTGGGGTGATGTCGTTGAACCGGAGCAGGACCGGCCGGTGTCCGTCGAACCCCGCTGCGGCCACCAGCCCGTCGGCGGCGGATCCGGCGACCGTTCCGTCCGCCGGGTCGGGCAGCAGGTCGGTCAGCGGTGGACGGGCACCGACCTCGGACCGGGCGACGAGTTCCGCGCACACCTGGTCGATCAGCTGCTGGGGTGGCTGCCGGTCCAGGTACACCGGCGCGTCGAGACCGCCGAGGTGGTCGCCGCCCGCTCCGGCCGGCAGGTCGCGGAAGGTGTCCCCGGGCGGGTCACCGACCAGGACGTACGGATTCCGTAGCCGCACCATGGTGCTGCACGGCAGGTCGGCGCGGGTCTGCTCGGTGTCCAGCGGAGGCGGCGGCCAGCCGGCGACGACCAGATGCAGGCCATGCTCGGGGCCCACTTGGGCAAGCCGGGCGATCCGGTCGAGCACGACACCGTCGGTGAGTTCGGGCAGCGAGGCGATTATCAGCAGCATGAACCGCCCCTGCCGGTGGTGCCGGGCGACCGTCGGTCGGGCCGGTCGGATCCACTGCTCCGCCTCGGCCAGGGCGGCCCGCAGCCCGGTGACGTCGGTGGCGGCCGGGCGCAGCACGCCGGCCTCGGTCAACGGCCGGAAAGGGCCGAGCACGTCCTCGCCCGCGGCACCGACGCCGTCCACCGTGCGCACCGACACCCGTTCCGGCGGTACGGCGGCCAGCAGGCGGAGCAGCACGGCCCGCAGCAGCCCGGCGACCCGTCGGTCGCGGATGTCGCCGTCGAGCGTCAGATGCCCGCTGCCGAGGAACGGGACGACCACCGGGAACCGGGCGTCGTCCAGTGGCTGGGCGATGCCGATCCGCAGGTGGCCGACGTGGTCGAGACCGCCCATCGGCATCGTCGGGGTCTGGGCGTCGAGCGGGGCACCCCACCAGCCGGGGGCCAGCCGCGCTGCGAGGCTGCGGAGCTGCTCGGCGACCTCGTGCTGATCGGAGCCGGTGGTACGGCCGCCACCGGCCGCGTCAACCTGGTCCAGCGCGGTGACGACGGCTGCCGCCGAGCGGTGCAGCGCGGCGGCGCGGTCCAGGTCCATGCCCATGTCGACCACCTGCCTACCGCTGTACGGCAGCTCGTCCGCGAGCGCCGGTTGAGTTCAGACCTGAGACGGTATCCCAGCCGGTCCGCAGCCGGATGTGGGGTGACCGAGGTTTCCCGCCTGATCAGTACTCGTCAGGGTGCTTCGCCGGATATGTGACCAATAAGGACTCGAACCGGCTATTCAGTCTCACGTTCGCGACGGATACTGTCGAGGGGTGGAGCAGACCCGGCCGGCGGCGGCCCCTGTACGCCGTGGACGGGTGCCCAGGCAGCGAATCGCTCCCGGCGTCGGAGTGCCGCCCGTGGTGCCACCCGGCCGCCGGCTACGGCTGGCGTTGGTGCTGGCTGCCGGGATCACCGCGCTGCTCTGCCTCGGCGGCGTCAGCGTCGCGTTCGTCCTCTACACCAGCGTCACCACCCCCGACCGGGGCACCCCCGAATCGACGGTCCGTGGTTACCTCGTGGCCTACCTGTCGGCCCGCGACGACCTCCAGGCCGACGGTTTCACCTGCACCGACCCGGATCTGTCGGCCGTCCAACGGCTGCGGGAGCAGGTCGTTGCCAGCGAGGAACGAGGCAGCACGGTCATCGTGCGGGTCCAGTCGGTCGCGCTGGTGTCCGAGTCGGAGAGCTCGGCGGTGGTTTCGGCGACCGTACGACAGACGGCCACGTTCAACGGCCGGATGTTCGCCACAACTGCCGACTGGCGGTTCCACGTGGTCGACCAGGGTGGTTGGCGGGTGTGTGGAGCCGAACAGACGAGCTGAGCGCTCGACCGCCTCGGTCTCGCCGGCAAGGCTGCCGACGTCACTCCACCCAGACCAGATGGACCGGCAGTTCGATCGTCTCCGGCGGCTGACCCGTCCAAACCCACCGGTACCAGGCCAGCTCGGTGGCCGCCCGAACACAGATGTCCCCATCGGCGCCGGAGTGCAACTCGGTCACCGCGCGCAGGTCGCGGCGCTCCTGGCCGTCGTCCATGTGCACCAGCCGTCGGCCGACCAGCGGCCCCGCGTCAACCACCGGCACCGGAAAACGGGGTGCCGGGGCATCCAGCGACACGAGCCGGGACAGCACGTCGCCCCGCCCGGGGTGGGTCAGCGTGTCGTCCGGCTGCTCGACCCAGACCCGGTCGGCCGGTACCAGGGGGGCGAACACCTCCACCCCCTCCGATTCGGCCCGGTACCATTCCTGCTCCGGCAGCACCGGCACGTAGGTGCGGCTGCGCTGCACGACCTTCTCGTCGCCGCGCAGGTCGCCGCGCCATCCGGTGCCCGGCAGGCCAACCCAGACCCGCCGGCCGCGTAGCGTGGCTGCGACGGCGGCTGGCACCAGCGCTGTCGGTCGCGGCGGTCGAGGCGCCCAGTTCGGTTGATCCGCGAACGGGTCCGGCATCGGGTCCCGGGTCAACGCAGTTTCCTCCGGTCGGTCAGCCACTCTCACCGAGCGGCGCGCCCCGCTCCCGCATGAACGGCACCGGGTCGACGGCTCCGCGGCTGCTGCGGTCTGCGTTGAGATGGATCTCGTAGTGCAGGTGCGGGCCGGACGAGTTGCCGCTGGAGCCAACCTCGCCGATCACCTGTCCGGCGTCTACCAGGTCGCCTTCGCCGACTTCCGGCCGCTTCACCATGTGACAGTATCTCGTGATCACCTGGTCGGCGTGCAGGATGTCGACGAACCAGCCGCAGCCACCTTTGCTGGGCGAGCCGTCGACGTCGCAGTCGAGGCGGCCGTACTGGTCCGGGTCGCACCGGGAGACGATGACGCGGCCGGCCGAGGCGGCCCGGATCAGGGTGCCTTTCGGCTGGGCGATGTCCACGCCGTTGTGTCCGGGCCGGGAGCTGGTCCGGAAGCCGGACCCGACGTTGCCCGGCACCGGTCGGGTCCATCCTGAGGCGGCGACCTCGCCGTCGGCGGCGCAGCGCAGCAGCCCGTCCGGGCCGGCGACCGCGCGGGCCGCGCCGCCGGTGAGGATGTTGACGATCCGGGTCGCCAACGGTTCGTGCTTGGCGTACGCGTCCGGGAAGGCACTGACCTGCACCCGCTGGGCGGCGTCGGTCAGCGCCATCGTCTCCCAGCCGTCGATGGTCAGCAGCTTCTGGTAGAACTTCTGCGACGAGTACGCCGGATCCTGTAGCTGTACCGGGGTGCCCCAGCCCTGGCTGGGTCGCTGCTGGAACAGGCCGACCGAGTCGTGGTCGTTGCGGTCGCCGAGATGCCCCAGGTTCCGCAGTGCCGACTCCTGCATGGCGGTTGCCACCGCGATCACCCAGCCGCGCGGCGACACCGACAGCTCCGCGCCGGTGTTGATGATCACCGCCGCGTTGGCGACCTGGTCCGGCCCGTACGGCCCGACCCGGGGCGCCTGGTCGGGGTCGACCGGGCCGTCCCGCCCGCAGCCGAAGGCGGCGAACAGCGCCGAATCCGGCTCGTCGTCGCTGAACAGCACCGCACCGATCCCGCCGGTGCAGCAGAGCAGCACCAGCGTCGCGGTCAGCGCCACGGTCAGGGCGACGTGCCGGGCGGCGCGGGTCCGCATGCCGGGGCTGTCGTTCATGCCCGCACCCAGTCGACGCCGTCGACCAGCCACTGTCCGTCGGAGCCGGTCAACCGTAGCCGCAACGTACCGGAATCCACCTCGATCACCACCTCGACCAGATTCGTCGCGTACGAAATGACCGCCGGTTCACCGGTCAACCGCTCGGCCGGCACGGCCACCGGATCGACGCCGACCAGCTTCTCGGCCAGTTCCTCGGTGGCGTACGGCCGCAGCCCGGCGTGCCACTGCTCGGCGTCGAGGCCGCGATCGAGCCAGGCGGTCGCGAACGCGACGGCGACCGTCGGCGGATCTGCGGCACCGGGGCTGGTCACCGGGTCAGGGGCAGGTGCCACCGACCGTATTCCGTCGTCACCGGCGGTCGGGTCGATGGTCAATGCCGGTTGTGGTCCGGGTGCACCCAGCAGTGGCCCGCTGGTCCCGTCATCGCGGCCGACGACCTGACCGACGCCGACCACGCTGACCACGACGACGAGCAGCACGACCGCCAGCCCGACCCGGGACCGGAAGAGGAACCGGGTCAGCAAGGCGATGACGGGACGCATTCCGGGTCACCGAGCTTCGGTACGGATGCGCGGCTTCGGCGCCTCGTCGGGCTTGCGGGTGCTGTCGGGCCGGTAGACGGCGTACTGGTGCTCTTCGGCCGGGACGTCGGGCGCGGTCCACGTCGACGCGCGACGGGGTCGGCTCGATGGTCGGGGCGACCCGGGCTGGGCGGTGGGTTCGGAGCCGTCCTCCCGGCCGTCCGGCCGCTCCCTGGCCGGTCCGGTGCTGCCGGCACCACCGGCGGGTTTGTCGCTGCTCGGGTCCTCCAACCGGGCCTCCGGCCGCACCACGGTCTGCTTGACGACGGTCTGGTCCCGTCCGTCCTTGGACTTGACCACGACCTGTTCGGGCTCGCGGGTCTCCCGGGTTTCCCGGAAGTACCGCAGGTTCCACGAACTGCCGCCGCCGTCCCGGCCGCCAAGATCGGTGATCCGCCGGTACGGACGCAGCAGCAGCCAGCCGACCATGCCGCAGAGCCAGATCAGTACCACCTGCAGCCAGCCCGGCAGGGTGGGGGTGCTCATGATCAGGTCGACTGCGAACAGGTAGACGGCCGCCCCGGTGCCGAAGATCGCGATGTTGAAGACGGCGGCGACGACCGCGTTGCCGAGTCGACGCATCCCCGCGCCGGCCGGCCGGAGCAGACCGATGGTCCCGAGGATCGGCGCGGCGACGACCGCCCAACGGAACAGCAGGAATCCGAGCAGGACCAGCAGCGACGCGGCGAGGTCGAACATGGCGAACATGGCCGCCGCGAAGATGGCGATCAGGCCGGTGCCGACCCGGTCCATCTCCCGGATGCCCTGCAGATGCTCGTACGCCTCCGGATCCTCGGTCCGGATCTGCTCGGCGACCTTCATCCACTGCTGGTTCTTGGCCTCGATGATCGGTTCCCGCAGTGCCGGGTCGGCGCGGATCTCCTCGATCTCGGACCAGGTGAACGCCTGGGCGTCGTAGAGCACCGGGCCGTACTTCTTGGCGGTGTCGGTGTCCGCCGAGCCGAGCACGCCGCGCAGCCAGTTGCGGTAGAGCATCGACGACGTGGTCGTGTCGCTGGCCCGCACAGCCGGCGGACGCAGGTCCGCACACTGCTGCGGGTCGGGGTACGGGCACTCCTCCGGTGTCACCTCGACGGCCCGCGGGCCGACGGCCTCGTGGACCACGCCCAGTGTGCTGGTCAGCGCCTCGTCCGCCAGGTTCGCCGAGCGGACCGGCCAGGCGGCGATCGCGGTCACCACCACCATGATCAGGACCGCCCAGCCGGCCGTCGTGATCATGTTGCTCATGTCCGACTGACGTGACCGCCAGATCAGGTACAGGCCCACCACACAGAGGGTGATCAGCCCGAAGACCGTGAACACCTCTTCGTAGATCGCCGTGGTCGCCTGCGCCACCAGCGGGTCGGCCCAGGCGTACATGGTCCCCGGGTCCCAGGCCCGTTCCCGGATCGCGTTGGACGCGCCGACGATCGCGGTGGCGACCATCATCTCCAGGTTGGCGACCCCGTTGAACACACCCACGTCGGCGTTCACCACCGAGGAGGCACATCCGCCGTTGAGGTCGTACGTCGGGAACCGGTAGCCGGCGTACCCATAGTTGGTGTAGTGGCCGATGGCGCCCTCGTAGGTCTCCGGCTGGGTGGCGAACCAACCGCCGAAGCCGGAGTCGGGGGCGCTCGGTGCTGGCGGGTCGAGGCACTGCGCGCGGGCCGAGCTGACGTCCTGCAGTCGGTCGAGACAGGCCCGGAAGTCGGCCTGCCAGGCCTCGACCGGACACAGGTCGGCCGGTGCCTGGGCGGGCAGTTGGGCGACCGGCCCGGCCGGGGCGGCCTGGGCCGGAGCGGCCGCGCCGAGTACCGGCCAGGAGATGCTCGCCACGGCGGCTGTCAGGACGGCGAGCAGGAGCGCGGTGCACCGGGTCGCGGTCCTCGCCACGTCACACCTCCAGGTCGCTGAGCGCGGTCGGCAGACCGGCGGGTGCCGCCTGCGGCGTACCGGGTGTGGTGTCGAGGTGGTCGAGCAGTCCGTCCACGTATGAGACGTCCACCCGGACCTTCTGCACCCGACCGTCCACGTCGCGCATGATGAACTCCCGAAAGCCCAGTCGGCTCGCGGAAGAACTGTCTACGCTAGACAACGAGGCGAGCGTCGCCTCGTAACCGTCGTCGACCGGGACACGCAGCAGGCGCAGCGCCTCGGCGGCGATCTCCTCGTCCTCGGCGATCCGGCCGACGAAGACGGTGGAGACCAGGTTCTGCACGTCCAGCCCCAGGATGTCCCGTGGATTCTGCGACGAGACCAGCGCGGCCAGGTTCCACTTGCGGGAGTCGCGGGCCAGCCGGACCAGGAAGGACCGGCCGGAGCGCCAGCCCTCCATGAAGTGCGCCTCGTCGAGGCCGACGAGCTTGCGTGACCCCATCGAGCCGCCGTAGCAGCGGCGTACCGCCAGCCGGTGGGCGGTGTGCAGCATCGGCAGAGCCAACGCCTCCTCGGCCGACCAGTACTCGCGTTCGATCTTCAGGTCGGGCAGCCGCAGCCCGGCCATGGTGATCACGGTCAGCGCGGCGTCGGCACCGAGCAGGCCCGGCTCCGGCGAGCCGAAGAACAGCAGGGCCAGCGGCATCTCGGCGGTGTCCAGCAGCAGGTTGGCCAGCTCACGGCCGTCGTCGTCGAGCCCGCTGAGGCAGGCGACCACGTCGTCCAGCGTGGAGGTTTCTTCGGCGGGCACCTGGCGGACCGCGTGCCGCAGCAGGGTGGCCGTCGACGACTCCCGGGCCACCTGCGGCGGCACCAGCATCATGCAGATGTCCTGGACCAGCATCCGGCGTTCGGCCCGGGCGTTCGACACGGAAATTTCGTACTCGCGGTCGCCGGCGGCTCCGGCGGCGAACTCGCCGCGCACCGGTGTGGGGATGAGAGAGTACGGTGCCAGGGTGCCCTGTTCGGAACCGGTCAGGTTGAGCACCCGCGAGTACGGCCGTAGCTCCGGCATGGCGCAGAGCCGGGCCAGCGGCCCGGACGGGTCGAGCAGGGTGACCTGCACGCCGCGCCGGGCGGCCAGGTAGCCGAGGGCGCCGAGCAGGGTCGACTTGCCGCCGCCCGGCTCGGCGACGAAGACGGCGAGCCCGGAACGTTCCCGGACCTCCATCGGGAAGTGCAGGTCGAGGAAGACCGGCCGGCGGCAGGTGCCGGCGGTCCGCCCGATCAGGTCGCCGCGCCGGTCGCCGACCGTCGACGCGGCCTGCGGCAGCGCGGCGGCCAGCAGGTTGACCGGCATCCGTCGGATGTATCCGGTGTTCGCCACCGGCTCCCCAGGGATGAACTCCCGGGCCAGCCAGTCCTGGTTCTTCGGATGCTGCAGCGAGATGCGCATTTCCCGGGAGTACAGCTGGATCAGCCGGCGGGCCCGTTCAAGACACTCTTCGCGGGTCCGGCCACCGACGGCGATCCGGTGCCAGCCGTGCGCCCGGGCGGACTCGACCGGCAGGCCGGTGGTCATCTCGTCACCGATGTGCAGGGCCCGCTTGGCGAGCCGTTCCAGTTCCGGCGGCGCGTCGATGCCGTGCTCGGCGTAGTCCAGTTGCTGGGAGCGGATCATCCGGAGCCGGTGCTCCAGGTTGCGGAACGAGTCGGCCGGCCCGAGCAGGTCGATCCGGGAGGAGATCTCCATCGGCCACGGCAGCCGTTCGTGGAAGTGCATCCACGGCTCGTGGCGTTCCGGGATCTCCAGCGGCTCCATCCGGCCGACTGCCAGCACCGCGACGTGCCGCTCCTCGCCGGTCATCCGGTTGACCAGCTTGAGCGTCGAGCCGTACGGGGTCCGGTAGCGCTCGACCTGCTCGGTGAGGGCGAGCAGGTCGCCGCGGTCCCAGTTGCCGTTTCGGACCGGCGAGAGCATGGTTGGCGGGTTCATGCAGAGCGCGACCGACCGGTAGAGCAGCCATTCGAGTTCGCCAGCGGTGACCCGTCGACCCCGCATGCCGAAGGCACCCAGCACCTCGTCGAACTGCTCGACCATCCGGCCGAGCCGGCGGCGTTCGCTCTCGGCGACGCCGCGGCCGAACAGCCGCAGCACCCGTTCGGACAGTGAGTCGCCGAGCGACCGGCGGGCGAAGGTGATGCCCAGGTAGGTCTGCCCTTCGGCGTGGTTGACCGCCATCAGGTGCCGTTGCGCGGCGACCAGGTGGTCGGACCAGGAGACCGCGTCGGAGACGTTGGGCAGGGGGTTGCTGGTTAGCGAGTCGATGGTGCGGGCCCACTCGTCGGCCGGGAACGGCCGGGTCGTGCGGCGCAGGTGCACCCGGAATCCGGCCAGGCCGGCGTACTGCTCGGAGATGGCTGACAGCAGCACCTCCCGCTCGGCGTCGGGCCGGAACGCCCAGCGCACCTCGGGCAGCCAGTACCAGGCGGTCACGGTGTTCGGGGTGAAGGTGAGGTGGCCGGCGATCTCGGTGATGGCGAGTTCGGCGGCCGGGTCCCGGTCGGTGAACTTGACCTTCGGGGGGCGGACCGGCACCGGCTTGATCAACTTGTCCGGCCGGTCGACCTCGGCGGCCCGCCGGCGGGCACGCTTGCCCTTGCCGCTGACCGGTGCATCGGCCGGCGCCGGCCGATGCACCGGTGCGGGTGCGGCGCGCTGTTGGGGCGCGGGCGCGGCGTGCTGCTGGGATGCAGCGTGCTGCGGCGTCGCCGGTAGCCGGCGTTGTGTCGGTGCGCCATCTTGCTGCGCTGCCTTGGCCCCGTGTGTCGGCTCGGGCCGGCTCCGAACGTGTTGCGCGGTCGGACCGGGCCGGCGGGTGGCGGCGGGCGGTGGCGGCAGGGCCGGTGCCGGCGGTGGTGACGGTGGCACTGTGGACGCCGAGGTGGCCGGCTGGCCGTCACGAGGTGGGGCCGATTCGGCTGCCGGGGCCGGGTCGGCGGCGGTACGCGGGGTGGGCGTGACGGCTCGACGCTGGACCGGCGGTTCGGGTGGCGGGGCAGGGGGACCGGACAGCGCCGAGCCGATCGGCCCAGCGGGTGGGGTGTCCCCGGCCGACGCGTCGCCGGGGGTCCCCTGCGGATCGTGCCGGGCGGGCGGTCCGATGGCAGTCTGCTGCGCCGGCGGTGCGATGGCGTCGTGCCGGGTGGGCGGTTCGATGGCGTCGGGCCGCGTCGGTGCTGCGATCGCGTCGTGTTGGGCCGAGCGTCGGATCGCCGTGCGTGGTGTGCGGCCCGGCTGATGGCCACCGGCGGGGCCGGCACCCGGGAAAAGGTCCAAGAAGGGCGAGTCGATGTCGGTGCTGTCGCTCATACCGGCTCTGGGATTGGGCACTGGTGGTGCCGGCGGCGGGGTTCGCGTTGGCCGGCTGCCGCGGGATGCCGCGGGTGCCTGAAAGAAGGCGACCGCGCCGTGGCTGGGGCTGGTGACCAGTTCGGTGTCGGTCGACTCGTCCAGCTCGGCGGTGTCGTAGTCGGTCGATCGCTTACCGTTACCGCTGGTGCCGGACGGCTGACCGGCCGGGTGGGAGGAGCCCGGCGGAAATGATCGACTCATGCCATCGCCTCACGCCGCCGGCCGGCCGGGTGGACAGCGGCTGCGGTTCGGTGGTCGGTGCGGGTCATGCCAACTCCTCCCGGATCCGGATGTGGCTGGCGATCAGTCGCGGGTCTCGCTGTTCAGTGGCGGGTTCCCTGGTGCGGCGCCAGTCGGTGAGGGCGGTCCGGACCACCATCCGGGCGGGCCGATCCGGGTCGACGTACCGGAAGATGAAGGAGGTGGTGACGATCGCCAGCGCGATCTCCCAGGCGGGGAAGAGTTCCACGGTGAAGGTGAACGCCCAGTGGATGAACATGTAGAGCGGTACGAGGAGGATGAACACTCCGTACTGTGCATACGGCAGGTGGATCGGCAACGTGTAGCCGGGCGGGCCGAGGTAGACCAGCCGGGCGCGGTAGATGTCGTCGTCGGTACGCAGCCGCATCCTGTGCCCCGCGCTCTATTCGAACATCAGGTTGATGAGGTAGTCGCCGACGAAGAAGAGCGTCGCCGCTCCGGCGATGAACGCCAGACCCACGATCGCGATCGCGGAGCTGGTCAGGACCTTGGAGATCTCGCCCTTGCTGGCCCGGCCGATGAAGATCACGCCCAGCACGGCAAGCAGGATCGGCGCGACCTTGCTGGCGAGGAAGGAGACAACGCCCTCGGTGTTGAAGCCGGTCGGCGCCGGGTCCGGCTCGCCAGCCGGCGCGGCCAGCAACGGAAGCGTGTCGACCACGGACGCCATGGCGGCGTTGACCGTGTCGACGAGCGTTGTTTCGATCATGGGAACCTCCCCGGTGTGCGGCCGGCGAAGCCGGGGCACTGCAGTTGTCCAGCCTCACGGACGTGTCGGGTCGTGCCGCGAGTTTCGACCCTGCGTCCGGCGATCACCGCGTACGGTGATGATTTGTGGGCTTTTTGTCCAACTTCAGCCCTTCTCCTCGACGTTGCCCTCGCTGACCACCAGCAACTGCAAAGCGTACGGGCCACCCCTGTCTGGTACAAGCTGCGTGCAACTCGACCGACAGCGCCGCCGTGCCGCCGTTGTCTGGTTCGAGAGTACCCAGCATGCCCTCTGCCGGCCGACACCGAGCCGCGCCGGTACCGTCCTATCCGTGACCGATCTGCTGCGGCCGGCCCGGCCGGTCGTGATGGGCGTTCTCAACGTCACGCCTGACTCCTTTTCCGACGGTGGGCGGTACGCCGACCTCGACGCCGCCGTCGCCCACGGCGTCCGGCTGCACCGCGACGGCGCCGACCTGATCGACGTCGGCGGTGAGTCGACCCGGCCGGGAGCGGTGCGGATCGACGCCGCGACCGAGGTGGCCCGGGTGCTTCCGGTCGTCCGGGCGCTCGCCGCCGCCGGCGTACCGATGAGCATCGACACCACCCGGGCAGCGGTCGCCGCCGCCGCGCTGGCCGCCGGGGCGGCGGTGGTGAACGACGTCTCCGGCGGTCTGGCGGATCCACGGATGGCCGAGGTGGTCGCCGACGCCGGCTGCCCGTGGATTCTGATGCACTGGCGTGGGCACTCCGACCGGATGCAGGACCTGGCGCACTATCGCGACGTGGTCGGCGAGGTCCGCGCCGAGCTGGCCGCCCGGATCGACGCCGCACTGACCGCCGGGGTGGCCGCCGACCGGCTCGTCGTCGACCCCGGTCTCGGCTTCGCCAAGCGGGCCGAGCACAACTGGCAGCTCACCGTCCGCCTGCCCGAACTGCTCGACCTCGGTTGCCCGTTGCTCTTCGCCGCCAGTCGCAAGTCCTACCTGGGCCAACTGCTCGCCGACCCGGCAGGCCAGCCACGGCCGGTCGACCAACGGGCCGCAGCGACCACCGCCACCAGTCTGCTGGCGGTCGCCGCCGGCGCCTGGGGGGTCCGGGTACACGACGTCCGGGACACCGTCGACGCGCTGGCGGTGTGGCAGGCCAGCGGGCGTCCCCGGATCGTCCCGGACGCCGACGATCCGCCGGGGAGCCGTCGATGACCGACCACCAGCCCGCCGCAGCGCCGTCGCCCGACCCGGGGGCCGCGCGGCCGTCGACGACCGACCGGATCGTGCTGACCGGGCTACGCGCCCACGGCCGGCACGGCGTCTACCCGCAGGAACGCGCCGCCGGGCAGGACTTCGTCGTCGACGTCGAGCTCACCGTCGACCTCACGTCGGCGGCTGCCTCGGACGACGTCACCGACACCGTGCATTACGGCGAGCTGGCCGACCGGCTCGTCGCGATCGTCAGCGGCGAGCCGGTGAACCTGATCGAGACGCTGGCCGACCGGCTGGCCGTCCAGTGCCTGGCCGACCACCGGGTCCACTCGGTCACGGTGACCGTGCACAAGCCGCAGGCGCCGATTGCACACCGGTTCACCGACGTCGCGGTCGTGCTGACCCGGAGCCGACCATGACCCGGAGCCGACCGTGACCCGGGCGGTCCTGGCGCTGGGCAGCAACCTCGGTGACCGGTACGGGCGCTTGCGCGCGGCGGTGCGGTCGCTGGACGACGTACTGCTGGTCGTCTCCGGGGTCTACGAGACCCCGCCGTGGGGCGACCCGGCGCAGCCCGACTACCTCAACGCGGTCGCGCTGGTGGCCGACCCGGGCGCCGCGCCGGCCGATTGGCTCGACCGGTGCCGCAGCCTCGAACGGGCCGCCGGCCGGGTGCGGGATCCGGACCGGCCGTACGGGCCACGCAGCCTGGATGCGGACGTCGTCGCGGTCTGGACCGACGACGACGTCCCGGTGTTCAGCGACGATCCTGAGCTGGTGCTGCCCCATCCCCGGGCGCGGCTGCGGGCGTTCGTGCTGCGACCGTGGATCGACGTCCAGCCGTACGGCCAACTGCCCGGCCACGGCTGGCTGACCGACCTGCTCAACCACGATCCGGTCGCCGGGGACCTGCTCGAACTGCGCCCCCGACCGGATCTGCCGCTAGAGTCGACCCAGTGAACGTGCGTCTGTCGATCACCTTGCCGGGGTTGATGCTGCCGTGACCGGACCGGGAGTCAGCCCGCGTGGACGGGAGCCTGACGAGCCACGGATGGGGCCTACCAGGTTGTCCACCCTGGTGGTGGCGGCGCTGGCCGCCGCGGCGGTCGGCTGGCTGGTCATCAGCAGCTGGTACGTACGGATGCCGGTCCTACCCTGGCTACCCTCCGTGACGCTGGCGGCATTGGCCGTGTTCGAAGGGTACGCGGCGCTGAACACTCGGGCCCGGGTCGACCGCCAGCCCGGGCACGACCCGGTCAACCCGCTGCTCGCCGCCCGTTTCGTGGTGCTGGCCAAGGCGTCCTCCCTCGCCGGTGCGATCTTCGCCGGCTTCTATGCCGGTCTGGTGCTGTGGCTGTTCATCCAGCCGACCCGGGCGGCAAGCAACGACCTGCCGGCCGCTGGCAGCGGTTTGGTCGCTGCGGTCGCGCTGGTCGCGGCGGCGCTCTGGCTGGAGCGGGCCTGCCGGGTCCCGGACCGCCCGGAGGACTCCGACACCCCGGACCAGCCGGCCGACTGACCGGACTGCCCACCGACCGGCTGTCGACTGACTGACCGGTCTGCCGGGCCGGTCCGCTGGGCAAGTGCCGACCCGGCATCGACCCGGTTCCGGGCAGCTCGGCCGGATACGGGGGGTGACGGCCGGACCTGGTCGCGGGTACGGTGCCTGCGACCGGTACGGCTGCCCGGGCCACCGCGCGGACGCCACACACTGGTCGACTGAGCGACCAGAGGAGACGCGGTATGGCGTACGACGATTCGCCTTATCGCCGGCGGAACGCGAGCACCTCGGATCCGACCGGCCACCATCCGCCCGGCGACACCCGCTACGGCGACACCCGCTACGGCGACACCCGCTACGGCGACACCCGCTACGGCGACACGCGGTATCCGGCGGCCGAGCCTGGTCGTCGCGGCCCGGCCGGCTACTCGACAAGTTCCTTCTCCACCGTTGCGGACTTCTCCACGGCCGGAGGCTCCATCACCGCGGACTCCGCCGCGACCGGGAACTCATCCGCTGCCGCGGACCAGGCGACACGCAACTCCGCCACCACCCGGCACAGCCGTCGCCGACGGGCGTCCACGGCGCTCGACGACGTCTTCGACGACCCCTACCACGGCGAACGCGGCCGGGACCGGCTCGGCGTGCACTTCATCTGGGAACTGATCCTGCTGCTGGTGGTCGGCGGGATCGGCTACCTGCTCTACCGGGTCGACCCGGGTCTCACCACCGCCGGCACCCGCGATCCGCTGCTGGTCTACGCAACCGGGCTCGGCCTGTTCGCGCTCGCCGCCGGGGTCACGCTGCGCGCCGGGGCGCCGAACCTGGCCATCGGGCCGGTGGCGGTGGCCGCCGCGCTGCACTTCGCCGAGAACGGCGACAACGGCGTGGTGCCGGTGCTGGTCACCGGCATCATCTGGGCGGTGGTGCTCGGTGCGGGGACGGCGCTGCTGGTCGCTGGCCTGCAGGTGCCCGGTTGGGCAGGCAGCCTGGTTGCCGCCTGTGTGGCGGTCGTCTTCATCCAGCAGCGGTCCGGCCCGGTCGACCTGCAGGGTGCCTTCGACCCGACCGGCCAGGCGTTCGTGCTCTTCGGTGGCTTCGTCGTGCTGGCGCTGCTCGGTGGATCCCTCGGCACGATCAAGTCGATCCGGCGGGGGGTCGGGCGGTTCCGACCGGTCGCCGACCCGGCCGACCGGCGGGGCGGCGTCGCCGCACTGGTCACCAGCGGTGCGCTGATCCTGTCGATGGTCTTCGCGGTCGTCGGCGGGGTGCTGCTGGCCGCCGTCGGCAACGGCCCGGTCAGCCCGTCGGTGGGGCTGGAGTGGACAGCGGTGGCGATCGGCGCGGCGCTGCTCGGCGGGACCAGCGTCTTCGGCCGCCGGGGCGGTGTCTTCGGGACCGTGTTGGCGGTGATCGGCCTGACCCTCTTCATCAGGTACGCCGAGCTGCGTGACCTCGACATCGCGCTGTACGCCACCGGCGCCGTCGCGGTGGTGGTCGGGCTGACGGTGACCCGTCTGGTGGAGACGTTCGGCCGGCCACGGTCGACCTCGGTCGACGACGCCGGCGAAGCCCAGGAAGCCGAGCAGACCGCAGGCGAGTCGGCTGGTGAATCCGAGCCGGTCCACTACGACGGTCGGCCGGCGGACTGGCCGGAGCATGCCCAGGCCGGCTCCGGCTGGCCGTCCGACCCGCCCACCGGCGGCCAGCAGTCCTGGTCTGCCTCCCTGCCCGCCCAGCCGGCGCCGGCCCGGGACCGCTGGGATACCAGCGACAGCTGGGGCGCCGACGACCAATGGGGCACCGACAGTCGCTGACCCGCCGGCAGGCTAGCCGCCGAGCAGGCCAGCTGCCAAGCCAGCGACGGACCGGCGGGTTAGGCTCGCTGATATGACCGAATCGCCGGCCGCAGACCGCGCCACGCCGACCTTCGAGGAACTCGATCGGCTCTCCACCGAACAGTTGCGGGAGCAGGCGTTCGAGCTGGCCCGGCAGCGCAAGGACCTGGGATTCTTCTGGTCGATAACCCAGCGGCTGTCCCGGGCCGACGACGCCAGTGAGCTGGATGGCGCGCCGAACTCGATCGGCCCGACCGTCGAGGACGCGGTGGCGCTGTGGCGGGAGTTCACCGGCCACGAGTACGGCGAGTCGGAACCGTTGCTACGGGCAGCGTTCATCGACTACCTGCTGCGGCCCGGGCAGCGGAGCTGATGCAGGTCAGCCGGCGTCGAGGATCCGGCGTCGGCTCACCACGCCGACCGGCTGGTCGGCGTCGTCGACCACCCGGGCGTGCTCCGCGCCGCTGACCAGCAACCGGGCCAGCGCGTCGTAGAGCGAGGTACCCAGGGCGAGGGTGGGCAGCCCGGCCGGATCCGGAGCCCTCGGGTCGTCGTCGAGCAGTTCGCGGCTCACCGGGGTGACCGCGAGCCGGCGGATCGCCCGGTCGGCGCCGACGAACTCGGTCACGAACGGGGACGCCGGCCCGCCGAGCAGTTCGGCCGGTGCCGCATACTGCTCAAGCCGGCCGCCTTCGGACAGTACGGCGATCCGGTCGCCCAGCCGTACCGCCTCGTCCAGATCGTGGGTGACCAGCACGATCGTCTTGCGTACCTCGGCCTGCAGGCGGAGAAACTCCTCCTGCAGCCGGCCGCGGGCGATCGGGTCGACCGCGGAGAACGGCTCATCCATCAGCAGGACGACCGGGTCGGCGGCCAGTGCCCGGGCGACGCCGACCCGCTGGCGTTGCCCGCCGGACAGTTCGTGCGGGTAGCGCTTGCCGTACCGGCCCGGTTCCAGCCCGACCAGGTCGAGAAGTTCGTCGGCGCGGCGCCGGATCCGGTCCCGCTGCCAGCCGAGCAGCCGGGGGACCGTGCCGACGTTGGCCCGGATCGTCTGGTGCGGGAAGAGCCCCACGTGCTGGATCACGTATCCGATCCGGCGGCGCAGCCGCACCGGGTCGACCTGGGTGACGTCCTCGTCGCCGAGCATGATCCGCCCGGTCGTCGGCTCGATCAGCCTGTTGATCATCCGGAGCACGGTGGACTTGCCGCAGCCGGACGGGCCGATCAACACCACCAACTGGCCGGCGGGGATCTCCAGGGAAAGGCTCTGTACGGCGCGTGTCCCGTCCGGGAACTGCTTGCCGATGTCGGTCAAGGTGATCGCCGCCGCTCCGTCGGCGTCGGTGTCCCGCACGGTACCGTCCACCTGTGTCCTTCCACCTGCTCGCCGACCGGGCTGATCCGGGTAACCCGTGGTTCTCCGGTCAGTACGTACGGGACAACTGGTCGACGATCGTCGCCGCGTTGACCGAACACGTCACCCTGACGGTACAGGCGGTGCTGATCGCCGCGCTGCTGGCGGTGCCGCTGGCGGTGGTCGCGTACTGGTTCCGGTCGCTGACCGGGCCGATCCTCGCCCTCACCGGCGTGCTCTACACCATCCCGTCGCTGGCGTTGCTGGCCTTCATCGCGCCCTACGTCGGCGCGACCAATCCCGCGTCGGTGCTGATCGCCCTGGTGCTGTACGCGCTGCTGCTGGTCGTGCGCAACTCGCTGGCCGGGCTGAGCCAGGTGCCGGCGGCGACCATCGAGGCCGCCGACGGGATGGGGTACGGCCGGTTCGGTCGACTGCTGCGCATCGAACTGCCGTTGGCGCTGCCCGGCATCATGACCGGCTTGCGGCTGGCCACGGTCTCCACAGTCGCGCTGGTCACCATCGGCTCGCTGATCGGCTATGGCGGCCTCGGCGACCTGATCTTCAGCGGCTTCCGGAACAACTTCTACAAAGCCCAGATCCTCACCGGTACGCTGCTGAGCGTGGCGCTGGCCCTGCTGCTCGACCTGCTCTTGGCGGGTGCCGGACGGCTGCTGACGCCCTGGGCCCGGCGGGTCGCCCCGTGAGCCGGCAGAGTGTGGCGGCGAACCCGGTCGAGCAGGCGGTGACCTGGCTCAACGACCCACTCAACTGGACCAACCCCGGTGGTGTGCTGGACCGCCTCGGTGAGCACCTGACCATCTCGGCCGCCGCGGTCGCGGTCGGCTGCCTGGTGGCCTGGCCGGTCGGACTGTGGCTCGGGCACACCGGCCGGGGCGGCGGCCTGGTGGTGCTGGTGTCGAACCTGACGCTGGCGGTGCCGACCATCGCCCTGCTGTCCATTCTGCCGCTGACCTTCCTGGGCTTCGGCAAGCCGCCGGTGATCCTGGCGTTGGCGGTGTTCGCCGTACCACCGCTGCTGGCCAACGCGTTCACCGGGATCCGGCAGGTCGATCCGCAGGTGCGGGAGGCGGCTCGGGGGATGGGACTGTCCGGCTGGCAGGTGCTGCGCCGGGTCGAGTTGCCGCTCGCGGTGCCGTACCTGGCGGCCGGGTTCCGGACCGCGGCGGTGCAGGTGGTGGCGACGGCGGCGCTGGCGGCGTTCGTCAACGGCGGAGGTCTCGGGCAGATCATCAGTGCGGGCTTCGGACTGGGCATCTCGATCGGCGGCGGCCAGATCCTCGCCGGCGGTCTGTTGGTGGCGACCTTGGCGCTGGTCACTGAAGGGTTGCTGGCGGTGCTCGAACGGGCGTTCACTCCGCGGCCGCTGCGCCGGACCGGCCGGCGGGCGAACGAGCAGACCAGCGCGGTCGGCTCGGGTTGAGTACGTCGCTTTCCGTTCGGGCCGGATGACGATCCGGTGACAACCGATCTTCATCTGTTGTCGGACCCAACGGTGAGGATGTTCGGTAGAGGGAACGGGTGACGGCATGCCGGCACGGGCCGGGGCCCCGTCGCGGCTGCCGTGCTGCCCGCAGCACGCTCGCGCGGGCATGTGCCGCGCCCGTCGGACACGCGGCCGGCCCGATGGGGGCGCGCCGGGACACAGGAGGCGGGCAATCATGCATGCACGGACACGTATCGCCCTGAGCGCGGTCGGCGCGCTCACCGCGGCGGGTTTCCTCGCCGCATGTGGCGAGGCGGGGTCATCCGGCACCGAGGCGCCGGATGCCGGCGCGTCCGGTGCCGGCTGCGCACCGGTAGCCGGCGACCAGCTGGTGGTGCTGACTGACGACAAGAAGCTGCAGAACACCGACAACATCGTGCCGGCGGTCAACGCCGACGCGGCATCGCCGCAGGTCATCGCCGCCCTGAACAGGGTGTCGGCAGCGTTGGACACCGAGAAGCTGATCGGGCTCAACCGGGCGGTCGACGTCGACCGTCAGACGCCGCAGGCCGCGGCCGAGGAGTTCGCCGCCGCCGAGGGCCTGACCGACGGTATCGAGACCGGACCGGGCGGTGAGTTGATCGTCGGCGCGGCCAACTTCAGTGAAAGCGAGACCTTGGGCGAGTTGTACCGGATCGTGCTGACGGCGGCGGGCTACGACGTCACCGTGCAGCAGATCGGCAACCGTGAGCTGTACGAGCCGGCGCTGGAGACCGGGGAGATCCAGGTGGTGCCGGAGTACGCGGCCACCATGGCGGACTTCATCAACAACAAGGTCGCGGGGGAGAACGCGCCGGCGATCTCGTCGCCGGACCTGGACGAGACGATGACCGGGCTCCGCGAGGTCGGCGAGCAGGTCGGCATCGTCTTCGGCGAGGCGTCTGCGGCACAGGACCAGAACGCGTTCGCGGTGACCAGTGCCTTCGCCGACGAGTACGGCGTCAGTACGCTTTCCGACCTGGCGGAGAAATGCTCCGGTACGGCGACCGTCCTGGGCGGTCCGCCGGAGTGCCCGCAGCGTCCCAAGTGCCAGGAAGGGCTGGTCGAGGTGTACGACTTCCGGGCCGGGGAGTTCAGCTCGCTTGACGCCGGTGGGCCGCAGACCAAGACCGCGTTGACCACCGGCGAGATCAGTGTCGGTCTGGTGTTCTCGTCGGACGGAGCGTTGGCGACCGGCTGATTTCGTGGCTGGCGCGGACTGTCGCCGGCCACCCGGGCTGTGGAGCCTACCTTCTCGGACAGCAGGCGGTACCCGTTCCGTTGATCTGTAGATGTCGGTAGGCTCCACAGCCATGTCCGCTCCCGAGGCCGAAGAGGAGCCGCGCCGCACGGTTCCGCTCAAGTGGCTTACCTGGGGTGGCCTGGGCTTGGCGCCGCTGGCTGCGCTTTTGCTGCTGCTTGGCGACGGCGACGGCTCGTTGCGACTGGCGATGGTGATCGCTATCGCGTCCGTGGTGTTGATCGGATTGTCAATCACATTGCGTGGCGGCGTGGAAACTATGCGCGCCGACATGGAGGATGCGCTCGTCGAGGAGATGGACGTGCTCCGCGAGGACGTGCGCAACGACATTTCCACCGCCGTCCGGGCGACGCACCGCGCCTTCGGCGAGAAGATGCAGGCGGTTCAGGACGACGTCGAGGCGCTTCGTGGTCAACTGGACGGGACTCGCGCCGAGATCGCCCGCAGTGATCCGGCCCGGGCACAGCCGGGCGGTGACCGCGCCGGCTACGACCGGTTCGATCAGGCCGCTCCGGCGTCCGCCGTACCGGCGGCGGTGCCGGCCTCCGGCCCGACCGGGGCTGCCGGCTACGGAGGCGAGTACAACGGCGGCCAGTACGGCTCCGCAGGTCAGTACGGCTCGGGCGGCCAGGCCGGCCGGGCCTCGGTCCCGGCGGTCAGCGGCACCGTGCTGCCCCGCCAGCAGGGGCCGAACGGCGCCGTCCGGCAGCCGGAGACCGTCCAGGTGAGCACCCGGCAGGTCGTCGACCCGCGGGCCGACGACGAGCCCGCCGGCACGGTGTACGGCGGGACCCGTTCCGGCGGCCGGGGTGGCGAGTCCATCGACGGTGAGTGGTCCGCTCCGGCGGCCCGTGGGCGGCGTTCCGCCGAGCCGGACGAGGAGTCGTGGACCGAACGCCGGCTGCGCGACCAGCCGGAGGAGCGCTGGTCGTGGAGTGGCGACCGGGACGACAGCGCCGAGCAACGGTACGGCGACCGACCCGTCGACCGGTGGGACGTCGGGCGGGCCGACGGCTTCAGCACCGGGTCGCCGGCCGAGCGGTGGCCACCGGCCCGTGAGGACGACTACCCACCGGCCCGGTCCGGGGCCGGCACCCGTAACGGCCGGTACCCGCAGGACCGGGGCGACCTGCTGGGGTCGGGCGGTGATCGGGTCGCGGACGAGCCGGCGTGGCGGGACGCCCGGTGGGACCAACGGATGGCCGACCCGCCGTCGGACGGACCAGGGGTCAGCGGGACCGGCCGGCGTGCGGCGCTGCCGGCGTTGCCGGCCGGCAGTGGCGGCGAGTCGCCCCCGGCATGGTCGTCGCCGGCCCACGATCCCCTCGACGACGAGCCGGTCCGGCGCAGCCGTCGGTACCGGGACGAGGAGGACGACGTCGGTCGCCGGTTCCGCGACGACGACCCGCCGCGCCGGTTCCGCGACGACGACCCGCCCCGCCGGTACCGGGACGAAGAACCCGCGGAACCGGGCCGGCGCTACCGCGACGACACGTCCGGCCGGCGCTACCGCGACGACGAGCCGCCCCGCCGGTACGCGGAGGAGGGCACCGCCGGCCGCCGGTACCGTGACTACGACGATGAGCCGGCTCGGCGCTACCGCGACTACGACGACGGCGCCCCGGGCCGGCGCTACCGGGACCCGGACGACGGTGGCCGGCGGTACCGCGACGACGACGGCCGTGGCCGCTTCCGTGACGACGCCGACTACCCCGACGACCGCCGCTGGCGGTAGACCGGCGTCACTTGTCGATGTCGCCGACCACGAAGAACATCGAGCCGAGGATCGCCACCAGATCCGGCACCAGGCTGCCGGGGATCAGCGTCGCCAACGCCTGCACATTGGCGTAGGAGGCGGTCCGCAGCTTGAGCCGCCACGGGGTCTTCTCCCCGCGGGAGACCAGGTAGTAGCCGTTGACTCCGAGCGGGTTCTCGGTCCACGCGTAGGTGTGGCCCTCGGGTGCCTTGACCACCTTCGGCAGCCGTACGTTGACCGGCCCGCTCAACTGGTCGACCCGGTCCAGACAGCGGCGGGCCAGGTCGAGCGAGGCGTACACCTGGTCGAGCAGCACCTCGAACCGGGCGTGGCAGTCGCCGGCCCGGCGGGTGACCACCGGCACGTCCAGTTCACCGTAGGCGAGGTACGGCTCGTCGCGGCGCAGGTCCAGGTCCAGCCCGCTGGCCCGGGCGACCGGCCCGGAGGCACCGAACGCGGCGGCCGTCGCCGCGTCGAGCACCCCGACCCCGACCGTACGGGCGAGGAAGATCTCGTTGCGCCGGATCAGCCGGTCCAGGTCGGGCATCCTGGCCTCGACCTGGCCGATCGCTTCCCGGGCCCGGCTGGTCCAGCCGGCCGGCACCTCCTCCTTGAGGCCGCCCACCCGGTTGAACATGTAGTGCATCCGGCCGCCGGAGACCTCCTCCAGCACGGCCTGCAGCGTCTCCCGCTCCCGGAACGAGTAGAACACCGGGGTGAGCGCGCCGATCTCCAGTGGATACGAGCCGAGGAACATCAGGTGGTTGAGCACCCGGTTCAGTTCGGCCAGCGCGGTCCGCAGCCAGGTGGCCCGCTGTGGCACCTCGATGCCCATCATCCGTTCGACGGCGAGCGCCACCCCCAGCTCGTTGGCGAACGCGGACAGCCAGTCGTGCCGGTTGGCCAGCATGATGATCTGCCGGTAGTCGCGGACCTCGAACAGCTTCTCGGCGCCGCGGTGCATGTAGCCGATCACCGGCTCGCAGGAGACCACCCGCTCGCCGTCGAGGACCAGCTTGAGCCGGAGTACGCCGTGCGTGGACGGGTGCTGTGGGCCGATGTTGAGCACCATGTCGGCGGTGTCCAGCCCGGCGCCGGTGCCGACGGTCAGCTGGCGGAGTCCGTCGGCCGACCCGGCCGGGGGCGGCGAACCGGTGTCGGTGTCCATGCCGGCCATCGTCGCACGCCGGCTCCCCGCCACACGGTCGGCGGGGATCCCGGTTTCGGACCAGCAGGGGATCCCGGTTTCGGACCAGCAGGGGATCCGGGTTTCAGACCAGCAGGGATTCGGCGTCGACGGCCAGCCCGACGGGTTGGACCAGCCACCAGTGCCCGCCGAGGCCGTCCGGGTCGGTGAGTTCGGCGGCGGTGCTGGCGGCGGCCAGCGCGGCCAGATAGCCACGCGGGTCGGTGCCGGCCAGCGCCAGCGGCGGTCGGCGGCCGTGCACCCCGAGTCGGTGCAGCGCGTCCCGCTGCCGGCACAGCAGGTGGCCGGCCCCGCCAACGACCGCCGATCCGGCGGCGGCGACCGCGTCGATCGCCACGTGCGCGGTGAGGTCGCAGGAGCCGTCGGGGACCGGGGCCACCGTACGGCCGGCCCGGAAACCGGTCAGGGTGCCGGTGACCGGGCGGTCGGCGTACCGGTGGCCGTAGTCGACTGTCACGGCGACGCCCCGGCGCAGGGTACGTACCGCCGCGGCCCAGGCCTCGTCGCGGGGGCGACCGATCTCAGCCTGCGCCCCGTCCGGCAGCGGCGGCCACCAGCGGGCCAGCCAGGCGGAGTCGGCGGCGCCGAGTTCCCGGCCGGGGTGCTGCCGGCCGGTTGCCGGGTCGACCAGCAGACAGCGGAGCCGGTCACCGTCGCGGACGGCCAGATCGAGCGGTACGTTGTCCAGCCACTCGGTGGCGACGAGCAGCCCGGTGGTTCCCGTCGGCGGCGCGGTCCGCCAGGCGACCGGTTCGGGCAGGCCGGCCGGTCGGGGCGCCGGGTCGACGCCGGTCAACCGGATCCGGTCGGCAAGCGTCCCGGGCGGGTCGGCAAGCAGCCGGTGTACGGCGTCGAGCAGTTCACCGCCGCCGGCTCCGACGTCGACCAGGTCGACCGGGTCCGGGTGGTCGAGGAGGCGGTCGACCCGGCGCAGCAGCCGCAGCACCGCCCGGGCGAACGGCGTACCGGTCTGGGCGCTGGTCGAAAAGTGCGCGGCGGGCACCGGGGTGCCGCCGGTCACATAGAAGCCCTCCGGTCCGTACAGCGCGGTGGAGATGGCGTCCCGCCAGGTCAGCACCCGGCCACCCTAGATCAGCGGGTGAAGGTTTTCACACACCGTTGTTTCCGGTCCGTTGCCTCGGCGCATACTGGCATCGACCGGTACCCCCGTTCGAGGACTGGATCACATCATGAGCGCATCGGCGCGCCCGGCGGCGGCGGACGTTTCCGCTGCCCGGGTTACCGACCCTGCTGTCGGGGTCGTGGGCGCCGGCCGGGTAGGCGCGGTGCTCGCCGCTGCCCTGACCGCCGCCGGCCATCGAATCACCGCGGTCTCCGGTGCCGGCCCGGCCAGCCGGGACCGGATCCGCCGGCTGTTGCCCGGCGTCCAGCCCTGGCCGGTGGCCGAGGTCGCCGACGCCGCCGAGCTGCTGATCCTCGCGGTGCCCGACGACGTGCTGCCGACCGTGGTGGCCGACCTGGTGGCGGCCGGCGTACTGCGGCCCGGCCAGGTCGTGGCACACACCTCGGGAGCGCACGGTCTCGCCGTGCTGGCCCCGGCCGCGGTGGTCGGCGCCGCCCCGCTGGCGCTGCACCCGGCGATGACCTTCACCGGCGAGCGCGGCGACCTGGACAGGCTGCCCGGGATCAGCTACGGAGTTACCGCCGACCGGCCGCTGCGGCCGCTGGCCACCCGCTTGGTGGCGGCGCTGGGCGGCACCGTCGAGTGGGTCGCCGAGATGGACCGGCCGCTCTACCACGCCGCCCTGGCGCACGGCGCGAACCACCTGGTCACCCTGGTCAACGAGGCCAGCGACCGGCTGCGCGACGCCGGGGTCGCCGACCCCGGCCGGGTGCTCGCACCGCTGCTGCGCGCCGCCTTGGACAACGCCCTGGCGCGCGGCGACGCCGCGCTGACCGGGCCGGTGTCGCGCGGCGACGCCGGCACCGTCGCCCGGCACCTGGACCGGCTGGCTGACACCGCCGCGGAGAGCCTGCCCGGCTATCTGGCGTTGGCCCGGCGTACCGCGGACCGGGCGATCGCCGCCGGCCGGCTGCCGGCGGCCGCTGCGGTGCCGCTGCTCGACGTGCTGGCCGGCCGGGAGCCGGTCGCCACGTCGGGCCGGCGTCGGGAGCCGGTCCGATGAGCACGGCCGGTCCGATGAGTGCGATGAGCCCGGCCTCGACCGCGCCGACCACCTCGACCGCGCCGACCGCACCGGCCGGGCTGCAAGTGGCGTGGACCCGCGCCGAGCTCGCCGCGCTGCGGGCCGGCTGGTCCGGCTCGGTGGCGGTGGTGATGACGATGGGTGCCCTGCACGACGGGCACGACGCCCTGCTGCGCGCGGCGGCGGCCCGCGCCGACCACGTGATCGCCACGATCTTCGTCAACCCGCTGCAGTTCGGGCCGACCGAGGACTTCGACCGGTACCCGCGCACCATCGACGACGACCTGGCGGTCTGCCGGCGGGCCGGGGTCCGGGCGGTCTTTGCGCCGGCCCGGGCCGAGGTCTACCCGGACGGCGAGCCGCAGGTCAGAGTCGACCCGGGGCCGATCGGGGAGATCCTGGAGGGGGCGAGCCGGCCGGGCTTCTTCCACGGGGTGCTGACCGTGGTGCTGAAGTTGCTCCAGATCACCCGGCCCGACCTGGCCTTCTTCGGGGAGAAGGACTACCAGCAGCTGACCCTGGTCCGGCGGTTGGTGCGCGACTTTGACCTGCCAGTGGCCATCGTCGGAGTGCCGACCGTCCGGGAGTCGGACGGGCTGGCCCGGTCCAGCCGTAACCGCTACCTGTCGCCCCAGCAGCGGCAGGTGGCGCTGGGGCTGGCCGGGGCACTGCGGGCCGGCGTGGACGCGGCGACGGCGGGCGTCTCCGCCGACGAGGTGCTGGCCGCCGGCCGGGCTGCCTTCGACCAGCACACCGGTGGCGCCGCCGAGCTCGACTACCTGGCGCTGACCGATCCCGAGCTGGGGCCGGCGGTGCCCGGTCCGGCCCGGCTGCTGATCGCCGCCCGGGTCGGTGACACCCGATTGATCGACAACACCCCGGTGGAGCTGGCCGGCTCCCGATCGGAAGGATCCTGATGCTGCGCACCATGCTCAAATCCAAGATCCACCGGGCCACGGTGACCCAGGCCGATCTGCACTACGTCGGCTCGGTCACCATCGACGCCGACCTGCTGGACGCGGCCGACCTGCTGCCCGGCGAGCAGGTGGCGATCGTCGACGTGACCAACGGCGCCCGGCTGGAGACGTACGTCATCGAGGGGGCCCGGGGCAGTGGGGTGATCGGCATCAACGGGGCCGCCGCTCACCTGGTGCACCCCGGTGACCTGGTGATCCTGATCGCGTACGGGCAGTTCACCGACGCCGAGGCCCGCGCCTGTCAGCCCCGGGTGGTGCACGTTGACGCCGCCAACCGGGTGATCCAGCTCGATGCCGACCCGGCCGGGGCACCCGCCGGTGTGGTGGGCGACCCGGTCCGTGGCGACACCGCCGCCGGCTGGCCGGTGGTTGCCGGCAGGCCTTAGCGTGGTGACGGTTGTCGACCGCAAGCCGGGCGGTGACCGTACGGTCACTCAAAGGTGTCGTATGCTCGGCGGTCCGGACCGCCAGCCAGCCCGTGGGAGGGACTCGATGCGCCGATGGACCGCCGCTTTCGCGGTCGGTGGAGCGCTTGTGCTCGGCCTGACCGGGTGCGGCCTGCCCGCCGGGGTGGACGGCGAGCTCACCAACAGTTGGCAGCCGATCCCCGAGCCGAGCCCGTTCGTGCCGCCGGCCGAGGTCTGCCATCCGGGGGACTTCGCGGAGACCGCCTACCTGTCGTCGTACAGCCCGGTCGACTGCTCGGCCCCGCACCGGGTGGAGACGGTGCATGTCGGCACGTTCGGCGCTGAGGCTGCGGAGGCGACCGCGCCGCCGGCGCAGGGCTCGCCCGAAATCCGTGTCGCGTACGCCGAGTGCGACTCCGCGACCAGCGAGTACGTCGGTGCCGACTGGCGGCTCGGCCGGCTCTGGGTGGGGGTGGCGGTGCCGTCCCCGGCCGCCTGGGAAGGTGGTGCCCGCTGGTTCCGCTGCGACGTCACCGAGGTGACCAACGTGGAGGACAACGGTGGGACGGCGTCGCGCACCGCGAGCCTGCGCGACGAGCTGGCTGAGCCATCGCCGCTGCATCTGACCTGCTACGCGGTCCGTAACGACGACAACGGCGCGATCGACACCATGCCGGCCGAGGAGTGCGACGAGCCGCACAACGCGGAGTTCGCCGGGGTCTGGCAGGCACCGGACATCGAGTATCCGACCCGGGACCGGGACTGGAACCAGTTCCACACCGAGTGCCGCAAGGTGATCGGCCGGTACGCGGATGTGCCACTCGACGGCAACCTGCAGTTCCGTACCGGGGTGATCTCGCTGCCGGGCGGTGCCGCCGAGTGGGCGGCCGGCAACCGGGGCGTCCGCTGCTACCTGTGGCTCGACGAACGCAACGTCGAGCGGTCGCTCAAGGACGTCGGCACCGAGGGCCTGCCCATCCAGTACGAGTAGTGGCCGGCCTCGTGACGGCCGCCGCCGGGTGCCCGGACGGGTGTACCGGCCCACATCCGCCGGCCCCGGCGGCCCGCTGCCAGGGCCGGCGCGGTTGACTCTGCCCATGCGACTGCGTATCCCGGCCCTGCCCGAGCTGCCCGGTCAGCTCGCCGCGCCGGATCCCGGCTGGGCGGAGACCACCGACGTGGTGGTCGTCGGCTCCGGCATCGCCGGCCTGACCGCCGCGCTCTACCTGCGGGAAGCCGGGCTGCACGTCACCGTCGTGACGAAGGTCAACATCGACGACGGGTCGACCCGGTGGGCACAGGGTGGGATCGCCGCCGTGCTGGACCCGCTGGACACCCCGGCCGCGCACGCGCAGGACACCGAGACCGCCGGGGTCGGGCTGTGCGATCCGGACGCGGTCCGGGTGCTCGTCGAGGAGGGGCCGGCCAGGATCCGGGAGCTGATCCGGGTCGGTGCCGAGTTCGACCGGGACGCCGACGGTGTGCTGCTGCTCACCCGGGAAGGTGGTCACCGGGCCAACCGGATCGTGCATGCCGGCGGCGACGCCACCGGCGCCGAGGTGCAGCGGGCGTTGCACGCCGCGGTCCGTCGGGACCCCTGGATCCGGCTGGTCGAGCACGCTCTGGTCGTCGACCTGCTGCGTGCCGCACCGGACGCCGACGGGGAGCCGGCCCGGGCCTGCGGAGTCACTCTGCACGTGCTCGGCGAGGGCTCGCCGGACGGGGTGGGCGCGATCCTGGCCCGCGCCGTGGTGCTGGCCACCGGCGGGATGGGGCAGATCTTCGCAACCACTACCAATCCGGCGGTCTCCACCGGCGACGGTGTGGCGCTGGCGCTGCGAGCCGGCGCGGCAGTGGCGGACCTGGAGTTCGTCCAGTTCCATCCGACGGCCCTGGTGGTGCCGGGTGTCACTGGCGGCAGCGGCCAGCAACCGCTGGTGTCCGAGGCGCTGCGCGGCGAGGGCGCGCTGCTGCTCGACCCCGACGGCAAGCGGTTCATGCTCGGCCAGCACGAGCTCGCCGAGTTGGCCCCACGCGACGTGGTCGCCAAGGGCATCCACCGGGTGATGTCGGCGGTCGACGTCGACCACGTACAGCTCGACGCCCGGCATCTGGGCGGTGAGTTCCTGGCCCGGCGTTTCCCGACGATTGTGGCGTCCTGCCGGGCCATCGGGATCGACCCCGCCGAGGAGCTGATCCCGGTGGCACCGGCCGCCCACTACGCGTCCGGCGGCGTCCGCACCGATCTGCACGGCCGCACCACCATCCCCGGCCTGTACGCCTGCGGCGAGGTGGCCTGCACCGGTGTGCACGGTGCCAACCGGCTGGCCAGCAACTCGCTGCTGGAGGGCCTGGTCTTCGCCCGGCGGATCGCCCGGGACGTCACCCGCGACCTGCCGCCGCAGCTGGAGCCGGCCGGTACCGGCCGGGCGACCGATCGGGCCGACGGCTGGTTGTTGCCGGCCGAGGCCCGGCAGCCGCTGCAGCGGGCGATGAGCCGGGGCGCCGGAGTGCTGCGTTCCGCCACGACGCTGGACGGCGCCGCCGTCGAGCTGCGCCGGCTCGCCGGTGGCCGGGGCACGCCGGGCACCGCCGGATGGGAGGCGACTAACCTGGTCACCGTCGCCACCGCGCTGGTGGCGGCGGCGTACGCCCGGCAGGAGACCCGGGGTTGTCACTGGCGCGACGATTTCCCGTCGGCGGCCGAGGGCTGGCTGGGGCATCTGGTCAGCGCGCTCGGCCCGGTCGGGCAGCCCACTCTCACCTGGGAGCCGTCATGCGTAGCGAGGTGACCGTCGCCGCGTCGCTGGCCTGCGGTCTGGACCCGGAGGTGGTCCACCGGGTGGTGGCGACCGCGCTGGCCGAGGATCTCGGCCCGGACCGGCTGGACGTCACGTCGGCGGCCACCATCGATCCGGGGCAGCTCGGCACCGCCGAACTGGTGGCCCGCTCCGCCGGGGTGGTGGCCGGGTTGCCGCTGGTCGCCGCTGTCTTCGCGGCGGTCCCGTCGCCGACCGCCGACCCTGCCGGCTCGGTCGGCGGTGCCGGCTCTGCCGATGGTGCCGGCTCTGCCGGCCCGGTCGAGGTGCGGCTGCACCGCGCCGACGGTGACCGGGTGCCGGCCGGTACGGTGCTGGCCACGCTGACCGGCCCGGTCCGGACCCTGCTCACCGGCGAGCGGACCGCGCTCAACCTGATCAGCCGGCTCTCCGGGGTGGCCACCCATACCCGGGCCTGGACGGACGCCCTCGCCGGGTCGAAGGCGACCGTGCTGGACACCCGCAAGACCACCCCCGGGCTGCGGCTGCTGGAGAAGTACGCGGTGCGGGTCGGCGGCGGCGGCAACAAGCGGATGGGTCTGTACGACGTGGCGATGGTCAAGGACAACCACAAGCTGGCCGCCGGCGGGGTGGGTGCCGCGTACCGCCGGGTGCGCGAGGCCTTCCCCGGCGTACCGGTGGAGGTCGAGGTGACCACGTTGGCCGAGGCGGTCGAGGCGGTCGAGGCCGGGGCGACGTTCCTGCTCTGCGACAACATGCCGGCGGAGCTGCTGAGCGCGGTCGTCGCCGAGGTGGGTGACCGGGTCGAGGTGGAGGCCACCGGCGGACTGACCCTGGCCAACGCGGCCCGGTACGCGCGGACCGGGGTGGACTACCTGTCGGTCGGGGCGTTGACCCACTCCTCGCCGATCATGGACATCGCGCTGGATCTGCGACCGGCCGGTGTCAGCGCGTCGGCTGGTGCCGACCGGCCCGCCGGTTGACCGTCGAGGGGACGACATGCTGCTCTGCATCGACATCGGTAACACCAACACGGTGCTGGCCACGTTCAACGGGGACAAGCTGGTGCACTCGTGGCGGATCAAGACCGACGCCCGGTCAACCGCCGACGAGCTCGGCCTGATGTTCCGCGGGCTGCTCGCCGGGGATGCTGTGGAACTCACCGGGGTGGCCGCCTGCTCGACCGTACCGGCGGCGCTGCGCTCGCTGCGGACCATGCTCGGCCGCTACTACGGCGACATTCCCAGCGTGATCGTGGAGCCCGGGGTGCGGACCGGGGTGCAGCTGGCGATCGACAACCCCAAGGAGGTCGGATCGGACCGGGTGGTCAACACCCTCGCCGCGCACACCTTGTACGGTGGCCCGTCGATCGTCGTCGACTTCGGCACCACCACCAACTTCGACGTGATCAGCGCCCGGGGTGAGTTCCTCGGCGGGGCGTTCGCTCCCGGCATCGAGATATCCTTCGACGCGTTGTCGGCCCGCGCCGCCCAGCTGCGCAAGGTCGAGCCGACCCGGCCCCGGTCGGTGATTGGCAAGAACACCGTAGAGTGCCTGCAGTCCGGCATGTACTTCGGTTTCGCCGGCCAGGTGGACCGCATCGTGGAGCGGATGGCGGCGGAGTTGGGGCAGCTCAGCGCAGTTATCGCGACGGGCGGACTGGCCCCGGTGGTGATCGGTGAGTGCCGCACCATCACCCACCACGAACCGATGATCACCCTTATCGGCCTGCGGATGGTGTACGAGCGGAACACCTGATCCCCACTGCGGCCTTGTCAGCTGCGTCACGGAACCCTGGTTGAGTACGCTCGTGGCCGGACCGTGACCACGAGGTCGCACCGTTGTCCGTACCCCCTGTGTTGAGGATGCCCGCCGTGACCGAGCACGTGACCGTACCCGACGATTCCGCAGCGGATCTGCCCGAGCAGATGCGGGTGCGCCGGGAGAAGCGGGACCGGCTGCTGGCCCAGGGCGCGGAGCCCTATCCGGTCGGTTTCCCCCGGACCACGTCTCTGGCGCAGTTGCGGCAGCGCTTCGGCGACCTGCCGATCGACACCGCCACCGGCGAACAGGCGGCGGTCACCGGCCGGGTGATCTTTGTGCGGAACACCGGCAAGCTCTGTTTCGCGACGCTGCGTGAGGGTGATGGCACCGAGTTGCAGGTGATGCTGTCCCGGGATCGGGTCGGTGCCGAGCGGCTGGAGGACTGGAAGCGGCTGGTCGACATCGGCGACCACGTGGGGGTGGCCGGCGAGGTGATCACCAGCCGTCGGGGTGAGCTCTCGGTGCTCGCCGACTCGTGGCAGATGACCGCCAAGGCGCTGCGTCCGCTGCCGGTGGCGCACAAGCCGTTGAGTGAGGAGGCCCGGGTCCGGCAGCGGTACGTCGACCTGATCGTCCGTCCGGAGGCGCGTCGGACCGTGCGAACCCGGGCGACGGTGCTGCGTACCCTGCGCGACTCCTTCCACCAGCGGGGGTTCACCGAGGTGGAGACGCCGATGCTGCAGGTGCTGCACGGGGGCGCAGCGGCCCGGCCGTTCGTCACGCACAGCAACGCTCTTGATGTCGATCTGTATCTGCGAATCGCTCCCGAGCTATTCCTCAAGCGCTGCGTGGTCGGCGGCATCGACCGGGTGTTCGAGATCAACCGGAACTTCCGCAATGAGGGGGTTGACTCTTCGCACTCGCCTGAGTTCGCCATGTTGGAGACCTACGAGGCGTACGGGGACTACGACACCATGGCGCGGCTGACCCGGGATCTGGTACAGGAGTGCGCCAGCGCGATCAGTGGGTCACATGTGGTGATCCACGCCGACGGGTCGGAGTTCGACCTTGGTGGCCAGTGGCGTACGGTGACTCTGTACGGAGTGTTGTCAGAAGCTCTCGGTGAGGAAGTCACTGTACGGACCGACCGAGCGCAGTTGCTACGTTACGCCGAGAAGTTCGATGTCGCCGTGGACCCGAAGTGGGGTCCGGGCAAGCTGGCGGAGGAACTCTTCGAGGAATTGGTCGTGCCGACTCTGCTCCAGCCGACCTTCGTGCGGGACTACCCGGTGGAGACCAGCCCGCTGACCCGGGCGCACCGCGTCGAGCAGGGGTTGGCCGAGAAGTGGGACCTCTATGTGCGCGGCGTCGAGCTGGCCACCGCGTACAGCGAGCTGGTCGACCCTGTGGTGCAGCGGGAGCGACTGGTGGCCCAGGCGCGGCTGGCCGCCGGTGGTGACCCGGAGGCGATGCGCCTCGACGAGGACTTCCTCCGGGCCATGGAGTACGGAATGCCGCCGGCCGGGGGCATGGGAATGGGAATCGACCGGTTGCTCATGGCCCTGACCGGCCTGGGTATTCGCGAAACCATCCTCTTCCCTCTGGTCCGTCCGGAGTAGTCGGCCAGATTTTTTTCGGGGAGTTTGCGCGTCCTATTGACGGCTGGCGCATCTTTCGGGCTATTGTGCTCCTGATTGCGGGAGAACGTGCTCGGAAGGACAACGGCCTGTGGCCAAGCAGATCATTCACAAGCTGGTCGACGATCTGGACGGCGGCGACGCCGACGAGACCGTCAAGTTCGCCCTCGACGGCGTCCAGTACGAGATCGACCTCTCGGAGAAGAACGCGGACAAATTGCGGCAGGTTTTCGCTCCGTACGTGGCTGCCGGTACCAAGATCGGCCGCGGTGGCGTGGTCGTGGGTGGTCGGGCCGCGCGGGGTCGGGGCGGTGCCGCCGCCGACCGTGAGCAGAACCGGGCGATCCGGGCCTGGGCGAAGAAGGAAGGCAAGGAGATCTCCGACCGCGGGCGCATCCCGCAGGAGATCGTGGACGAGTACCACGCCAAAGCCGGGCGCTGATCGTCCCAGGCGTGCCGGTCCCGGCCAGCCCTCGTCGGCCAGTCGGAGCCAGTGACACGAGGTACGGATGTCTCATCCGTACCTCGTGTCCGTTTCTGGGGTCTGGCGGTTGCAGCGCGATCCTGCCGGGGGCCGGCCGGTCTACTGCTCCGGCCAGAGCGTGGCGGGTTGTCCACAGCCTGTGCACCGGTTGTCCACAGGCCTGTGGACAACCGGTGGGGCGGTGGCGGTACGGACGGCGCGTTCCGGTTGGCCGATGCCGCGCCCGGTCACCGGACCGAGCGGATTTCGCTCACCGCGTAGCGCCGGAGCCTCGGGGAACAGCCAACGACCCGGCACAGTTGGGGTAAACGTTGCGGATCGCCCCTGCTCCGGCCCGACACGGCAGGAGCGGAGTCGGCCCACGGCGATAGAGTGATGGCACGAGCTTCCGCCTGGAGGCTCGTGCGCTGGCCCGCCAAGACCACTGGCGCACGGCACGTGAGGAGCACGAGGGCATGTTCGAGCGGTTCACCGACCGAGCGCGACGGGTTGTCGTCCTGGCTCAGGAAGAAGCCCGGATGCTCAACCACAACTACATCGGCACGGAGCACATCCTGCTCGGCCTCATCCACGAGGGTGAGGGCGTGGCGGCGAAGGCCCTGGAGAGCCTGGGCATCTCGCTGGAAGGTGTGCGTCAACAGGTCGAGGAGATCATCGGCCAGGGCCAGCAGGCGCCGAGCGGGCACATCCCGTTCACGCCGCGGGCCAAGAAGGTGTTGGAGCTGTCGCTGCGGGAGGCGCTGCAGCTCGGCCACAACTACATCGGCACGGAGCACATCCTGCTCGGCCTGATCCGTGAGGGCGAGGGCGTCGCGGCCCAGGTGCTGGTCAAGCTCGGCGCCGACCTCAACCGGGTGCGCCAGCAGGTGATCCAGCTGCTGTCGGGCTACCAGGGCAAGGAGCCGGCGGCCGCCGGCGCCGCAGCGGGCGAAGCCGCCCCGTCGACCAGTCTGGTGCTGGACCAGTTCGGCCGTAACCTGACCCAGGCGGCCCGGGAGGGCAAGCTCGACCCGGTCATCGGCCGGGAGAAGGAGATCGAGCGGGTCATGCAGGTGCTGTCCCGCCGGACCAAGAACAACCCGGTGCTGATCGGCGAGCCCGGCGTCGGCAAGACGGCCGTGGTGGAGGGCCTGTCCCAGAAGATCATCAAGGGCGAGGTGCCCGAGACGCTGAAGGACAAGCAGCTCTACACTCTCGACCTCGGTGCGCTGGTCGCCGGCTCCCGCTACCGCGGTGACTTCGAGGAGCGCCTGAAGAAGGTGCTCAAGGAGATCCGCACCCGGGGCGACATCATCCTGTTCATCGACGAGATCCACACCCTGGTCGGCGCGGGTGCGGCCGAGGGTGCGATCGACGCGGCGAGCATCCTCAAGCCGATGCTGGCCCGAGGCGAGCTGCAGACCATCGGGGCGACCACCCTCGACGAGTACCGCAAGCACCTGGAGAAGGACGCCGCGCTGGAGCGTCGGTTCCAGCCGATCCAGGTCGGCGAGCCGTCGCTGGCCCACACCATCGAGATCCTCAAGGGCCTGCGCGACCGCTACGAGGCGCACCACCGGGTGAGCATCACCGACGCCGCCCTGGTGGCCGCCGCGACGCTGGCCGACCGGTACATCTCCGACCGGTTCCTGCCGGACAAGGCGATCGACCTGATCGACGAGGCCGGCGCCCGGATGCGGATCCGTCGGATGACCGCGCCGCCGGACCTGCGTGACTTCGACGAGCGGATCGCCCAGGTGCGTCGCGACAAGGAGTCCGCGATCGACGCGCAGGACTTCGAGCGGGCCGCGCAGCTGCGGGACAAGGAGAAGCAGCTGCTCGGGCAGAAGGCGCAGCGGGAGAAGGAGTGGAAGGCCGGCGACCTCGACGTGGTCAGCGAGGTCGACGACGAGCAGATCGCCGAGGTGCTCGGCAACTGGACCGGCATCCCGGTCTACAAGCTGACCGAGGAGGAGACCTCCCGACTGCTGCGCATGGAGGACGAGCTGCACAAGCGGGTCGTCGGCCAGTCCGACGCGGTCAAGGCGGTCTCGAAGGCGATCCGGCGGACCCGGGCCGGCCTGAAGGACCCGAAGCGGCCGTCCGGCTCGTTCATCTTCGCCGGCCCGTCCGGTGTCGGTAAGACTGAGCTGTCGAAGGCGCTCGCCGAGTTCCTGTTCGGCAGCGAGGACGCGCTGATCCAGCTGGACATGTCCGAGTTCCACGACCGGTACACGGTGTCCCGGCTGGTCGGTGCCCCGCCCGGGTACGTCGGCTACGACGAGGGCGGGCAGCTGACCGAGAAGGTGCGGCGTCGGCCGTTCTCGGTGGTGCTGTTCGACGAGATCGAGAAGGCCCACCCGGACGTGTTCAACACGCTGCTGCAGATCCTGGAGGACGGGCGGCTCACCGATGGTCAGGGGCGGATCGTCGACTTCAAGAACACGGTGATCATCCTGACCACGAACCTGGGCACCCGGGACGTGGCGAAGGCGGTGTCGCTGGGCTTCCAGGCGTCGGAGGACTCCGACTCGAACTACGACCGGATGAAGCAGAAGGTCAACGACGAGCTGAAGCAGCACTTCCGGCCGGAGTTCCTCAACCGGATCGACGACACCATCGTGTTCCACCAGCTGAACCCGACCGAGATCCTGTCGATCGTGGACATCATGATCTCCCGGATCGAGACCCAGCTGCGGAACAAGGACATGAGCATGGAGCTCACCGACAACGCCAAGAAGTACCTGGCGAACAAGGGCTTCGACCCGGTGCTGGGGGCTCGGCCGCTGCGTCGCACCATCCAGCGCGACATCGAGGACAACCTGTCGGAGCGGATCCTGTTCAACGAGCTCAAGCCGGGTCAGATCGTGGTCATCGACTGCGAGGGCGACCCGGACGACATCGACAAGTCCAAGCTCGTTTTCCAAGGCGCTGACCGTCCGGTCGCCGTACCGGATGCGGTTCCCGCCGACCTCGGCGGTGCCACGGCGGCCGGCGCGGACGAGTAGGACCGGTAGCCGACTGTCAGTGCGGCGCCGACGGTGAAAGCCGTCGGCGCCGCACTGCGTCTACGGCCTCGGCCGTCAGCCCGGAAGCCCGGAGAGCCGACAGCCCGGCGTCAGCTCGGAGGCCGTCAGCCCTGACCGGCCAGCGTGTACCCGATCGGCGGCGCGCCGTCGTCGGCCACCGGCTCCACCAGGCCGTCCTCGATCAGACTGGCCAGTGCCCGACGGCGCTGCAGATCGTCGCCCCACACCACGTCCAGCCGCTGCTGCGGCACCGGCCCGGTCGCCTCCCGCAGCACCGCCAGCAGCAGGCCACGGACCTGCCGGTCGGTGCCGGCGTACCGCTGCGATCGGCGGCTCGGCCCGCTCGCCGCCGGCCGGCCGGCGGCCCGCCAGGCGCAGCGGCCGGCCACCGGACACACCCCGCAGCGTGGTGTCCGGGCCACGCAGACCACCGCTCCCAACTCCATGAACGCGGCGCTGGCGCGGGCTGCCCGGGCCGGCTCGGCCGGCAGCAACGCGGCGGTGGCAACGAGATCGGCCGGGCGGGTCGCCGGCCCGGCGTCGGCCGCCCCGTCGACCGCCCGTGCCACGAACCGCCGGACGTTGGTGTCCACCACCGGATGCCGCTGACCGTAGGCGAACGCGGCGACCGCTCGGGCGGTGTAGGTGCCGACTCCCGGCAGCGCCAGCAACTCGTCCAGACCGGTCGGCACCTTGCCGTCGTACCGCTCGGTCAGCACCGTGGCGCACTCATGCAGCCGCAACGCGCGACGCGGGTAGCCGAGCCGGTTCCACATCCGGATCGCTTCGGCCGGTGAGTCGGCGGCCAGCGCCGCCGGGTCCGGCCACCGGTCCAACCAGGCGTGCCACGCCGGCAGTACCCGGACCACCGGGGTCTGCTGCAGCATCACCTCGCTTACCAGGATTGCCCAGGCACCGACCCCCGGCTCCCGCCAGGGCAGGTCACGGGCGTTGCGGTCGAACCATTCGATCGCCGTGTCGGCGAAACTCACGTCACGCATGGCGCCGCCGATCCTGCCATGCCGTGGCTGCCGTCCCTGCCCCAGGCCGTCCTGCCCCAGGCCGTCCCTGCCCCAGGCCGTCCTGCCCCAGGCCGTCCTGCCCCAGGCCGTCCTGCCCCAGGCCGTCACCGGACGGGAGACGGTGCCGGGCCGACCGGTCGGCCCGGCACCCGGTCGGGCAGACTGCTGGCATGAACGAACTCGCGATCACCGTGATCGGGCGCGACCGGCCCGGCATCGTCGCGGACGTCGCAGAGGTGCTGGCCGGTCTCGGCGCCAATCTGACCGACTCGACGATGACCCGGCTGCGCGGCCACTTCGCGATGACCCTGGTCTGCGCCGGTCCGGCCGATGCCGCGGTGCAACAGGCACTGCGGCCGCTCACCGCCGACGGCCAGCTGCTGGCCACCGTACGGCCGG
The DNA here is from genome assembly GCF_027497395.1 of Solwaraspora sp. WMMA2080. GTDB lineage: Bacteria > Actinomycetota > Actinomycetes > Mycobacteriales > Micromonosporaceae > Micromonospora_E. The sequence goes on along the minus strand of NZ_CP114910.1, from coordinate 3,866,430 downwards.
TCCCGGCGGAGGGTCAGCAGCCGGCGGGCGGCGAACCGCACCTGCTCAGTGTGCACGGCGCCGACCGGCTCGGCATCGTCGCGGCGGTGACCCGGGTGGTCGCCGAGGCGGGCGGCAACGTCACTGACCTGACCACCCGGCTGACCGGCCCGCTCTACGTGCTGGTCGCCGAGGTCGAGCTGCCAGCCGGGACGGCAGCCGAGGTCGGCCGTCGACTGTCCGAGACGGCCCGGGCGCTCGACGTCGAGGTGACCCTCCGGTCGGTCGATTCGGACGTGCTGTGAGCACGGTCAGCCGTACCCTGGCCGACTGGACCGAGACGGCGCTCGGCGTACCGGGGCGGGTGGTCCCGGTGGTCGCCGCGCCCGACCAGGTGCTCAGCCGGGCCGGTGAGCCGGTGGATCCGTGCGCCGCCGATACGGTCCAGGTTGCCGCCGACCTGGTCGCCACGATGCGGGTCGCACCCGGCTGTGTCGGCCTGGCCGCGCCGCAGATCGGGATCAGCGCGCAGGTCTTCGCGGTCGACGTGACCGGGCACCCGAAGACGGTCACCGGGCATGGCACGTTCGTCCTGTGCAATGCCCGGCTGCTCGAGGCGACTCGGTGGCGGCCGGGCCGGGAGGGCTGCATGTCGGTGCCGGATCTCACCGGTGACGTGAAACGGGCCACCCGGGTCGTGGTGGAGGCGCAACTACCCGGCACCGGTGAGCCGGTACGCCTGGTCACTGACGGGTTCGAGGCGCGGGCCGCCCAGCACGAGATCGACCACTGTGCCGGTCTGCTGTTTTTGGACCGGGTGGCCGGGGCGCACGCGGTCTTCCCGCGCAAGACATATCTCTGAGCGGGTGCCCCGGGCCTCGGCGCGTCGCGGCCGATCGGTCCGGTCTTGCCGATACGGTGTGCCATCATGCGACTGACGGTTGGCCCGCTGCCACCCGCCATCTACTGGCGGCGGCGTGCCGTCGTGCTCGGGGCACTGCTGCTCCTGCTGTTCATCGTGGCGTACTCCTGCATCGGCTCCGACCAGACCGGGCGGTCGCAGGCCGATCCCACCCCGACCCCGTCCGGTGAGGTGCTCACCCCGACCACCTCGTCCCCGGGGCCGGAGGACGACTCAGACTCCGTTGACGGCGACGACCCCGACACCCTCGGTAACGGCGACGCTGGCGACGCCGGCGGTGGCAGCACCGGCGGCGGTACCGGCGACGACGGTACGACCGGCGGCGGTGACCAGAACGCCCCTGGCGGCCCGGTCGGTCCGGCCGCCGGCACCTGTACCGACGACGAGATCCTGCTGACCGCGGCAGCCTCGCAGGCCACCGCCCAGAAGGGCGTTACCCTGGCAATGCAGCTGCGGGTGCAGAACGTCTCCAGCCGTACCTGCGACCGGGATGTGGGCGCCGACCCGCAGGAGCTGTACCTCAAGCGGGGTGCGGAGCTGATCTGGTCGTCGGACACCTGCGGAGCCGCCCGGGGCACTGATGTGCGCACCTTCGGGCCTGGCAGCGCCCGCGACTACCAGGTGGCCTGGAACGGTCGGGCGGCGAGCGAGTGCGCCAACAACGTCGCGGCAGGTGACCATCCGGCGGCCGGCGAGTACCAGCTCTTCGCCCGACTCGGCTCGAAGGTCAGCGAGCCGTTCGTCATCACCATCACCGGCTGACGACCGGTACATCCGTCCCTTCGTCGAGCTACGCCGTTTGCGGCACGCTTGCGACCTAGCGCGTCAGACGTAGCGCGTCAGACGTAGCGCGTCAGACGTAGCGCGTCAGACGTAGCGCTCCAGAATCGACGCCTCGGCCAGCCGGGACAGCCCCTCCCGTACGCTGCGCGCCCGGGCGTCGCCGACACCGTCGACAGCCTGCAGATCCTCCACCGTCGCCCCGAGCAGCCGTTGCAGACTGCCGAAGTGGTTGACCAGCCGGTCCACCACCGACACCGGCAGCCGGGGCACCTTCGCCAGCAGCCGGAAACCGCGTGGGCTCACCGCCGCGTCGAGCGCCTCGGTGGAGGCGGCGTAGCCGATCGCCTTGGCCACGGCGACCAGATCGATCAGCTCGGTGGCGGTCAGCAGGTCCAACTCGACCAGGGCCTCGTCCAGGGTCCGCGCCTTGCGCACAGTGGGCAGGTAGTCGCGGATCACCAGGGTCCGATCGGCGTCCACGCCGGCCATCAGCTCGTCGAGCTGCAGTGCCAGCAGCCGGCCGTCGGTGCCCAGCTCGACGACGTAGCCGGCGATCTCGTCGGCGATCCGCCGGACCATCTCCAGCCGCTGCACCACCGCGACCGCGTCGCGGACGGTGACCAGATCCTCGATTTCCAGGGCGGAGAGCGTGCCGGACACCTCGTCCAGCCGCAGCTTGTACCGCTCCAGGGTGGCCAACGCCTGGTTGGCCCGGGACAGGATGGCGGCCGAGTCGTCCAGTACGTGCCGCTGACCGTTGACGTAGAGGCTGATGATCCGCATCGACTGGCTGACCGAGATCACCGGGTACCCGGTCTGTCGGGCGACCCGTTCGGCGGTGCGGTGCCGAGTACCGGACTCCTCGGTCGGAATGGACGGATCCGGCATCAGATGCACAGCGGCCCGCACGATCCGGGTGCCGTCGCTGGACAGCACCACCGCACCGTCCATCTTGCACAACTCGCGGACCCGGGTGGAGGAGAACTCGACGTCGAGTGGGAAGCCCCCGGTGCACAGCGACTCGACCTGCTTGTCGTAGCCGAGGACGATCAGCGCGCCGGTCCGGCCACGCAGAATCCGCTCCAGCCCGTCGCGCAGCGCGGTGCCGGGTGCCATCAGCGCCAGGTTGGCCCGCAGCGGATCCCCGGTGGCCGCCGGGCTGGTCAGCGCCGAGGTGCCGGCGCTGATGGTGCGTGCCGGGGTGCCGACGGCACCGGTGCGCGCCGGGGTACCGACGGCACCGACCCGGCCGGCCGAGCCGCCACTGGTGCCGGCGCTGGCAGTCTTGTTCGCATCGCGGTCGATCGCCACGGGCAACAGTCTACGGACCGCCATGCGGTGGGTGCTCTCGCGGTTACTGCCGTACCAGATCAGCCGGCCGAGGCGCGCGCGGCGGCCTGCAACGCGGCCCGTACGTCGTTGACCTCGGTGATCTGCATGTTCGGCGGCATCGGGTCGGTGCCGGAACCGGCCGTACCGGGCGGCACCAGCGCGTACCGGAAGCCGAGCCGGGCGGCTTCGGCGAGCCGCCGGGCGACCGCGCCGACCCGGCGCACCTCACCGGTGAGCCCGACCTCGCCGATCGCCACCAGTTGCGGGGAGACGGCCAGGTTGAGCCCGCCGGAGGCGACCGCCAGCGCCACCGCGAGGTCGGCGGCCGGCTCCACCACCCGGATGCCGCCGACCGTCGCCGCGAACACTTCCCGGTCGTGCAGGGTGAGCCGTTCGGTACGCCGTTGCAGCACCGCCAGCACCATCGCCAGCCGGGCACCGTCGAGCCCGGACACGGTGCGCCGGGGCGAACCGGCGACGGTCGCCCCGATCAGCGCCTGGACCTCGGTGACCAGGGCCCGCCGGCCCTCCATCGCCACCGTGGCGCAGGTGCCGGGCACCGGCTCGGTGTAGCGGGTGAGGAACAGCCCGGACGGGTCGGGCAGGCTGCTGATGCCGCCTTCGTGCATCTCGAAGCAGCCGACCTCGTCGGCCGCGCCGAACCGGTTCTTCATGCCGCGGACCATCCGCAGCGACGAGTGCTTGTCGCCCTCGAAGTGCAGCACCACGTCGACCAGATGCTCCAGTACCCGGGGGCCGGCGACCTGGCCGTCCTTGGTGACGTGGCCGACCAGCACGGTGGCGATGTTGCGTTCCTTCGCCGCCGCGACCAGCGCGGCGGTGACCGCCCGGACCTGGGTGACGCCACCGGGGATACCGTCCGAACCGGGCATCGAGATGGTCTGCACCGAGTCGAGCACCAGCAGACCGGGCCGGACCGCGTCGAGGTGGCCGAGGACCACCCCGAGGTCGCTCTCCGCCGCCAGGTAGAGCCGTTCGTGCAGCGCGCCGATCCGCTCGGCGCGCAGCCGTACCTGGCTGGTCGACTCCTCGCCGCTGACCACCAGCGACGGACTACCGGCACCGGCGGCCCACTGCTGGGCGACGTCGAGCAGCAGGGTCGACTTGCCGACGCCGGGCTCGCCGGCCAGCAGCACCACCGCGCCGGGTACCAGACCGCCGCCGAGCACCCGGTCGAGTTCGCCGACGCCGGTCGGCCGGGCCTTGGCGGGTGCGGCGCTGATGGTGGCGATCGGCCGGGCCGGTTCGGTCGGCATCCGGGTGCTGACGACTCGGCCGGAGACCACCGGGCCGCTGACCACCGACTCGATCACCGAGCCCCATTCGCCGCATTCCGGGCACCGGCCCACCCACTTGGGTGGTTGGTGCCCGCACGCGTCGCACTCGTACGCGGGCCGGGGCTCACGCGACGCGGCCCGGCTGCGCGGCGCGGCGCTGCCGCGTCCCGTCCCGCCGCCGGCACCCCGGGGGATCGACCGCGAGCTCAGTGCTCTTCCTCGTCGTGCTCGGCGGGCGCCCGGGGAGCCGGGGTGAGCGGCATGTCCACCGGCGCGGCCACCACCAGCGGCGCGCCGCCGGTGCTGAACTCGAAGGCCAGGTTCACCGAGTACCCGGCGGCGAGCGGGCCGGCCAGGCCGGTGACCCGCAGCGGTTCGGTGTCGTCGGTGCTGAACAGCGCCCACCCGTTGGCCGGCAGCTGGACGATCGCGTCCCGGCCCGGGTCCGGCTGCGGCACCTCGGCGGTGCCCGGGTCCGGCTGCGGCACCTCGGCGGTGCCCGGCTCCGGCGACGGGGTCGGCCCGCCGGCCTGCTCGGAGCCGCCGATCACCACCGTCTCGGCCCCGACCACCGTCGCCCGGTCCTCGTCGGTGACCGGGACGGCGCTGACCCGTACCGTCACCGGGTCGTTGGTGTTGTTGAACAGCCCGACCTCGACCGGCGCGCTGCCGCCGGCCGGGTAGCCCTCCACTCCGGGGTAGGGCACCGAGAGGTCGCGTACCGACACCGCGCCGTCCGGCGACTCGAGGTTGACTCCGTTGATCGCCGTCGCCTTGGTCGCGGTCTCCGCGAGCTGGCCGGCACCGCAGCCGCTGAGCAGCAGGCCGCTGGCCACGGCAGCGCCGGCGAACAGCACCGCGACTCGGCGGTGTCCCCTGGTCGAGGGCGTCACGTCGGTCCTCCTTGTCACGGCGCGGCGACGAGCCCCGCGCAGGCCGGCTCCAGGGTAGTTGGCGGTGATCCGCGCCCCGCCACGGACCCGATAATCCGTTAATCCGTGACCGACGGCGCTCACCCGACCGGGCCGGCCCGACGGCGCTCACCCGACCGGGCCGCTGGCCACCAGCAGCACCACGTCGATCACCGCGACCACCAGCACCGCCCGGAACACGCCGTCCGACCGGCCGGCCCGCCGGGCGGCCCGCCGGGCCGCGTACCAGCCGGTCGGCAGGATGATCGCAGTGCCGGCGACCGCGACGAGTCCGGCCCACGACGGCGGCCCGGGTGGGCCGACGACCAGCGTCACGGTGGCGGCGAAGAGCAACCCGGCCGCCGCGACCCCCGAGCCGGTGGCCCCGAGCCGGTGCGGCAGACCCCGCACGCCGGTGCGGGCGTCGTCGGCCAGATCCGGCAGTACGTTGGCGAAGTGCGCCCCGGCGCCGAGCAGCCCGGCGGCGGTGACCAGCCAGGCCGGTGGCACGGGCGCACCCGGCAGGGCCAGCACGATGAAGGCGGGCAACGCTCCGAAGGAGAACGCGTACGGCAGCACCGACACGGCGGTGGACTTCAACGGCCAGTTGTAGGCCAGCGCGCTGATCAGCGCGGCGGTGATGCACAGCGCCGCCGCCGGCCCGGTCGGCCCGGCCAGCAGCGGGGTGGCCAGCGCGGCGGCCAGACCGGCGACGCCCACCGTGCGCCGGCTGACCACGCCGGTCGCGACCGGCTTGTCGGCCCGTCCGGCCTGCCGGTCGCGACCGGCGTCCAGCCAGTCATTGGTCCAGCCGACGGCAAGCTGAGTGGCCGCGACGGTGGCGGCGACCAGCACGATCCCACCCGGACGGTGACCGACGCCCCAGGCCAGCAGGGCGGTCACCGTGGTGACCGCAACCGCCGGCTCGGGGTGGCTGGCCTTGATCAATGCGGACACGCGGCGCGACATATCCGCCAAGTGTGGCCGTTACCGGCTGGTCATGCCACGCTCAGTCAATGCCGGACCTGCCGCCGAACGATCCCCGCCAGTACGACGTGCTGGTCGACGAGTGGTGGCGGCCGGCCGGCGCGTTCGAGATGCTGCGCTGGATCGCCGAGGCGCGGGCCCGGCTGATCCCACCGGCGACCCGGCCCGGGGCGGTGCTGGTCGACATTGGCTGCGGGGCCGGCCTGCTCGCCCCTCACCTGCGTGGCAAGGGCTACCGGCACGTCGGGGTCGACCTGGTCGGTTCGGCGCTGCGGCTGGCGGCCCGGCACGGTGTCGACCCGGTACGTGGTGACGCGACCAGGCTGCCGCTGGCCGACCGGATGGCCGACGTGGTCTCCGCCGGGGAACTACTGGAGCACGTACCGGACCTGTCGGCGGCGGTTGCCGAGGCGTGCCGGGTGCTGCGGCCCGGTGGGCTGCTGGTGCTGGACACCCTGAACGCCACGTTGGCCAGCCGGCTGATCGCGGTCGAGCTGGGCGAACGCCTGCCGGTCGCGCCGCGAGGCATTCACGACCCCGCGCTGTTCGTCCGTCCGCAGCGGCTGGTCGCCGAGTGCGCCCGGCACGGCGTACGGCTGGCGGTGCGCGGCCTCCGGCCGAGCGTCTTCAGCCTGATCGATTGGCTGGTGCGCGCGCCGCTCCGCCGATCGGCTCCCGAACAGGCACTCTGGAAACCCCGGCGGCGGATGGTGCCGACCTGGTCCACCTCGGTGCTCTACCAAGGCAGGGGGGTCAAGGTGGGCTGAGCGGACGAGCAGGTGGGCAGGTCGACGGCGGAAGGGGCGGCAATGGTTGCGGATGCACTGGCGGCGGCGCGGCGGGTGGTGCCACGATTGGCGGCGCGGGCGGGTGATCACGACCGGGCCGGCACCTTTCCGGTGGCGGACTTCGCCGACCTGCGGCAGGAACAGCTGTTCGGGTTGATGGTCCCGCAGCGGCTGGGCGGGCGGGGCGCCGACTTCGCCGACTACGCCGAAGTGGCGTACGAGCTGGCCCGGGGCAACGGTGCCACCGCGCTGGTGTTCAACATGCACGCCTCGGTGACCGGCGCACTGGGCGCGGTCGACGACAACCTCGCCGAGGCGATGGGGCTGCCGGACGAGGCGTTGGCGGCCCGGGACCAGCTGCTCGCCGACGCGGCCGCCGGCGCCTGGTACGCGGTGGCGATGAGCGAACGGGGGGCCGGCTCCCGGCTCTCCCAGCTGTCCACCGTCTACCACCGGGTGGACGGTGGATACCAGATCAAGGGGGCCAAGGCGTTCTGTTCCGGGGCCGGCCACGCCTCGGGGTACCTGGTCGCCGCCCGGCACGCCGACGACCAGTCGGTGGTTTCGCAGTTCCTCGTCCCGGCGGACACGCCCGGCCTGCGGGTGGAGCAGAGCTGGGATTCGCTCGGGATGCGGGCCACCTGCTCGCATGACCTGCACCTGGACGTGACCGTCGGCCCGCAGACCCTGCTCGGCGGGGTGGAAGGGCTGGCCCTGGTGGTGGCCCAGCTGATGCCGCACTGGATGGTGGCCAGCTACGCGGCGGTGTACGCCGGGGTGGCCCGGGCGGCGGTGGACGCGGCGGTGGAGCATCTCGCCGAGCGGGGGTTGACCCACCTTCCGGCGGTCCGGGCCCGGATCGGTCGGGCGGACGCGGCGGCCGCCGCGGCGTTGCTGACAGTGCGGGAGGCGGCCCGCCGGGTGGACGCCGAACCGGGCGACCCGACGACCAACCAGTGGGTGTGGCGGGCCAAGCTGGTCGCCGGCGGCACAGCGGCCGAGGTGGCGTCGTCGATGCTGGAGGCGGCCGGGACCTCGGCGACCCGCCGCGGGCATCCGCTGGAACGGCTCTACCGGGACGCCCGCTGCGGTGCGCTGCACCCGCCGACGTCGGACGTCTGTGCCGACTGGCTCGGCGTGGCGACGATCGGCGGGGACCCGGACCGCGACGGATCGGCACCCCGGTGGTGAGCCGGTCGCCGGAGCCGGTGGCGGGCCGGTCGTCGGCCGCGGTGGTCGGGCTCGGGCTGGCGTTGCCGCCGTCGGCCACCCAGGACGAGCTGTGGCGGGACTTCTTCGCGGCGCGGTACGACGGCGGCACCCGAGCGCTCGCGGAGCGGATCTTCGCCAATTCCGGGGTACGCACCCGGCAGGCGGCGGTGAGCCCATTGCTGGAGGACGTCGCGGACTGGCCGACCGAGCGCCGGATGCGCCGCTACCAGATCGAGGCGTTGCCGCTGGGCAAGGAGGCGGTGCACCGGGCGCTGACCCAGGCCGGGCTGACCGCCGGGGAGATCGGTCTGTTCGTGGTCTGCTCGTGCACCGGGTACGCCACGCCCGGCCTGGACATCATTCTGGCCCGGGACGTCGGCATGGCCGCCGACACCCAGCGGTTGTTCGTCGGGCACATGGGCTGCTACGCGGCGCTGCCCGGGTTGGGCGCGGCGGCCGACTTCGTCACCGCCCGGGGCCGGCCGGCGCTGCTGCTCTGTGCCGAGCTGACCAGCCTGCACATCCAGCCGCCGGCCCGCCGGGTGGACACTCAGCAGATCGTGGCGCACGCGTTGTTCTCCGACGCGGCGGCGGCGGTGGTGCTGGTGCCGACCGGCAGGGCCGGCGGCCCGCCGCCGCCCGGCGGTTACGCCGTACGGGAGGTCGTGTCGGCCACCGACGCCTCCACCGCCGACCACATGACCTGGGAGGTGACCGATCTCGGGTTCCGGATGGGTCTGTCGCCCCGGGTGCCGCAGGTGCTGTCGGTGCACGTACGGGCGCTGGTCGGTGATCTGCTGGCCCGGCACGGACTGACCGTGTCGCAGGTGGACGGTTGGGCGGTGCATCCGGGCGGGCCGCGCATCCTCAACGTGGTGCAGCGGGAGCTGGGCCTGTCCGACGCGGCGATGTCGGCGTCCCGGGAGACGTTGGCGGCGTACGGCAACTGCTCGTCGCCGACCGTACTGCTGATCCTGGACCGGTTACGCCGGGCGGGACCGCCGCCGCGTCACGTGGTGATGCTGGCGTTCGGTCCGGGCCTGACGCTCTACGCGGCGCTGCTCGGCCGTTGACCCGCCGCGCGCGGCGGCGGGCGGGGTCAGGGGCCGACCAGCAGGGCCAGGTCGGCGCGGTACGTCTCGACCGAGTCGGCCTGCGGCACCAGCCGGATGACCTCGCCGGTCTCGGTGACGAGTAGCGCGGTGGCGGTGCCGGCGGTCGCCGGGACGTCGACGAAGTTGCGGATTCCAGCGGCCGGGTCGGCCAGCAGATGGGTGTCGAGACGGTCGGCGAGCACCGGCGGCAGGGTGCCGGGGCTGGTGGCGCCGCTGGTGACCGCGACGACCGAGACTCCGGCCGGGGCGGCGGCCGCCGCCGCGGTGATCTGGTCGGCGCACTCACAGCCCTCGACGAGCAGGAACGCCGCCGGCAGCAGCGACCGGACCGGGACCGAGGTGCCGGAGCCGTCGATCAGGTCGAGTGCGGGCAGCGGGCGGTCGGGCAGCGTGGCGGGGGCCGACGGTGCCGGGCTGGCGGTGGACTGGGGCCGGTCGGACCAGGCGACGGTGAACATGCTGATCATCGCGGCGAGGACCGCCAGCAGCATGATGATCAACGGCAGCCGGAGAGCGGCGATCTCGTGCGGGCGGTGCCCGCTGCCGCCGGCCCGGCCGGTGTCGCCGGGGTGGATGCCGAACCGCCGGTGCCAGTGGTCCCGCCGACGGGTGCGGTGCAGCTCCCGGCGGACCTGCGCCGCTTCCTCGGCGAGTGCCCCGGGATCGTCCGGGATGACGATCGGGCCCCACTCGGGCGGGATCTCGGGCAGGTCGTCGGGCGCTCCGGCGCCGTCCGACCACCCATCACCGTTGTTGCCTGTCCTGCCCACAGCACCCCCAGCCGCTCGCCCACCGGGTCGATCGGGGTCTAGGTATCAGGGTCTCGCAACGAACCTGGTTCCGCCAGTGCTGGGGCACGGGAACCGGCCGGACGATATGCTGGAAGTGCCGAAACGCGTCCCATCTGGCACGTCCGACCAGTTAGCTGACTGCTGATCTGGTTGTTACTTAGTGTGTTCAAAACCTACTGGCGGTTGCGTGTCAAGCTCGAGAAAGACCTCTCACAGCCCCTCTGACCTGCGCTTACGGCTCGGACTGTGACGGGACATCGGTGCCTGAGCGTGTTACCCTAGACACAGCGAAAGGGGCTTCGAACCTATGGTTTTCAGTGTCGGCGAGACCGTTGTTTACCCCCACCACGGGGCCGCACTCATCGAGGCAATCGAGACTCGTGTCATCAAGGGCGAGGAGAAGCAGTACCTCGTCCTCAGGGTTGCGCAGGGTGACCTGACGGTGCGAGTTCCCGCCGAGAACGCCGAGATCGTCGGCGTGCGCGAAGTGGTTGGCGAAGAAGGCCTCGGCAAGGTCTTCGATGTCCTCCGCGCCCCGCACACCGAGGAGCCGACCAACTGGTCGCGGCGATACAAGGCCAACCTCGAAAAGCTGGCATCCGGAAACCCGCTCAAGGTCGCCGAGGTCGTTCGTGACCTGTGGCGTCGGGAGCGGGAGCGGGGGCTGTCCGCAGGCGAGAAGCGCATGCTCGCCAAGGCCAGGGACATCCTGGTCGGCGAGGTCGCGCTTGCGGAGAAGAGCACCAAGGACGAGGCAGAGACCTTGCTCGACAAGGTGCTCACCGACGCGTAGGCAACTCTCCACCCATAGATAGTCTGTTGCCACCTGCAACGAGGACCGCGACGTGACCGCGCACTTCCAGCAACGCGGTGACGTCGCGGTCCTCGTTCCTGCGGCGGGTTCCGGGGTACGGCTCGGACCCGGCGCACCCAAAGCACTCCGGCCACTCGGCGGCGTACCGCTGCTGGTACATGCGGTGCGTCGACTGGCCGCCGCCTCCTCGGTCGCGGTGATCGTGGTCGCCGCCCCACCCGCCGACATCGACGCCGTCCGCGACCTGCTCGCCCCCGCCACGGCCGGGCTGCCGCTGATCGTGGTCCCGGGCGGCGCGCACCGGCAGGCCTCGGTGGCCGCCGCGCTCGCTGCCGTCCCCGCCGGCCCGCAGATCGTCCTGGTGCACGACGCGGCCCGCGCCCTCACCCCACCCGACCTGGTCGACTCGGTCGCCGCCGCGGTCCGGGCCGGCGCCGACGCCGTCATCCCGGTGCTCCCGGTCGTCGACACCATCAAGTCGGTGGACGCCGACGAGACCGTTCTGACCACCGTCGACCGGTCGACGCTGCGGGCCGTGCAGACCCCGCAGGGGTTCCGGCGTGACGTGCTGGCCGCCGCGCACGCCGACGCCGTCGATCCGCACACCGACGACGCCGGTCTGGTGGAGAAGCTCGGCGTACCGGTGCTCTGCGTGCCCGGCTCGGAACGGGCGCTCAAGATCACCCGCCCGTTCGATCTGGTGATCGCCGAGCACCTGCTCGCCACCGAACCGGCGACCCGTACCCTGCCTTCATGACCGCCCTTGCCTTGATGGTCGTCCCGTGCGGCACGCCGGCATGATCGTTCCCCGGGTGGGTGTCGGCACCGACGTGCACGCCTTCGCCGCCGACCGGCCCTGCTGGGTCGCCGGCCTGCACTGGCCCGGCGAGACAGGGCTGGCCGGGCACTCCGACGGCGACGTCGCCGCGCACGCCGCCTGCGACGCGCTGTTCTCCGCCGCCGGCCTCGGCGACCTCGGCGCCAACTTCGGTGTCGCCGAACCACGCTGGGCCGGAGCCGCCGGGGTGGACCTGCTCGCCGAGGCGGCCCGTCGGGTGGTCGCCGCCGGCTTCGTGATCGGCAACGTCTCGATTCAGGTGATCGGTGTACGGCCGAAGATCGGTCCCCGGCGGACCGAGGCACAGCAGGTGCTCGGTGCTGCCGCCGGTGCCCCGGTGACCGTTTCCGGCACCACCACAGACGGGCTCGGGCTGACCGGCCGGGGCGAAGGCCTCGCCGGCCTGGCGGTCGCGCTCGTCTATCCGTCCGGGCTGCCCGGATAGGCTCGACAGGTGTCGAGCGAGTCATCCCCCGAGCCGCCCACCGACGTCGACGGCTACCTGCAGCGCGCCGGGCTGCTGGCTGACCTGGGCCGCTACGACGAGGCCGCCGGTGAGATCGGCTTCGCGGTGGCCCTCGAACCGGACAGCGTCGCCGCCCGGATCATGCTGGCCCGGGTGCATCTCGCCGCCGACCGTCCGGAGCAGGCCCTCGCCGCAATCGACGCGTGGGCGGACGAGCCGCCGAACCCGTGGTCGGCCGAGGCCACGGCGACGGCCGCACCGGCAGAGACCGCGACGGCCATGCCAGCCGATGCCGGGACCGGCGCGCGGTCCGGTCCGCCGGACCGGGTCGCCCTGCTGGTGGTACGCGGGCTGGCGCTGATCGATCTGCGGCGGTACGCCGACGCCGCCCGGCTCGCCACCGACCTGCTGGCGACGTATCCGGACGACGCGTACGCCCAGCGCAGCGGGGCGGCGATCCTGGCCGGCTCGCGCAACGGCCAGCCGGCGCTCAACGCGGCCTGGCGCGGGGTGGAGCTGGCCCCGCAGGACGCCCAGGCACATCTGGTGCTGGGGCTGGTCGGGGCCCGGCTGGAGCTGTTCGACCTGGCGCACCGGGCCTACGGGGAGGCGCTGCGGCTGGACCCGCTGATCGGTGAGGCGCAGCATGACGTCGGGGTGATCCACCTGGAACAGCGGCGGTACGCCGCCGAGCTGGCGGTGCTCGCCGAACGGGCCACCGCGATGGCACCGCCCCCGCCGCCGCAGCCCTCGCCGGCCCGGCCATCCCGGTGGGCACCGCAGTCGCCCGGGTCGGCGCCGATGGACCCCCGGCTGGAGCGGCCGCCGACGCCCGAGGAGGAGCTGCGCCGGCTGGTGCTGATCGGGGCCGGCTACAGCATGATCGCGGCGGTGACGGTGGCCTGCCTGGCCGGCAGCGCGGCGTCGCGCGGCTGGGCGGTGGTCGCCGCGCTCGGTGGATTCGTGCTGGTCTGGGTGCTGGCCCGGCGGGTGCCGGGTCGGATCACCGAGGTGGTGTCGCAGCTGGCGGACCGCCGGCTGGCGACGGCGGTGTACGCGGTGGGTGCCGCCCCGGTGCTGATCTTCTGCTACGCGGCGATCGCCACCCCGTGGCTGCTGGTGTCGGCGATCGTCGCGGCCGCCGTTGCCCAGTTCATGGTGCTGCGTTCGGCCACCGCCCGACCACCGGACCAGCGGTAGCGCGCCGGATCAGCGGCTGGACAGGCCGTGTCGGGTCGGCGGTATGCCGGTCAGCGGGCGTTGCCGGCCCAGGTCCAGGCGTACCCGGTGTCCTCAACGGACAGTGCCGCGTCGCAGAGGTCCAGCGGCCGGAAGGTGTCGACCATGACGGAGAGTTCGTCGAAGTGCTCGGCACCGAGCGCCCGTTCGACCGCGCCCGGCTGCGGCCCGTGGGTGAACCCGGCGGGGTGCAGCGAGATCGAGCCCTGCTCGATGCCGGAGCCGCGCCGCGCCTCGTAGTTGCCGCCGGTGTAGAACAGCATTTCGTCGGAGTCGACGTTGTGGTGGTTGTACGGCACCGGGATCGCCTGCGGGTGGTAGTCGACCTTGCGCGGCACGAACGAGCAGATCACGAAGTTGGGGCCGGTGAACGTCTGGTGCACCGGCGGCGGCTGGTGCAGCCGGCCGGTGATCGGCTCGAAGTCGTGGATGCTGAACGCCCACGGGTAGAGGTGTCCGTCCCAGCCGACCACGTCGAACGGGTGGTGGGCGTACACGTGCCGGGTCCAGCCCTGCCGGTGCCGCACGTAGACCTCGACGTCGGTGCCGTCGACCAGCAGCGGTTTGCCCGGCCCGCGGATGTCCCGTTCGCAGTACGGCGAGTGCTCCAGGAACTGGCCGCGCACCGACAGGTAGCGCTTAGGTGGTCCGATGTGGCCGGTGGCTTCGACGGTGAGCAGCCGCAGCGGCACGTCGTCGACCGGCACGATCCGGTGCACCACCGACGTCGGGATGATCACGTAGTCGCCGGAGGTGACGCCGAGCACCCCGAAGCTGGACTCGACGCGGGCGGCACCGGACTCGACGTACAGGCACTCGTCGCCGGTGGCGTTGCGGTACAGCGGGGACGGCCGGTCGGCGACGACGTACGAGATGCGCACGTCGTCGTTGGCGAGCAGCGGTTGCCGGCCGAGGACGGCGTCGGTGTGCCCGGTGTCCAGTTTGTGGGTACGCAGGTGGCGTGGGGTGAGCGGGTGGTTCGGCAGCCGGCGGGTCGGCGGCGGGTCGTACGACTCGGCGGCGACGATGGCGGTCGGCAGGTGCCGGTGGTAGAGCAGGGACGAGTCGGACGAGAAGCCCTCCTGGCCCATCAGCTCCTCGGCGTACAGGATGCCGTCGGGTTGGCGGAACTGGGTGTGGCGCTTGCGGGGGATCTCGCCAACGCTGCGGTAGTAGGGCATGATTACCCTCCGTATCTCCCCGTTGACCGGCCGGTAGCGTCCGATAATCGGACGCTGTTGTCCGTTAATCGTAGAATCCACTAGGTTCGAAGGCGTGTCAATGCAGGTACCCAGGATCTTCACCGGCCTCGTCGACGACGCCGCGGTCTTCCCGCCGGGCAACGCCGACCTGCCCGACGCGATCACCGCGCACCGCGGCCACCGCACCGCCTGGTACACCGACCTGGTCGGCCCGTTCCTGCTGCCCGCGTCCGAGATCGGCGCGGCGCGGCGGCTGGTCGGGCCGGGCGACGAGCTGGAGATCGGCCTGATCGGCGACACCGGCGTGGCCGCGCTGCCGGCCGCCGTCGAGGCGCTGCCGACCGACCGGATCCGGCCCCGGCAGGTCGAGGTCGCCGTCGCCAAACGCGGCGAGGACCCGCAACCCGGCCTGCGCGCGCTGCTCACCGCCCTCGCCGGCTGGCCCAAGATCAGCGGGTACGCGGAGGTGCCGCTCACCTGGGGGCTGCTCGCCGCCCTGGACAGCCTCGCCGAGGCGCGGGCCGGCGGCGTTGACGTCGCCGCCAAGTTCCGCACCGGCGGGCTGGCCGCCGAACTGTTCCCCACCCCGGTCGAGCTGGCCGCCGTCATCTGCGCCTGCCGCGACCGGGCGCTGCCGTTCAAACTGACCGCCGGCCTGCACCACGCCATCCGCGACACCGACCCGGAGACCGGCTTCACCCACCACGGCTTCCTCAACGTGCTCGCCGCCACGATCACCGCCGCCGAGGGCGCGGAGGTCGCCGAGGTCGCCGAACTGCTCGCCACCACCGACGCCGCCCGGCTGATCGAGCCGGCCCGTACGCGCGGCGGTGCCGACCGGCCGCTCTGGGTAGGTTTCGGGTCGTGCAGCATCACCGACCCGCTGACCGACCTGGTCCGGCTGGGGCTGATCAACGGAGGATTCGCGTGACGACCTGCTGGGTGCCCGGTGCCGACGGCTCACCGTACGGGGTGCAGACCCTGCCGTACGGTGCCTTCCGCCGCGGTGGTGGTGAGCGGCGGCTCGGCGTACGGATCGCCGATTTCGTGCTCGACCTGCGCGGCGCGGAGGATGCCGACCTGATCCTCGCCGGCGGTGCGCTGTGCGAGCCGACCCTCAACGCCTTCCTGGCCCTCGGCCGGGCACAGTGGACGACGGTGCGGCGGCGGATCGTCGAACTGTTCACCGAGCCCGAGCACCGGGCCGCCGTCGAGCCGCTGCTGATCCCGCTGTCCGAGGTGGATCTGGTGCTGCCGTTCGCGGTCGGTGACTACGTCGACTTCTACTCGTCGGAGCAGCACGCCAGCAACGTCGGACAGATCTTCCGCCCAGGCCAGCCGCTGCTCACCCCCAACTGGCGGCACCTGCCGATCGGCTACCACGGCCGGGCCGGCACCGTCGTCGTCTCCGGTACGCCGATCGTGCGCCCCAGCGGCCAGCGGCGCAGCTCCGACGGCCCGGTCTTCGGCCCGTCCCGCCGGCTCGACATCGAAGCCGAGGTCGGCTTCGTCGTCGGGGTGCCGACCGCGCTCGGCGACCCGGTGCCGACCGACCGGTTCGCCGATCACGTGTTCGGTGTGACCCTGGTCAACGACTGGTCGGCCCGCGACATCCAGGCCTGGGAGTACCAGCCGCTCGGCCCGTTCCTGGGCAAGTCGTTCGCCACCTCGGTCGGCCCGTGGGTGGTGCCGCTGGAAGCCCTCGACCACGCCTGGGTGCCGGCCCCGGCGCAGGACCCACCGGTGTTGCCGTACCTCGCTGAGGCGTCACGGCGCGGCCTGGACCTGTCGATCGTCGTCGAGTGGAACGGCACCCGGGTCAGCGAGCCGCCGTTCGCCGGCATGTACTGGACCCCGGCGCAGCAGTTGGCGCACCTGACCGTCAACGGCGCGTCGCTGCGCACCGGCGACCTCTACGCCTCCGGCACCGTCTCCGGGGCCCGGCGTGACCAGGTCGGCTCGTTCCTGGAGCTGACCTGGGGCGGCACCGAGCCGATCAAACTGAAGGACGGGTCCGAGCGCACCTTCCTCGAAGACGGCGACACCGTCGTCATCTCGGCCACTGCCCCCGGCCCGGCCGGCACGACGATCGGCTTCGGCGAGGTCACCGGCACCGTGGTGTCCACTCTGCGCAACCGCTAGGTTGTAACGGTGTTGCGGATCGTCTGGTCGCAGATCATCCGTCGATGGACCCGGTCGGTCGCGCTGCTGGTCGGGCTTCTCGTCGCGGTCACCAGTTTCACGGTGCTCACCGGCACGGCCGAGACGGCACGACTCGACGTCATCGGCACGGTGGAGGCGAACGCCCGCACCGCGTACGACATCCTCGTCCGCCCAGCGGTATCGATTTCCGAGCAGGAGACGGCGACCGGGGTGGTTCGCCCCAACTTCCTCACCGAGGCACCCGGCGGCATCAGCCTGGAACAGTTCGACACGATCCGCGGCCTGTCCGGCGTGGAGGTGGCGGCACCGATCGCCCTCATCGGTATGGCCGTCCCGGAGCTTCGTGTCCCGGTGAATCTGGCCGATGTCGTGCCGGACGGAGAACGGTCGGCCTTCCGGCTCACCGTCAACTGGCGCATGGACCGTGGCTTGAGCACGATCGGGCCGGACGAAGCCTACGTCTACTTCACTCCGAATCCGGTCGCGCACCGGGACATCGTCGAAATCTCCGACGAGAACCCGTTCGGCAGCTTCCTGGACGAGATCCTTCCGTCCGGCGCGCGGGTCAACATCTGCGGCAAGGCGGTCGACCTCCAAGCCGGATCGTCGGAGGAATCGACGTTGACCGAGAGCGTGCAGTGCTACTCCTTGAACGAGGACAGCCGTGAGTACGCCGACCGGGCGTTCCTGCTCGACTGGCGCATTCCGTACGTCCTGGCTGCCATCGACCCAGCGGCCGAGGCGGAGCTGATCGGTCTGGACGAAGCGATGGTCTCCGGGAGCTATCTGCCGGACAGCCGGGATGCGGTGGCCGGGGAGGACGACGATTGGACCCGGACGATCCCGGTGATCGCGGCCAGCGACAGCTACGTCGATCAGCAGGCGATCGTGGAAGTCGAGCAACTGCCGCGCGATGTCGCGGAACAGTTCGTCGGAACGAGGGAGAGCATCACCGCTGCGGACAGTTTCGCCGCCAGCGCCTCCGGGGTCCCGGTCAAGTCGATTGAGGTCGACGGCAATGCCGCGGACGCGTTCCTGTTGCGCGACCTCGGACATACGTTCGGCAACACTGTGGGAGCCTACTGGACGGCTGGACCGGTCGAGTGGGGAACCGGGCCCGACGGCGCGCTGATCCCCCGGGACCAGGCGGTCGCGAGCGAGGTGTGGCAGGGGGCGCTCGGCGGTCGGAGCGGTACCGCGCCGGTCGCGGCCGACGACCGGAGTTTTCGTGAGCTGCAACGGCACGAACGCGCCGTAGGCCGAAAGGTGATCAACCCCAAGCTCACGTTGACCGGCCGGTTCGATCCGGCGCTGATCGACACCTTTTCGGCCCTGTCCGAGGTGCCACTGGGCGCCTACCAGTCGCCCGGTCTGGAGGGCGCGGACGAGACCTCGCGGCGGCTGCTGGGCGGAGCGTCACTACTGCCGTCCAGCAACCCGGCCGGCTATCTGCAGCAGCCGCCGCTGCTGCTGACCACCCTGGATTCGGCCGAGTCCTTCTACGGCAGCTTCGACCGGTCCTCCGGGCCGGGGCCGGTGGCGGCGGTCCGGGTGCGGGTCGCCGGCGTGACCGGCATCGACGAGGTGTCCCGGGAACGGGTCCGGGTGGTAGCGGAGCGGATCGCGCAGGAGACCGGCCTGCACGTCGACATCACCGTCGGCTCGTCGCCGACCGAGCGGACCGTGGCGCTGCCTGCCGGCGAGTTCGGCCGACCCGACCTGTCACTCACCGAATGGTGGTCGAAGAAGGGCGTCGGGGTGGTGATCAGCGAAGCGGTGGAGCGCAAGTCGCTGATCCTGTTCGTCCTGGTCCTCGTGGTCTGTGCGCTGTTCATCGGCAACTCGTCCGCCGCAGCGGTGCGCGCCCGGCGTACCGAACTCGGCGTACTCGCCTGCCTGGGTTGGCCGCGCCGGTCGTTGTTCGCCGTGATTCTGGGCGAGCTGCTGCTCATCGGGCTGGTCGCCGGTGCCCTGGGTTCAGTGGCGGCGTGGCTGGTCGCCGTTCCGGTCGGTGCTGACGTGTCGTGGTCCCGGGCGGTACTCGCCGTCCCGGCGGCGATCCTGGTATCCCTTGCCGCCGGCCTGATCCCGGCGGTGCAGGCGTCGCGGGCCGATCCCATGGCAGCGGTCCGGCCACCCGTGGTCACTGGCCGCCGCGCCCGGCTGTTCCTCGGACTCACCGGCCTCGCGGTGGTCAATCTCCGCCGGACACCGGGCCGTACGGCGTTGGGCTGCGCCGCGTTGGCCGTCGCGGTGACCGCGCTGACGCTGCTGGTCGCCATCACCTGGGCGTTCCAGGGTGTCCTGGTCGGCAGCCTGCTCGGTGACGCGATCGCCGTCCAGGTGCGTGGGCCGGACCTGGCCGCCGTGGTGGCGATGCTGGTCCTGGCGACGGTCGCGATCGCCGACGTGGTGTTCCTGAACGTACGGGAGCGGGCCGCCGAGTTCGCCGCGCTGCAGGCGACCGGTTGGACACACGCTTCGACAGCCCGCCTGGTTCTCACCGAGGGCGTGCTGCTGGGCCTGCTCGGAGCCGTCCCGGGAGCTGTCCTCGGGCTCGGTCTCGCGGTGCTGCTGGCCGGTGGCACGCCGGAGGCCAGTCTGGCCCGGCTGCTGCCGGTGGCCGCCATCGTGGCGGGTGTCGGCGTGCTCGCGGCGGCCGTCGCGACCATCCCACCGATCCAGTCGCTGCGGCGCCACCCGGTGACCCGCCTGCTGGTGGAGGAGTAGACCGATGGCTTCACCCGTCGTTGAACCGGGCAGCGCGAGCCCTGGGAAGAGCCAGCCGATGGTCCGGGTGACCGGCCTGTCGAAGACCTACCGTACGGAGGCCAGCGAGCCGATCCACGCCTGCCGCGACATCGACTTCGAGATGGACGGCGGGGAGATCGTCGCCGTGATGGGGCCGTCCGGGTCAGGCAAGTCGACGCTGCTGCACCTGATCGGGGCGCTGGACACGCCCGACTCCGGCACGATCGAGGTCGCCGGTGAGTCGGTCACCGGGGTCAAGGGGCGCCGTCTGGCGGAGCACCGGCGGCGCATCGGATTCGTGTTTCAGCGCTTCCATCTCCTGCCCACCCTGACCGCCGCGGACAACGTCATCGCGCCGCTGCTGCCGTACAAGGTCGGTTTCGACAAGCGGGCCAGGGCGAAGCAGCTCCTCGGCGCGGTCGGGCTCACCGGCCGAGAGGACTCGTTGCCGTCGAAGCTGTCCGGCGGGCAGCAGCAGCGTGTCGCCATCGCCCGGGCGCTGATCAACGATCCGATGCTGGTGCTGGCCGACGAACCCACCGGCAACCTGGACAGCCAGACCGGAAACGAGATCATCGACCTGCTCTTCGGCCTGCGGGACCGGCTCGGCACCTCGCTGATGATCGCGACCCACGATCCAGGGCTGGCCGCCCGCTGTGGCCGCGTCGTACAGGTCCGCGACGGGCGGATCACGGAGGACACCGGGGCGTGAGCAGCGCCGGCGGGCGTACGCCGGGCGTCGGCCAGAATGGTGCTCGGCCAGGGCGGTGCGGGTCAGGGCGGTGCGGGTCAGGGCGGGGTGAGGCCGGCGTACTGCAGGACGGCGCGGATCCGTCGGGCGGCGGCCCGGTCGCGTCGGTCCAGCACCGCGAGCGCCTCCAGGAACAGTTCGCAGTACGTGCCTCCACAGTGTCGGCAGCCGCCGGTCCGGTCCGGCATGTGCCGCTCGGCCATCCGCTTGGCGATCTGTGCGACGAGCGCCAGGTCGCCGTCCGACTGCGGCCCGTCGCCGTCGCCGTCGGCGTGACCGTGGTCGGCGGTGTCATGCCCGTCGTCGATCCGGTCGTGTCCGCCGTCGCGGGGCGCCGGGGCGACGCCATGCGCCCCGACCAGGTTGAAGCGCGGGTCGGTGTCGATGTCGGTCTCGCCGGGAACCCGGCTCGGCAGCGGCGGACGTCCCGCTGTTGGCCGTCGGTTGATCTGTTCCGACGGCTGCGGCCGGCGGGTGAACCGGTCGGGCTTGTCATTGCGGTACGCCATGATTCTCCTCACGTCGGGATTGCCGTCCGAGATAGTCGTCCGAGACTACTGTTCTGCGGTTTCACTGGTCGTCGTGGAAATTGCACGTAGATCGGCAGTGCTGTGGCGTTGCTGTCTACATCGGCGGGGGTGGCGGCTGCGGGTAGGTCATCGCTCCGCAGTCCGGACACCAGCGGCTCTTCGCCTTGAAACTCAGCAGTCCGGCGAGAAATCCGATCATGGCGGAGCTCGTCATGGCGATCCCGAGGCCGATCGACGGCATCGCTTCACCCTCTCGCGTAAGCGTGGTGAGCTGGGGTTTCTCCGGCGGCGTGGCGGCCGGACGGCTCGGGGGTGCCGTGCCGGCCGCCACGCCTGATTGGGGAGAATGGCGCTGACCGTTCGGATGGTTTGCCGGCCCACCGATCGGTCATGCCGTATTCGTCGACGAAAGGTCAGCGCCGATTTGCGGCGCTTCGATCCCGTTCCCGAACGAAGAAGAGTCTGTCGGTCAATCTGCGCCAACGCAACAGTGTCGGGGCCATGTGGTAGAGATATGGCCAGTCAGTCGAATAGACCTCGGTCGACCGAGATCTGACCTGCCAGACGTGCATGATCAATCCGCAGGTGATCAATTCCAGGAGGTGGTACCAATGTCCTCGGCCCTGTTGAACTCGTCGGTACCGCGACGCCAGCTCGGTCGGGAGCTGCGTCGGCTGCGTGAGCGGCTGGCCCGGGTCCCGCAGACCACGGCGGCCCGGGAGTTGGACTGGTCGGCGACCAAGCTGCTGCGGATGGAGCGCGGTGAGGTGCCGATCCGCGCCGAGGACGTGGTGCTGCTCTGCGAGCTGTACGGCGCGGACCTGAAGACCGTCGAGGCGTTGGCCGCGCTGGCTCCGAAGACCAAGGAGAAGGGCTGGTGGCACGACTACGCCAGCATCCCGTCCTGGTTCGAGCTGTTCATCGGCCTGGAGGAGGCCGCCTCCCACCTCCGCGCATTTCACACCGAGCTCGTCCCCGGCGTGCTGCAGACCCGCGAGTACGCCACAGCGGTCTTCGCCCGCAGCCCGCTGCGCCTGTCGCCGGAGGTGATCGAGCAGCGGGTGGCGGTGCGGTTGCAGCGGGCGCAGTTGCTCACCCGGATGGAGCCGATCCTGCCTCGGTTCGACATCGTGCTGGACGAGGCGCTAGTTCGTCGCCCGGCCGGCTCCGGGGCGATCATGGCTGCCCAGCTGCGCCGGCTGGCCGAGGCGAGTGAGCTGCCGAACGTGTCGATCCGGCTGATCCCGTTCAGCGCCGGCATCCACGGTGGAACCTTGTCGCGCGCCTTCACTATGCTCGACTTCCCGGCCGAGCTGGAGCCGACCACCGTCTACGTCGAGGGCCTCACCGGTGCCCTCTTTCTGGACCGCCCGGATGAGGCCGAGCGCTATACGATTGCCTTCGATGACCTGACGGCCGCCGCGCTCGGTCAGGCCGCGACACGTGACCTCCTCGCCCGGACCGCAAAGGAGTACGAGTCATGATCGACCTGTCCACCGCCACCTGGCGTAAGAGCAGCCGCTCCAACGATCAGGGCGACTGCGTCGAGGTGGCCGATACGACGTGGCGCAAGAGCACCCGTTCCAACGATCAGGGTCACTGCGTCGAGGTGGCCGACACGACGTGGCGCAAGAGCACCCGTTCCAACGATCAGGGCCAGTGCGTCGAGGTGGCCGACGAGTTGGGCGGGGTGGTCGGCGTGCGGGACTCCAAGGACCCGGCCGGACCGGTGCTGGTGATTTCCCCGGCGAGCTGGTCCGCCTTCATCACCGCCACTAGGACCAGCACCTTCACCGCCTGACTGCTCGCTACCGGCGACGGCTCTCACGATGTGAGGCTGAGATACCTATCGGCAAACGGGATAGGTATCTCAGCCTCACATCGCGTACATGGTCCGCCAGGATTGGGGCCGTGACGACGGTTGCCGGTCAGGAGCGGTAGGCGTCGCGTCGGTGGCGGATCGGCTGGATCTCGACGACCTACTTGGCTTCGGTGTTCCGACGTCGTTTCAGCTCGCCGAGCACCTCGTCCATCGAGAACGT
Source organism: Solwaraspora sp. WMMA2080 (assembly GCF_027497395.1). Taxonomy (GTDB): domain Bacteria; phylum Actinomycetota; class Actinomycetes; order Mycobacteriales; family Micromonosporaceae; genus Micromonospora_E. The sequence goes on along the minus strand of NZ_CP114910.1, from coordinate 3,843,516 downwards.
GTCGCCCGAGGCGAAGTCCTGCCTGGACTGGCGGAGATCTGCGAGGGCTTCGGCGTCGGAGAGCAGTTCCAGCGTTTCCCGCATCGACTCGTACTCGGCCACCGAGATCAGCATGACGTCCGCGTGGCCGTTGTGGGTGATCGTGTAGCGGTCGTGCTGCCGGGCGACCCGATCGGCGAGTTCAGCGATTCGAGCCTTGGCCTCAGTGATCGAGATGGTCTCCACGGCAGCCATTCTGGTGGCCGGTGAGAGTTTTGACTATCAGCTACGAACCCGCCACGGGTCCGTACTATGAGCGCAGCGTGTTTTTGATCTTGCTGGCGGCCTTGTCCACGCCGTGCATCACCTTCTGGGCCGTACCGCTGCTGACCTGCAGGAGCATGCTGGCGCTCAACGCCTTTTCGACCTCGGACAGGCCCTCCTGCGCCGACCCGCCGAGCCGGGTGGCCGCCGCCTGCATCACCTGTTTGGCCTGGCCGTCGTCGGCCTTCTCCGCGCAGTTGGTCAGCGACTGCGCGTTGAGCACGCCGAGTGACAGGGTGGCGAACGCGGCGTTGAGCCCGGCCGTCTCGAAGGTCAGCTCGTCACCGGAGCCGTTCATCAGGAACGACGAGATGATCTTCTCGTCCATGCCGCCGGTCATCCGGGCGGTCGGGCTGACGTACTTGGGCATGCCGCCCAGCTCGCCGATCAGCGCCTCCCAGGTCTGCACCCGCTCGCTGGCCGATGTCCTGAGCCGGCCGTACAGTCCGGCCAGGATCGGGTTGGGGGTGCGCCGGGTCAGCATGGCGAACAGGTGGACCCCCATCAGGTCGTGGGTCTTCCACGCGGAGAGCTGGTCGGCCAGGAACGGGCCGTTCAGACCACTGCCAGTGGCGAAGGCGGCGAGTCGGTCGTCGTCCACCGCCCGCTCCGGCGTGACCGTCACCATCGGGCCGGGCTTGATCATCGCGCCGGTCTCGGTGCGTACGGCACTGGGCGTCATCGCGCGACCTCCTCTCGGACCTTCTCGTGGGCGTACTGCTCGGCCGGGTACGGGCCGTCGGTGATATTGCGGTACTCCCGGCCGTTGCGCTGCGCGTTCTCGTCGATGACCTGCTCGCTGGGTGCGCCACCGGCGTTGACCGTCGCCATGTGCTTGATGTAGCGCTCCGGCCACTCGGCGACGAAACCGGTGCCGAACGTGGTGATGTCCACCTGTTCGGCGATCACCTCGCGGATGAAGTCCTTGTTCGGCTGGAACTTCGTCGGCTGCGGCATCTCGGCGGGGAGGATCTGCTCCGGCTCCCGGCCGTCGTACCGGCGCAGCAGATCGGCCGCCACCTTGAGCTGCTCGATCTCCATCGCCAGGTTCAGCTCCCAGACCTGCTTGATCCGGCGGTCGTCCTCGTCCTGGGCGAACGACCAGTACATGTAGCACTCGTTGTACTCGTGGTGGACGAGCTGCTCCAGCCAGCTCTCCGCCGGGTCGAGCATCGACTCGTACTGCGTGACGTGTTCCTCTTCCACCATCGCGATCTCCAGGTAGAGACCCCGGGCGATCGGCTCGACGAACTCCGGCCCCACGTTCATGTAGTAGTTCATCGTCTGCTGCTCGGCGGCCGTGATGGTGATGGCGTGCATCCGTGACAGCGGATCGACGGTGTGCTTGTCGTAGTGCTTGCGGACGTTGTCCTCGGGGTGGCGGTGGTGGTGCGACGTCGGCCGCCCCGGCATGACCTCGGTCAGGTAGTCGACGATCGCCTGCGCCTTCTTGCCCTGGGTCAGCTCGTACAGGTTGGAGTAGCGGTAGAGGTGGTCGAAGTCCTCCAGCAGGCCGAACTTGTAGTTCTGCCGCAGGTACGGGTCGGGCTCGTTGCGGGCGACCCAGGCGGTGATGTCGGTCGCCACCTGCTCGTACCCGAGCACGACCTCCAGCACCGACTCCTGGCCGGGGATCATCCAGTTGATCGCCTTCTGCTGCTGTTGCTCGATGTAGCGCAGGTAGGCGAGCTTCTGCCGTAACTCGATGTCGTCGACGTGCCGGTTCATCTGGTGGCTGAACGTGATCGCCTCCACCTCGATCCCGTTCATCACGATCACCCGGCACCGGGTGTACGGATCGACCCCGTGCGGCTCGTACGGCTCGACGTTCAGTTCGGACCAGCTCCGTAGCTGTTTTTCCAGCGGGATGCCGGTTTCTTCGAGCGGGTTGAAACGCATCGCCTCTCCTTCTCGGGGCCGTCCGGCACATCGCCGGCTGCCTGCCGCGCCGGCAACCAACGAAGGCTGTCGACCCGCACAAATCACACCATTTCCCGCGAGCTGTGTGCAGCGGAACGGCCGGATGGCGGCGGCTGAACGTCAACGGCGGCCGAGTATCGACGGCGGCCGACCGTCAGCTGCCCGGTTTCGCGCCGACCCGGCGGGCGGTGGCGGCGGCAGCGGTCAGCGACTCGTCGACGACGCCGGCGCGTTGCCGTACCGCCGCCAGCGTCTCCTTGACAGTGCCGAGCGCACCGAGCAGCTGGGCCGGGTCGCCGCCCTGCAGCACCCGCGCCACCAGCCCTGCCGCCTCGTCGGCCTTCGCAGCGGCCGCGCCGATGCCGTCGCGGACGGCGCGCAGCTTGTCGCCGGCCCGACCCAGCGTGGCCAGCACCTCCGCCGGTGACGGCTCCCTCGGCACCGGCACCACCGTGGCCGCCACCTCGTCGAGCGTGCCGGTGACCATGGTCAGCCCGGCCTGCAGTTCCTTCAGCGTGTTGCGTACCTGGATCATGCCGGCCACGATGCCGCTGAAGCCGCCGGCCGCCGCCTGACCGGCGACCCGCTCGGCTTCGTGCTGGGCCGCCGCTGCGGCAGTCCGGGCCCGTTCGGCGCCCGCTCGCATCGCCTGCAGATCCTTGCCGACGCTGTCCACCGGTGCTGCCACGATCGCTCTCCTCACCCCGTTTGACCTGCTGTTCCCATGGTGCGGGGTGGTCGGTGGAAAAGCCGGCAGACTAGCCCTCGGCTGCGGTCGTGTCCGCCGCCTGGCCCTGGTACCAGGCGAGCTTCTCACCGAGGCGGGCCCGCCAGCGGTGCAGCTGTTCGATCTGCTGCTCGACCGCGTCCGCGTGCTCGCGCAGCAGCGCGATCCGCTCCGGGATGGTCTGCGGGTCACGGCACAGTTCGCCGTAGCGGCGTAGCCGTTCGATTGGCATCCCGGTGTCCCGCAGGCAGCGCAGGAAGTCGAGCATGCCCAGGTCGTCGTCGCTGTAGACGCGGCGCCCGCTGGAGTTGCGGGCGACCGGCGACAGGATGCCCTCCCGTTCGTAGTAGCGCAGCGTGTCGATCGAGAAGCCGGACCGGGCCGCCGCCTCGGCGGGTGAGTAGGCCGTCATACCGCCGACGGTACCGCTTGACCTGGAGCGCGCTCCAGGTCGCAGGGTGGACCCATGACGTACGAAAACAGCACGCCGGCACCGGCCTCGCCGCTGGTCCTGGGCGCGATGATGTTCGGTACCCGGATCGACGAGGAGACCTCCTTCGCCCTGCTCGACCGGTTCGTCGAGCGGGGCGGCGAGTGGATCGACACCGCCGACTGTTACGCATTCTGGGCAAGCAAGGACGGCCGGGGCGGCGACAGCGAACGGGTCATCGGGCGGTGGCTCGCCGCCCGCCCCGGCGTACGGCAGCGGGTGCGCATCGCGACCAAGGTCGGTGCCGAGCCGCTGTGGGCCGGATCGTGGCCGCGGGTGCGGGCCGGGCTGAGCCGCCGCGCCGTCGAGGACGCCTTCGCCGGCAGCCTGGACCGGCTGGGCGTGGACAGCGTCGACCTGCTCTGGCTGCACCAGGAGGACCGGGCCACCCCGATCGAGGAGACCGTCGACACGGTCGCCGGGCTGGTCGCGTCCGGTGCCGTACGTCGGGTCGGCGCGTCCAACCACCCGGCCTGGCGCATCGAGCGGGCCCGCGCCCACGCCGCCGCCACCGGCACCCGGCCGATCGACGCCCTGCAACTCAACGCCACCTACCTACGGGCCCGCCCCGGCACGCTGCCCGAGGGGGTGGAGCATCCGTTCGGCCTGCTCAGCGACGAGCAGCGGGACATCGCGCAGGCGTACCGGATGGAGGTGTGGGCGTACACGCCGCTGCTGACCGGTGCCTACGACGACCCGGCCAAGCCGATCCCGCCGGTGTACGACCATCCCGGTAGTACGCGGCGGCTCGCGGCGCTCGACGACGTCGCCCGGGACACCGGCGCGACCCGCGGCCAGGTGGTGCTGGCCTGGCTGGTGGCGCAGGGCATCCGCCCGATCCTCGGCGGCAGCAAGCTGTACCAGTTGGAAGCGGCGCTCGACGGCGTCACTCTCGCCCTCACCGACGAGCACCTCGCCCGCCTGGCCGTCGCCGGCTGACAATGCTGACAGGTTCCTGACGGTTGGCCGGAATTCTGGCTCGCATGAGCAGATATCGACAGATGCGTCCGGCGAGCCGGCTGGCCGAACCGTTGCTGGCCGCGCTCGCCGTGACGGCGATCGGGCTGTCGGCCGGGTGCGGCGGCGGTGACGGGAACACGAGCGCTACCGGTGCCCGAGGGTCGGCTGGTGACGCCGGCGACAGCGGTGTCGCCTCGATCGTGGGCAGCGCTGGGCCGGACGCCTCGCCATCGCCGCAGGCCGAGCGTCCGTTGATCCGCCCCGACACGTCCGCTGAGGAACAGGAGCGGCTGATGAACCTCTGGCTGCAGTGCTTCGAGGACAACGGGGTGTCGGAAATGGAGCGGAAGACGAGAGCGGACACCCCGCAGGTGCGGCAGGTCGCCGAGGACTGCGCGCCGCTGGAACCCGAACGCCTGTGGCAGCGTTCCCTGCGCCTCGACCCCGAGTATCCGGACAAGCTGCTGGCCTGGGCGGAATGTCTGCAGGACCGCGGGGTCGACGCGTTCGTCGACGGAGACTTCCTGTCACTCGCTGATGGACTGCCGGCCGGTACCGAGGTCGAGGACTGCGAAGCGGAGGCGTTCAGCGGGAGCTGACCGGGTCGCAGCGCCGGGCCGGGAGGCGTACGGTGACGTGCGTGCCCCGGCCCGGCTCGCTGGCCACGGTGATGTCACCGCCGTGTGCGTGGGCCAGCTGCCGGGCGATCGGCAGACCCAGCCCGCTACCGCCGGTGCGCCGGCTGCGCGAGGCGTCGGCCCGCCAGAACCGGTCGAACAACTTCGGCAGGTCGGTGGCGGCGATCCCGATCCCGGTGTCGACAACCTCGATGGTCAGCCAGTCGTCGCGTACGGCGCAGTCGACGGTGACCGAACCCCCGGCCGGGGTGTGCCGCACGGCGTTGCCCACCAGGTTGCCGACGAGCTGTCGCAGCCGTACCGCGTCGAGGACGACCTCCGGATCGCCGTGCACCGCCCCGGTCAGGGTGACCCCGGCGGTGGCAGCGGCCCCGCGGTTGGCCTCGACGACCTGGCTGAGTACGTCGCCGACGAAGGTCGGCTCCGGATGCACCGCGAAGGTGCCGTCGTCAGCTGCGGCCAGGTCCCGCAGGTCGTCGATGACATGCTGCAACAGGGTCGCCTCCTCGGTGAGCAGTTCGAGGGTGTGGGTGTCGGCCGGTGCCAGCCCGTCCTGGGCGGCCTCCAGCCAGGCCCGGATGTTGGTCAGCGGCGACCGCAGCTCGTGGGCTACGTCGCTGACCATCGCCCGGCGTTGCCGCTCCAGCTGGTCCCGCCGGCGTGCCAGGTCGTTGAAGGCGGTGGCGAGACTGCCGATCTCGTCCCGGGTGGTGACCGGCACCGGGCGTTGCCTGTCCACCGGCGCACGGGCCGCCGCGGCCAGTGCCCGCAACGGCCGGACCAGCCGCATTCCGACTCCGACGGTGACCGCCACGGTGAGCAGCAGGACCAGTCCGGCGACACCGGCGATCCGCAGCAGGTTCCCGGTGGACAGGTTGACGGTCGGCGACCCGGCGTCGGTGGCCGTCGCGTCGGTGACGTACAGCAGCACCGGCGGTGCGACGTACGCCCGGAGCTGGCTGCGGAGGCCTGTCTCGGCGCAGGCGCGGGCGTCGGCCTCGGACGGCGCACCTGGGGAGGCCCGCAGGACCCGGACGTCCAGCGTAGGAGTGACGGCCAGGTCGATGTTCGCCGCCTCGGGCCCGAGACATGCCTCGGTGAGGTCGAGCAGCTCGGCCAGGGGTGCGACCTCGCTGCGGGCCGGCTCGCGCAGCAGCGCCGGTTCCGGGCAGGCCAGCGGCCGGCCACGGTCGATACCGGCGTCGAGGATCGTCACCGTCGCCCGGCCGCCCGGCAGCTCGACGACTTCGGCGGCGAGCCCTGCCCCGTCGACCAGGCAGCTCCGGTGGTCCTCGGCCGCCTTGTGGATGCCGGCGCGTTCGTCGTCGCTCAGCCGGTACGGCCCGACGACCCGGGTGTCGATGCTGGACCCGTGACGGCTGGCGGTGAGCGCCGGGTCGAGGTCGAGCGGGTCGACGATCGCCGACGGGCGGGCGTCGCGCAGCGTCGGCCCGGGCGCCGACTCGGCGACCGGGTCGCGGGTCACCGGGTCGAGCAGCACGATCCGCCGGCCGGTACGCGATGCGAGGTCGTCGACGACCGGCGTGACCGCCGACCAGTCGCGGTGGTCGATCGCGTACGTGATCATCTCGTCGTAGACGCTGACGTCGTCGGCGAGGGACCGACCCTGCTCCTGCTCGATCGCCCGGGTGGTCGACGCCACGGTAAGCCAGGCGGTGGCGACGACCGCGCAGACCGTCACCAGCACCGACGCGCCGAGCAGCCGCAGCATCAGGCTGTGCCGCAGCGGTACCCGCGCGACCGAAGCCGGGCCTGGGGCCGGACCGCCGGTGGCCGGGGCCGGACCGCCGGTGGCCGGCTCACCCACCGGCGGGGTCGCGCAGCTTGTAGCCGACGCCGTACACCGTCACCAGGTACGCCGGCCGGCGTACGTCCGGTTCGATCTTGCGGCGCAGGTTGACCAGGTGGGTGTCGATGGCCCGCTCGGTCGAGTCCCGGTCCACGCCCCGGGTGTGCTCCAGCAGCTGGGCCCGGGTGAAGGCGCGTTCCGGCTGCTCGACCAGGGCGGCGAGGATTGCGAACTCGCCCGGGGTGCAGTTGACCGGTCGTCCGTCGACGGTGACCTCCCGGCGGACCGGGTCGACGGCGAGTGCACCGACCCGTCGTACCCCGTCGATGGTGCGTGGCACCCGGTCGACCCGGCGCAGCAACGTCCGGACCCGGGCCATCAGCTCCCGCGGCGAGTACGGCTTCGTCAGGTAGTCGTCCGCACCCAGATCGAGCCCGCGCAGCAGGTCGTCCTCGTCGGCGCGGGCGGTGAGCATCAGCACCAGCAGGTCCGATTCGCGACGCAGGATCCGGCACACGTTCAGCCCGTCCAGGCCGGGCATCATCACGTCGAGCACCAGCAGCTGCGGCCGGTGCCGGCGGGCCTGGTCGAGCGCGTCGCGCCCGTCGTGGACCACTGTGGTCCGGTGTCCGTCGGACTCGACGTAGCGGCGCAGCACCTCGGCCTGCCGCCGGTCGTCCTCGGCGATCAGCACATGGGCAACCACGGGGCGAACCATACTGCGTGTCAGCGTCGGCGCGGCGGTGGGAAATGGCACCGTACCGGCCTGACAGGTTCCTCACAATTGCCGGCGACGATGGCCGGCATGGTGTTCTTCCTGCGAACGTTCGCCGGTCGTCGGTGGCGTCGGACGCTGGCGTACGGCCTGCCGGTCGCGGTCGTGGTGGCCGGGCTGGTGGTGACCGGAACCGTAGCCGGCTGGGGCTGGCCGGGCCGGGGCGCGACGGCCGAGGCGGACGCCGCGACGGCGGATCCGCTCTGGGTGGCGACCACCGAGGTCGTGCGAATGGACATCTCCGACGCCCGGGAGCTGGTCGGCACCCTCGGCTACGGTGCCGCCCGACCGGTGCGGGGCTCCGGCGACGGGGTGCTGACCTGGTTGCCGGAGCAGGGATCCGTCATCGAACGCGGCGAGCAACTGTACCGCGTGGATGATCAGCCGGTACTGCTGTTCTACGGCGGTACGCCGCTGTTCCGGACCCTCGACCGGCCGAACCTGGTCGGCCGCGACGTGCGGGTGGTCGCCGACAACCTGAAGGCGTTGGGCTACCGGATCGGTTGGCAGCCGCCGGTCGGCGCCGCCGTCGCGGTGCCGGCGGCGGCACCGCCGCCGGACCCCGACGACGCGGCGGGGCCGACGGGGGGAAGCGATGCGGCTGGGCCGACAGTGGAGAGCGACGCGGCGGAGTCGTCGGAGCGGGAGGTGGCACCGACCCCGACAGGCGGTACGGTCACCGTCCGGTCCGGCGACGCCGTTCTCACCCCGGAGCTGATCTCGGCCATCGAACGCTGGCAGCGGGACCGCGACGCGCCGGCCACCGGGGTCGTCCGGGCCGGGGAGGTCGCCGTACTGCGGGGCAAGGTCCGGGTCGGCTCGGTCGCCGCGCTGCCCGGCGACAGTGCCGCGACGGACATCATGTCGGTCACCCCCACCGACAAGGTCATCACGGTACGGGTAGAAGCCGGCGAGGCGACCGGGATGGTGCCCGACGTGTCGGTGACGATCACTCTGCCCGACGGCGCGACCGCCCCCGGCACGGTGACCGCGGTCGGCACCGTCGCCGAGGAGTCAGAAGGTCCGCCGGGGCAGGGTCCGACGGTGGACGTCACCGTCGTGCCCGACGACCCGGCGGTGCTCGGCGGGCTGGAGTCCGCGCCGGTCCGGGTGCAGTTCCGTACCGAGCTGCGGGAGCAGGTCCTCGCGGTGCCGGTCGGTGCGCTGCTCGCGCTCGCCGAGGGCGGGTACGCGGTGCAGCTGACCGACGGTGCTCTGGTCGCCGTCGAGACTGGGCTGTTCACCAGGGGAATGGTCGAGGTCACCGGGGCCGGTCTCGACGCGGGCATGACGGTGGTGACCACGTCGTGAGCGCACCGGTGCTGTCGGTCGTGCGGGCCGGGATGCGCTACCCCGGCGGCGTCGCCGCGCTGACCGACGTCGACCTCGACATCCACGCCGGGGAGCTGGTCGCCATCGTCGGACCGTCCGGCTCCGGCAAGTCGACCCTGCTCAACATCATGGGCACCCTGGACCGTCCGACCAGCGGTACGGTCCGGCTCGGCGGGCACGACGTGACCACCCTGTCCGACCGGCAGCTGTCGGCGCTGCGTGGGCGCTGGCTCGGCTTCGTGTTCCAGCAGTTCCACCTCACCGACGGGTTGACCGCGGCGGAGAACGTCGCCACCGGGCTGCTGTACGCGGGCGTACCGCGTCGTCGCCGCCGACCGTTGGCCGCCGAGGCGCTGGCCCGGGTCGGTCTCGCGCACCGGGTCGGTCACCTGCCCCGGCAGCTGTCCGGCGGGGAACGGCAGCGGGTCGCGATCGCCCGTGCCTTGGTCAACGGGCCGGCGCTGGTGCTGGCCGACGAGCCGACCGGTGCGTTGGACACCGCCACCGGTCGTGCCGTGCTCGACCTGCTCACCACGCTCAACGCCGACGGCACCACCATCGCGGTGATCACCCATGACCGGGACGTCGCGGCGCGGCTGCCGCGCCGGGTGGAGATCCGCGACGGTCGGCTGGTCGGCGACGTCCGCCAGCAGCCGGTGGCCGTGCCGTGAGCCGGGTGGAATCTCCCCAACTGGTCGGAGCTGCCCCGGTGCAGCTGCCGCGCCCGGTGCGGCTGGCCCCGCTGGATCTGCTCCGACTCGGGCTGGTCGGGATCCGGACCCGCCGGTTGCGGGCGGCGCTGTCGGCGCTGGGCATCTCGATCGGTATCGCCACGATGATCGTGGTCACCGGCATCCCGGCGGCCAGTGAGCGGGCGTTGCTGGCCGAGCTGTCCGCCCTCGGGGTGAATCTGCTGCAGGCGACGGCCCAGCCTGACGAGGACGGCGTCACCCGGCTGCCGGTGGAGGCCCCGGCGATGGTGGCCCGGATCGGGCCGGTGACCGCGACCAGCGCGGTAGCCAACACCAACACGGTGATCCGCCGTTCCGACTTGATCGACCCACGCGACGGCTCCGGGTTGACCGTGCTGGCCAGCGACGCGAGGTTGCCGGTGACGCTCGACGCGCGGCTGCGGACCGGGCGTTACCTCGACGCCGCCACCGAACGGCTGCCGACGGTGGTGCTCGGCGCGGTCGCCGCGACCCGGCTGGGTGTGGTCGACCTGGGCCCGGTGGACTCGCCGACGCAGGTACGCATCGGCGACGTCTGGTTCACTGTGATCGGCATCCTGGAGCCGCTGCCGTTGGCCCCGGAGATCGACCGGTCGGCCCTGGTGGGGTGGCCGGCGGCCGAGTCCGAGCTGGGTTTCGGCGGGCACCCGACGGTGATCTACCTGCGGGCGCACGAGCCGGCGATCGAGGCGGTGCGGGCGGTGCTGCCGGCGACGATCGACCCGCAGCGGCCCAGCAAGGTGCAGGTGACCAGGCCGTCGGACGCGCTGGCGGCCAAACGTGCCACCGAGAGCAGCTTTGCCTCGCTGTTCCTGGCGCTGGCCGGGGTGGCGCTGCTGGTCGGCGGGATCGGGGTGGCGAACACGATGGTGATCTCGGTGCTGGAACGTCGGTCGGAGATCGGGTTGCGCCGGGCGCTCGGCGCGAGCCGGGGTCAGATCCGGGCGCAGTTTCTCACCGAGTCGGTGGCGTTGTCGCTGCTCGGCGGCCTCGCCGGTACGGCGCTCGGCCTGGCCGCCACCGCCGGTTACGCGGTCGCCAACGGCTGGCCGGTGGTGGTGCCGCCCGGGGCGACCCTCGCCGGGCTGGGTGGGGCGCTGCTGGTCGGTGTCGTCGCCGGCGGCTATCCGGCGTTGCAGGCCGCCCGGCTACCGCCGACCCGGGCCCTGGCCACCACCTGACCGACCACGTGTCGACCGGCGTAAGGGTAGCCTACAAGATGTGTGTGAGGTAGTGTGAAATGCGTGTGAAAAGTAGCTTGTAACGCGTGTGGAAGGTAGTTTTGGCTGGTGAGTGACTATCAGACTAGGATCGTCGATCAGGAGCTGGATGAACTCCTCCCTGGCCTGCCTGCCATCAGCGTTGAGGGACCGAAGGGGGTGGGCAAGACGGCGACGGGGCAACGTCGGGCAGCCACCCTCATCGCATTGGACGATCCCGTGCAGCGCGAGTTGTTGCGGGCCGATCCGCAGCGCCTCGACCGTCTCCCGGGCCCGGTACTCATCGACGAGTGGCAGCGGGAACCGACGGTCTGGGATCTGGTGCGACGCAGCGTCGATCGGGACTCGTCGCCGAGCAGGTATTTGCTGACCGGCAGCGCTACCCCCACCTCGGCACCCACCCACTCCGGAGCGGGTCGGATCGTGCAGCTGCGGATGCGGCCGATGACTCTCGTCGAGCGGGCCATCGCCGAACCCACGGTCAGTTTGCGTGACCTGCTTTCCGGTCAACGACCGGAGGTCGTCGGCGAATCACCGGTGGGCCTTGCCGACTACGCCGAGGAGATCGTCCGGTCAGGTTTTCCCGCCATCCGACAATTGCCGTCGAGAGCGCGTCGCGCGCAACTCGACGGCTACCTTGCCCGGATCGTGGAGCGTGACTTCCCGGAGCAGGGGCATCTGGTACGCCGACCCGAGACGCTCCGGGGATGGTTGGCGGCGTACGCGAGCGCCACCGCGACCACCAGTTCCTACACGGCGATCCTCGACGCGGCGACGCCGGGCGAGAGCAACAAGCCCGCCAAAACCACCACCGTCGCCTATCGTGACGTGCTTTCCCAACTCTGGCTGTTGGATCCCGTGCCGGGCTGGTCGCCGAGCCGTAGCACCTTCACCCGGCTCGGCAGCGCCGTCAAACACCACCTGGCCGATCCCGCGCTTGCCGCTCGGCTGCTCGGAGCCAGTCGGGAAGCGCTGCTCAACGAATCAACCCCGGCTGGGGCCACCCCCCGGATGGGACCGTTGCTGGGTGCACTCTTCGAGTCTCTGGTGACACTGTGCATCCGGGTCTACGCACAGGCCGCTGAATCCTCGATTCACCATTTGCGGACCTGGGACGGCCGTCACGAAGTTGACCTGATCGTGCAGCGTGCCGATCAGCGGGTTGTCGCGCTGGAAGTCAAACTTGCCCCGACCGTCGGTGACGACGACGTCGCGCACCTGCGGTGGCTTCGGGACCGGTTGGGTGAAGACCTGCTGGACGCGGCGGTGGTCACCACCGGTCCGGCGGCGTACCGGCGCGCGGACGGAATCGCCGTCGTTCCACTGGCCCTGCTCGGTCCGTGACCGGTGGTCCAACGTCTGCGGCTGACCCGACGCGGTTGTCCGGTTCGGTAGGGTGCGGGGGGAGGTGCCCGATGGCCGAGCCGGCGAGCAACACCCAGCACCCAGCGGACACAGCGGACCCTTCGGCGCATCCCGCCGACGGGCCGGCGAACCCCGACGGGCAGCCGTACTCCGACGAGACGCAGCCCGGCGGGCGACGCCCCTGGTGGCGGTCCCGCCCACGCTGGCAGCTGATCACCGCCGGGGTGCTGGCCGGGGTGGTCGTCCTCGCCGCCGTGACGGTCGTCGCCTGGCGGGTGCTGGCCCCGACCGAGGTGGTCACCCCGGCCGGCTACCAGCCATCCCCGCCGACCGCCGAACCCGGCCCGGTGGCCGAGCTCTCCGCCGCGCCGCTGCTGGTCGACGGACGGTTCCGGGTGTACGCCACCACCCGTCAGGTGCGCGCCGACGGCCCGATCGACATGCGTACCCAGGTCACCCCGGCCTGGTCGTTCCGGCGCTGGCCGGAGCAGCTGACCGGCGTCGTCGCCACCGGCACCACCGTGGTGAGCCGCTGGACGGACGGCGAACTCGTGGCGATCGACGCGGTCAGCGGCGAGGTGGCGTGGCGGTCCGTCGGCCCACAGCCGGCCGACACCGGGTACGCCGGTCGGCGCACCGGGGCACAGACCGTCTACGCGCCGTCCGGTCTGCACACCGCGGTCAGCGGCACCGACGGCCGGTCGGTGGTGGTGGCGCACGGCGAGTCCCAACTGACCGGGTTCGACACGGCGACCGGTCGGGAACTGTGGCGAACCATGCTGCCCGGCCAGGGTGACGCCTGCCGGGACGCCGGCTTCAGCACCACCGGCGGCCGGTTCGCCCTGGTCAACAGTTGCGCGGCACCGCCGACCGTGGAGTTCTACGACGTCGCGACCGGGCAGTTGACCGCGACCTGGCAGCCGGAGGGGGCCGGTCCGGGGCTGGCCGTGGAGCCGATCGGCTGTGCCGCCGCCCGCTCGACCTGCGGGGCGGTGCGCACCACCGGGGCGGGACAGTCCCGGGGCTGGCTGGTCGACGGCCCGGAGCCGGTGCCGGCACCGCCGCTCGACCCGGTCGACGCGATGCTGGTCGACGGGATGGCGATCCGGTTGGACACCGCCGGGGACGCTCCGGCGGTGGTGGCCGAGGTGGCGCGGACCGGCGAGCAGGCGTGGCGGTGGCCGCTGCCGTCAGCGGCGGCACCCGGTCCGGGCGGTACGGGTGACCGGTTGCTCGCGGTGCAGCCAGGCCGGGCGCACCTGCTGACCGCCACCCGGGAGCTGATCACCCTGGACGCGGCGACCGGTGCCAAGCTGTCCCGCTTCGTGCTGATCCTGCTGAGTGAGCTGTCGACCGACTGGGCCCCTGGCTACGTCTACGCACAGGACGGGTTCGTGGCCGTCGAACGGCTACGGCTGCCGGTCGACCCGGACGCCGACGACGACCGCTACTACCGGTTGCAGGAGGCGGTGATCGTCGCCCGCACCTAGGTCGCCGACACCCGCAGCCTCAGAGCGCCGCTTCGGCGGCGGCCAGGAACGCGTCGTTCTCGGCCGGCGTACCGATGGTGACCCGGACCCCGTCGCCCGCGAATGGCCGCACGATCACCCCGCGTGACTCGCAGGCCGCGCCGAACGGCACCGCCCGCTCACCCAGTGGCAGCCAGACGAAGTTTGCCTGACTGTCCGGCACGTCCGGCACCAGTTCGCGTACCGCGTCGGTGACCCGGGTCCGCTCGGCGATCACCAGATCGCACCGGCGGCGGACCTCGTCGGCCTGGTCGAGCGCGGCCAGCGCTGCCGCCTGCGCCAGCGCGTTGGTGCCGAACGGGGTGGCCACCTTGCGTACCGCCGACGCCACCTCGGGATGTGCGACCAGGTAGCCGACCCGCAGCCCGGCCAGCCCCCACGCCTTGGACAACGTGCGCAGCACCACCACGTTCGGCCGGTCACCGTAGGCGGCTAGGCCGTCGGGTACCTCGGCGTCGGTGACGAACTCCCGGTACGCCTCGTCCAGCACCACCAGTACGTCGTCGGGCACCGCGTCGAGGAACCGGTCCAGCTCGGCCCGGCGAACGCTGGTGCCGGTCGGGTTGTTCGGGTTGCAGACCAGCACCAGCCGGGTCTGCCCGGTGACCGCCGCGGCCATCGCCGGCAGGTCGTGGCCGTGGGTCGCGGTGTTCGGCACCCGCCGGCTGCTCGCCGCCGTGGTAGCCGCGATGATCGGGTACGCCTCGAACGACCGCCACGAGTAGACGACCTCGTCTCCGGGCAGGCAGGTGGCCCGTACCAGATGCTCGCAGAGCGCCACCGACCCGCAGCCGGTGACCACCCGCTCCGCGGCCACCCCGAGTCGTTCGGCGAGCGCTGCCCGCAGCGCCAGTACTCCCATGTCCGGGTAGCGGTGCGTCGACGTCGCAGCCTGCGTCACCGCCTCGACGACGCCGGGCAGTGGCCCGTACGGCACCTCGTTGCTGGCCAGCTTGATCGCCTCCGGCAGGCCGAGCTCCCGGGCCAGGTCGACCGGGCTGCGCCCCGGCACGTAGCTGGGCAGCGCGTCGAGGTCGGCGCGGGTCAGACCGAGCGAGGGGGGCATCGGGGGGCCTCCTGTCATGCGGAGCTTCCGGGGGTGTCGCGGTCCGCGCCCGGACCGCTGGTCCGACCACCGCTGGTCCGACCACCGCCGGGGCCGGCGGCGGTCGCCGGTACGCCGGGCGGCAGCTGCACCACGACGGTCTGCGCCGACTTGTCGTGCAGCGCCTGCCGCAGCGGGCGGTCGAACAGCAGGTAGACGCAGTCGATTAGCTGAAGGATGAAGCCGACGCAGCAGATCCACAACAGAGTGGGCAGGCCGAGGGTGTTCCACCGGCGGAACGACCGGGCGAAGCCGAGCTGCCCGCCCGGCTCGACCGGCACCACCTTGAGCCGGGCCAGCCGCTTGCCGAGGGTCTGACCGGTGTTCGCGACCGCCGGCACCTCGTACGCCCACCAGATCGCCGCCGCCAGCAGGATGATCACCATCTGCAGTCCGGAGGCCCGTTCGGTGACCTGCGGGAGTCCCTCGGTGGACCGGTCGTCGGCCAGTGACCGCCGCCAGATCTCATTGAACGTCGGCCAGGTCTCCACCACGTACTGCCAGACGAACCAGCCGTTGATGAAGATGTTGAGCAGCAGCACCGCGCCGATGTCGATCAGTCGGGCGGCCAGCCGCGCGCCGAACGACGCCAACGCCATTCCCTGCGGCCGGGGCTCCGGCGGCGGCAACCGGTAGCCCGGCCAACCGGGCGGCGGCGCTGCCGGGTAGCCCGGTGGCGGCGGCGGGTAGCTCTGCGCCGGGTAGCTCTGCGCCGGGTGGCCCGGCGGTGGTGGGTGGCCCGGCGGCTGCGACTCCGGCTCGGCCGGTGCCGCCGCCGACGTGCCAGCCGGTGACGTCGGCTCGTTGGCGGTGGGCGGTTGCTCCGCCGGTGGCGGCCCGTCCGGCGGGGTGGCGTCGGCCGGCAACGGCGCACCGATCCACCCGCCGCCGTCCCAGTAACGCTGGGTGGTCGGATCTGCGGGGTCCTTGTACCAGCCGGGCGAGATCGACGTCACCGGGCGGACCCCGCGATGCGGCCGGCCGGCCGGGGCGGACTGTGCATGCTCACCCTGGCACCTTAACGACCGGCGCGACCGGCACCGCAGCCTGTCGACGGTTCACCGGCCGCCGACCCGGGTTCAGAGGTTGCCCCGGCTCTCCTGCTCCCGTTCGATCGCCTCGAACAGCGCCTTGAAGTTGCCCTTGCCGAAGCCGAGCGACCCGTGCCGTTCGATCAGTTCGAAGAAGACCGTCGGGCGGTCCTGCACCGGCTTGGTGAAAATCTGCAGCAGGTAGCCGTCCTCGTCCCGGTCGACCAGAATCCGGCGCGTCTTCAACTGCTCGATCGGGGCGCGGACCTCACCGATGCGGGCCCGCAGCGCCGGGTCGTCGTAGTACGAGTCCGGGGTGTCGAGGAACTCCACCCCGGCGGCCCGCATCGCGTCCACCGACGCCAGGATGTCGTTGGTGGCCAACGCGATGTGCTGCACTCCCGGCCCGCCGTAGAACTCCAGGTACTCGTCGATCTGCGAGCGGCGGCGGGCCACCGCCGGCTCGTTGAGCGGGAACTTCACCTTGCGGCTGCCGTTGGCGACGACCTTGCTCATCAACGCCGAGTAGTCGGTGGCGATGTCGTCACCGATGAACTCGGCCATGTTGGTGAAGCCCATCACCCGGTGGTAGAACGCCACCCACTCGTCCATCCGGCCCAGCTCGACGTTGCCGACCACATGGTCGACCGCCTGGAAGAACCGCTTCGGCTGCAGGCCGGCGTCGACCAACGGCGTACGGTCGACGATCGGTGGTCGGGCCACGAAGCCGGGCAGGAACGGGCCGTCGTAGCCGGACCTGTCGACCAGGGTGTGCCGGGTCTCGCCGTACGCGGCGATGCTGGCCATCCGTACGGTGCCGGCGCCGTCGGTGAGGTCGGCCGGGGCGGCCAGCCCGGTCGCGCCCTGCGCCAGGGCGTGCGCGTACGCGGCGTCCACGTCCGGTACGGCGAGCGCGATGTCGGCCACCCCGTCGCTGTGCCGGGCGACGTGCGCGGCGGCGGACGCGTCGGCGTGCACCGCTCCGCGCAGCACGAACCGGGCGGCGCCGCTGGTCAGCACGTACTCGGCGTGGTCGCGGAAACCCTGCTCCGGGCCCCGGTAGGCGACGCAGGTCATACCGAACGCGGTGGAGTAGAAGTGTGCCGCCTGCTTGGCGTTGCCGACCAGGAAGGTCAGGTGGTCGACGCCGTGCACCGGAAACGGGTCGCGGGTCGCGGTGGCGTCGGCGTCGCGGGAATCAGTCAGGTAGGTCACGATCGTCCTCCCTCGGAGCCGGCCGATCGGGATCGCCATGGCCGGTAACGGCAGGATGGGCGGTTCATCCCCACTGGGCAACCGCCGCGACGACGGCTGGTCAGCCTGCTCACTCGTTAGGGTCGGGGGCCATGGACGCTGTACAGAATGTCCAGCTCGATCAGCTGGACGCTGAGCTGATCGCGCTGCTGACCAGGGAGCCGCGGATCGGCGTACTCGAATGTTCCCGGCGGCTGCGGGTGGCCCGCGGCACGGTCCAGGCCCGGCTCGACAAGCTGGTCGCCCGGGGGGTGATCGGCGGGTTCGGGCCGCAGGTGTCACCGGCGGCGCTCGGCTTCGGGGTGACGTCGTTCGTCACCCTGGAGATCGGCCAGCGGCACGGGCACGAGCCGGTCGCCACCCACCTGCGCGGCATCCCGGAGGTGCTGGAGGCGCACACCATCACCGGCTCGGGGGACCTGATGTGCCGCATCGTCGCGCGGTCCAACGCCGACCTGCAGCGGGTGCTGGACCAGATTCTGGCGTACGACGGGATCCGACGTGCCTCGACGATCATCGCGCTGGCCGAGCAGATTCCGTACCGGGTGCTGCCGCTGGTGCTGTCGGCCGCGTCCGGTGGCCCGGCGTCCGGCGTCACGGATCGGCGCTGAGCGCGTCGCCGAGCAGCGCCGCGTACCGGTCGCGGTGCCGGTGCACCCAGGGCAGCAGCGGCCCGGCCGGATGGGCACCGGCGAACAGCCGCAGCGCGGCCATCGTCTCGCTCAGCGGGGAGATCGCGAACCGGCTGGCAGCGACGTCGCCCGGACTCACCTCGATCCGCTTCCGGCCGCTGTCCACCTCCCGCGACTTTTCGCCCTGCGCCGAAAGGTTACCGCCCGTCGGCGTACCGGCGGCATGCTTCGACGGTGACCACCCCCACCACTGGCAGCAGCGCGCCGCCGGCCGACCGGGCCACCTTCCGGGACCTGTTCGCGGTCGGCGAGTTCCGGGCGCTCTTCGCCAGCTTCGGCATCTTCATGATCGGCGAGACGGTGAAGATGCTCGCCCTGTCCGTGCTGGTCTACCAGCGGACGAACTCGCCGCTGCTGGCCGCGCTGGCCTACGTCGCCGGCTTCCTGCCCAGCGTGGTCGGTGGGATGTTCCTGCTGGCGTACGCCGACCGCTGGCGGCCCCGGACGGTGATGGTCGGCTACGACCTGATCCGGGTGGTCACGGTGGCGGTGCTGGCGCTCGGGGTGCTGCCGCCGGTCGGTGCGCTGGCGCTGGTGTTCACCGTCGGGCTGGTGTCGCCGGTGGCGGCGGCGGCCCGTACCGCGCTGCTGCCGGACCTGCTGGCCGGCGACCGGTACGTGCTGGGCCGGGCGTTGTTCACCATCACCGCCGGGGCCACCCAGGTCCTCGGGTTCGCTGTCGGCGGTGCGCTGATCGGCCTGCTCGGGCCGTACGGCGCGTTGTGGGCCACCGCGGTGACCTGCCTGACGTCGGCGGTGCTGATCCGGTTCGGGTTGTCCGACCGGCCGGCCCGGGTGTTCGGGGCCGCCGCGACCGGTGGCGCGGTACGCGAGACGTGGCGGGTGAACCGGCGGTTGCTCGCCGACCCGCCGGTACGCGGTCTGCTGCTGGCCACCTGGCTGCCCAGCTCGCTGCTGGTCGGCGCGGAGGGGGTGGTGGTGCCGTACGCCGGTGGTGAGGGTGCCGCCGGGGTGCTGTTCATGGCCGCGGCCGGCGGGATGCTGCTCGGGGACCTGGTAGTGGGCCGTGGGGTGGCGCCGGCCCGGCGGGAGGCGTTGACCCCGTGGCTGGCGTTGCTGCTCGGGGTGCCGATGCTGGCCTTCGTGGCCGAGCTCGGCCTGGTGACGGCGGCGGTGCTGTTCGGGGCGGCGACGTTCGGGTTCTCGTACCATCTGGGGTTGGCCCGGCGGTTCCTGGACGCGGTGCCGGCGGACCGGCGCGGCCAGGCGTTCGGGTTGTCCCACATGGGGATGATGACCGGGCAGGGGCTGGCCGCCGGGGCGGCCGGGCTGGTCGCCGAGTGGGTCGCGCCGGGGCTGGTGATGGCCGGTTTCGGGGCGCTGTCGCTGGTCGCCACGCTGCTGCTGTGGCGGCAACTCCGGGTACCGCGCATGAATGTCCCCCGACACGCCTAAAAGCCGCATTTCGGTCGGCCGACTGTTCTGTTGGTCAGGCCCGGCTACGGTGGCCCGATGGCGAAGGGGAGCGCGCCGTGCGTGAAGTGCTACCTGGCCTTCGCGCTCGTCGTGGTCATCGTGCTCGCCGCCACCGGCGTCTGGAACCCGTTCCCCGGCCTGTGGGACTGGGTCAACCGCAGCCAGCCACTGGCCGACCCGGACGTCACCTGGCAACAGCGGGTCGGCGGAACGCCGCGCGGCGTCACCATCACCGAACGCGCCGTCATCGTCGAGCACCGGCTCAAGGTCGAAGGACGCAGCATCACCTCCGGCAACCAGGTCTGGGAGCACAAGGCCGACTGGGCGGCGGTCGCCGGTGACGGCTCCGACCAGGTGGTAGCCACCGGTGAACTGCTCACCGACGGCTACCAGGTGCTCAACCCGGCCACCGGTGCCGTGCTGCGTGCCGACGACGCCGCCATTGCCGTCTGGACCTACCGCGACGCGCTGCTCGACGTACGCTGCGCCGGCCCACGCGACTGCACGCTGACCGCCTGGGACCCGCGCGGCAAGACTCCACGGTGGACCTCCCAGCTGCCCGGAATGGGCTTCGTGCTGTTCGCCGACAACCCGAAACTGGTCACCAGCCGACCGCTGACCGCCGACGACGTCGCCGACGACGCTGGCGGCCCGAAGACCATGCCGACCGTTCTCGGCTTCCCGATCGACGGCAGGATCCACGTCGTCGAGACCCGCACCGGGCAGGTCCTGCAGGAGCTGGAAGAGGACCGGCACGAACGGATCGTGGTCTTCGCCGGCCGGGTGTTCAGCCTGGTCGCCACCCCACGCGACGGTGCCTGCTACTACACCGCGCGGGGCATCGACCCGGTGACCGACCTGCCCGTGTGGCAGCGGACCGGGATCAACCTGCGCACCGCCGACCGGATCGGCTGCGCCCAGCGGGACAACCCGACCGGCGGCGCCAACGTCCTCGCCGGCATCGCCCCCGATATGCGGGAAACCGTCATCGACGCCTACGACGGGCGGGTGCTGTGGACCGGCGCCGCCGGGCAGGAGCTACGCGCCGTCGACGACCGGTACGCGCTGACCCGCTCCGCCGACGGCGAGACCCTCCAGGCGTACGTGCTGCCCACCCCGACACCCCGGTGGACCCGCCCGATGCACCCGGACGCCCAGCTGGCCCTCACCCGGCACGCGGCCCTGGTCGTCGACCGCAAACCGGACCGGGTCGTCGCCCTCGACCCGGCCACCGGCACCGAGCTGGTCAACCTGCGTACCTCGGCGGAGGTGCTGGCCGTTGGACCGCGCGGCATGGTCATCGGCGACGGCCGGGAGATCGGCTACGTCCGGTTCGCCGGTGCCGCCACCACCCCGCCGGTCGGCGGCCCGGACGACCCCGCTGATCCCGGCGGCCCCGACCCCGGCCCCACCTGCGGCGGCGCCAAGCAGGAGCAGTGCCCGGCCAAGGGCTGACCCACCCGGGGGTTGGGAGCTGCGGCCACCTCTGGCCTAGGCTTGCCGGTCATGAGCAGTGCCGCCCCGTTCTCCCACACCCCGCTGCTACCGACCGGCGACGACCTGACGGAATACCGCCTGATCAGCGACGAAGGCGTCGACGTCGTGCACGGGCCGGGCGGGCGACGGTTCCTCACCATCGAGCCGGCGGTGCTGACCGCGCTGACCGCCGAGGCGATGCATGACATCGCTCACTACCTGCGCCCGGCGCACCTGGCCCAGCTGCGGGCGATCCTCGACGACCCGGCCGCGTCACCCAACGACCGGTTCGTCGCCCTCGACCTGCTGCGCAACGCCAACATCGCGGCCGGCGGAGTGCTGCCGATGTGCCAGGACACCGGCACCGCGATCGCGATGGGCAAACGCGGCCGGCACGTGCTCACCGACGGCACCGACGAGCGGGCCATCGCCCGGGGCGTGTACGAGGCGTACACCAAGCTGAACCTGCGCTACTCGCAGCTCGCGCCGATCACCATGTGGGAGGAGCGCAACACCGGGACCAACCTGCCGGCCCAGATCGAGCTGTACGCCGAGGACCCGGGCGGTCAGCCGGACGCGTACAAGTTCCTGTTCATGGCCAAGGGCGGCGGCTCGGCCAACAAGTCGTACCTCTACCAGGAAACCAAGGCACTGCTGAACCCGACCCGGATGATGCAGTTCCTGGAGGAGAAGCTGCGGCTGATCGGCACGTCCGCCTGCCCGCCGTACCACCTGGCGATCGTCGTCGGCGGCACGTCGGCTGAGTTCGCGCTCAAGACCGCCAAGTACGCCAGCGCCAAGTACCTGGACAACCTGCCGACCAGCGGCAGCATCGGCGCCCACGGCTTCCGCGACGTCGAGCTGGAGGCGCAGGTGCTCGAACTGACCCGCCAGTTCGGCATCGGCGCGCAGTTCGGCGGGCGGTACTTCTGCCACGACGTACGGGTGGTGCGGCTGCCCCGGCACGGTGCCTCCTGCCCGGTGGCGATCGCCGTCTCCTGCTCCGCCGACCGGCAGGCCGTCGCCAAGATCACCCCGTCCGGGGTGTGGCTGGAGAAGCTGGAGACCGACCCGGCCCGCTTCCTGCCCGACGTCACCGACGAGACCCTCGCCGCCGATCAGTCCGCCGACGCCGACGTGGTCCGCGTCGACCTGAACCGGCCGATGGCCGAGATCCGCGCCGAGTTGTCGAAGTACCCGGTGAAGACCCGGCTGTCGCTGACCGGCCCGCTGGTCGTCGCCCGGGACATCGCCCACGCGAAGATCGCCGAGCGGCTGGACGCCGGTGAGCCGATGCCGCAGTACCTGCGGGACCACGCCGTCTACTACGCCGGCCCGGCGAAGACTCCCGAGGGGTACGCGTCCGGCTCGTTCGGCCCGACCACCGCCGGGCGGATGGACGCGTACGTGGAGAAGTTCCAGGCCGCCGGTGGCTCGCACATCATGCTCGCCAAGGGCAACCGGTCCGCGCAGGTCACCCGCTCCTGCGGTACGCACGGCGGCTTCTACCTCGGCTCGATCGGCGGCCCGGCGGCCCGGCTGGCCCAGGACTGCATCCGGCACGTCGAGGTCCTCGAATACCCGGAGCTGGGCATGGAGGCCATCTGGAAGATCGAGGTGGAGGACTTCCCGGCGTTCATCGTCGTCGACGACAAGGGCAACGACTTCTACGCCGAGGTCACCAAGCCGGTCCTCACCGTCGGCCGCCGCTGACCCCATGGGCTCCGCACAACGACGGAACTGGCATCGCTTCTCGAACCTGCCGATTACTTCACGTCATTGTTCTTGAGTGCACGGTGATCCTTCTGGGTGGGGGTGCCGGTTGGGCTTGATGCCACAGGTGCATCAAGATGCGCCTGTGGCATCAAGCCTGCGGAGGCATCTTGGGTTCCCGCCCCAACCCGAGAGAGCGGTGCGATCGGGGTCAGCCCAGGTACTTCTCCCACGGGCCGGTGATGGCCAGGGTGAGGCCGGGGTCCTGCATGTTGACGAAGAGCACCTTGCCGTCGTCGGTGAAGACCGGCCCGCAGAACTCCGAGTCGTTGAGCTGGTTGCGGGCGATCGCGTAGGTGGGCCCGCCCGGGACCGAGCTGAGCACGTGGGACGCGCCCGAGCCGTCCTCGGCCAGCACCAGGCTGCCCCACGGGGTGACGGTCACGTTGTCCGGCCCGTCGAAGGTCAGATCGCTGTACCTCGGCGGCGTACCCTCCTCGGACGAGGTCTGGTGCGGAAAGTACGTGACCAGCTGGATGGTCTCGGCCCGGTAGTCGTAGAACCAGACCATGCCGTCGTGCGGGGCGGCGTCCGCCGGCAGGTCACCGTCCTCCCAGGCGTACGAGTTGACCACGTACACGCCTCGGTCGGTGCCCCACACACCTTCGAACTTGCGGCCCCGGGTGACCTGACCGTCGGCGAACTGCTCGCGCAGGGGAGTGGTCCGGGCGTCGCGTTCCGGCACCTCGATCCACCGTACGGGGAACGGCCGGCCCAGCTGCGCGGAGGTCAGGTAGGCGACGTCCGGCAGCACCGAGCCGTCGTCCATGATGATCTGCATCGCGGCGAGGGTGCCGGCGTCCGGGGCGAGCCGGGTCAGCACGCCGGGGCCGAGCTTGACGCGGCGCGGCGCGGTCCACCGGTAGAACAGGCCGTTCGGCTCGTCGGCGTCCTCGGACAGGTAGATCTTCGTACGGTCGGCGTCGACCGCCAGCGCCTCGTGGGCGTACCGGCCCAGGCATTTGATCGGTGTCGGGTCGGCGCGGCCGTCGGCCCAGACCTCGAAGACGTAGCCGTGGTCCTTCTGGTACGTGCCGGTGCGGCCGTCCTCGTCCCACTCGTCGCCGGCCCGGTCGTCGGTCTCCTCGCAGGTCAGCCAGGTTCCCCACGGGGTCGGCCCGCCCGCGCAGTTGTCGACGGTGCCGGAGATGGCGACGAACTCGCCGAGGTTGCGCCCCGCCCGGTCGGTCCTGATCACCGTGCAGCCGCCGGCGTCGACCGCGCCCGGGTCGTAGACGGTGCCCGGGACATGCGGTACGCCGAACTCGGCCCCTGGGCCGAGCTCGTGGTTCTGGATCAAGGTGTACCGGCCGCGTCCGGCGTCGAAAACGGCCATGCCGTCGTGCTCGGCCGGGGTCAGGCCCTGGCCGCGGTCGAGCCGGGTGACGCCCGTCCGGGTGACCACGGTGTAGCGGAACCCCTCGGGCAGGGCGAGGATGCCGGCGGGGTCGTCCACCAGCGGCGGGAACGGTACGTGGCCGCCGCCTCTCGGCGGGTGGCTTCGGCCGGGGTGGGCCTGGGCCAGCGACGGAAGGCCACCGGCGACGGCGAGGCCGACGCCAGCGGCGCCGGCGGCACCACCGGCGAGCAAGGTACGACGGGAGGAAGGCACGTCGATCGGGCTCCTGTTCAGCTCGAGGGTGTTGACGTGACGCAACCCCCGCGGACCGACGGCCACCCGTCCGTACGGTGATGAACCGGCGACATCGATGTAAAGAATCGAGGTTGCCGCTGTCGGTGAACCAGGTGCGGGCTCGGCTAGGGTCGGCACCGACGGCGGACTTCGTGCATGTCACCGCGCAGCGGTCGGCCCGGCGGATCCTGGGAAGGCGGCCAAGCTGCGCCGTCGCTGGCGTGCCGCACGGCTACTTGCTTCAAAGTCTCCGAAGACTCAAGAATCTTCGCAAGGCCGTGCCGGGCTCTTGGCTGATTGAGTGAGGCCGGAATACCCGCACTTCGGTACATGGCTGTGCCCCGGGCCGCATGCAGAGCAGAGGCGGACACCGGGGCTTACGTCGTCAAGTGTAGCGGTGCCGGGTGTAAAGGAGTAGTCGTGTCGGAGTCCTGGCAAGATGAGGTGCTCTGGCGATGCCTGTCGAAGGCTCGGTCGGCGCCGTACCTAGCTGCGGCTAGTGGCGACAGCGCCCGCGCTCTTCGTCTCTACGCGTGGAACATGGAGGTCTCAAGCGCCTTCCTTGGGCCACTCCACGTGCTGGAGGTGTGTCTACGCAACGGCGTCGACGACCGCCTGACCGTACTGGCTGGTCGGCCTGACTGGTGGCGTTCAGACATCAAGTTCACATTCGTCGCAGAGCGGATGGTCCAGGATTCGATCAAGAAATGCCGGATCCGGAAGGATGTGACACCGGGGAGCGTGATCGCTGAGTTGCCACTCGGTTTCTGGGTTGGGTTATTTGGCAGCGGTGGCTCCTGCCAGTACGAGACGACGTTATGGCGGCCTGCTCTGCGGAAGGTTTTCCCAGGATATCGAGGATCCCGAAGGGATCTCCACTCTGATCTCGATCACGTCCGCGCGTTCCGCAACCGCGTCGCCCATCACGAGCCGATCCACCGCCGGCACCTGGCTGCCGACCGCGAGACGATCGTCCGGCTGCTCAGACTCATGTCGCCTACGGCTGCCAGCTGGGTCGTCACACACGACCGAGTGCCTGAGGTGCTCGCCCGGCGGTCTGCTGTCATCGGTGGGGCCGCGTCACCCAGTTTCTGATCGCGAGGAGTGTGGTATGCCGCATATTGAGGTAGACGAGGAGACCTATCGGAATTTGGCGTTCGCCGCGAGGGTTGCGGGCATAGAGATTGGTGAGGTTGTCACCCGCCTGGTGGCACTGCCTCGGGAGCCGAGCACGCTTGAGCTGGTGGGGGATGAGCCCACTTCGATCCCTGTCTACGCTGACTACGACGGCCACCGGACTCGGGCATGTTTCACTCCGGGACCAGGGCGGGTCGAAATTCTGAGCGGCCCGCTCGCTGGTTCGGTGTACCGCACGCCGAGCGAGGCTGCTCGGGCCGTGGTGAGCGAACGGCGCCCCGGGGTCAACCCACAGCGGAACGGCTGGACCTTCTGGATCGAGACAGCTACCGGGGCACCTATCCAACGGTTGCGCCACGTCAGAAGTTGACGTCCGCTACCCGCCCTCCGGCGCCGTCCTGCTGGTGGCCGCAGTGGCCGGTGTGCGTCACGGGGGCGGAGCCTGGGGACCCGGTACGGGCGGCTCGGTGGGGCGCACGCTGAACAGGTCACCGGGCTGGCAGTGCAGCACGTCGCAGATGGCGGTCAGAGTGGAGAACCGGACCGCTCTGGCCCGGTCATTCTTTAACACCGACAGGTTGACCACGGTGACTCCGGCCCGGTCGGCGAGTTCGGTGAGGGTCATCCGGCGGTCGGCGAGCAGCCGGTCGAGGTGGCAGACCACCCGGTGATTGGCGGACTGTTCGTCGTCGGTCGGGGCCATCAGACCAGTCCGTCGAGGTCGGCGCGCATCGCCGTGCCCCGGCGCAGGAACTCGGCCGCCGCGCCGACCCGGCGGGCGTTGCGCGGGTGGAACGGGTCCGCTGAGCGCAGCGACCGCACCACCCGCCACAGCAGTCCGCCGGCCGTCGCGACGACGGCGGCGAGCAGCAGCGCCGGCCCGAAGATCCAGAGTCGGTCGCCGACGGTCGGCTCGGTCACGGTCAGCAGGGCGGCGTCCTGGGGCGTGAGCGTGAAGCGGCCGGCGGTGGCCTGCGGTCCGAGGTCGGTGGTGGGGTTCACCGTGACGGGCGCGACCAGGTTGTCGGCGATCAGTACGCCGATTGCCGAGGCGGCGGCCAGCAGGGTGCCGAGCGCCACGGCACCTGCCGTGACCGTCTCGAAGGCCCACTGACCGGCCGGAGCGGTACGGGGACGACGCCCCTGCTCGATGTCGTGCCGCACGGCGGCCCTCCCTATCGAAATTCGATATGAAACTGGGTCTAGTATATCGAATCTCGATATGCCGACGGCGGGTCGCCCCGCCACCAGCACGTCGGAGCGACCGCATCCGCCCACCGGAAGGCTGGACCAGCACAATGACCATCCCCGTTCCCGTCCGCTCCGCCGGGGTGTTCCTGGCCGGCGCGCTCATCTGCTTCGTCGGCCCACCGCTGGCCATGGGACTCTTCGCGGCCGACGGGGTGCCGGCGGTGCTGGTCGCGGTCGCCGTCGCCGAACTGGTGTCGGCCGCCGCCCTCATCGCCTGGTGGTTACGCCGCCACGGGCTGCCCCGCCGAAGTCTCGGCCTGACCTCGCGGCACTGGCGGCGGGACATGCTGATCGCGGTGGCCACCGTTCCACCCCGCCTGCTACTGGAGTTCGGGGTGCTGATGCCGGCGGCCGGCGGCGAAGCCAACCCGGAGGTCCAGGAGATCCTGCGCATGTCCGCCGCCGGGCCGGCCGCGTTGGCCGCCACCATCTTCCTGGGGATCGTCGGCGGCGGCATCGCCGAGGAGCTGTACTTCCGCGGGTTCCTGCTCGGGGCGATCCCGCAGCGGTCCGCCCGCCCCCGGGTGGCGCTGTGGGTGGCGGCGGTCGTCTCGGTGGTCCTGTTCGGCGTGCTGCACCTGCCGGCCAGCGCGCTGGACGGGCTGTCCATCACCGTCGCCGGTCTGGTCTACACCGGGCTGTTCCTGGCCACCCGCCGGCTGACCGCGCCCATGGTGGCCCACGCGCTGTGGAACGCCGCCGCGCTCGGCACGGTCCTGCTCAGCTACGGCTGATCACAGCTGGGTGGCGGTCCGGACGAGCCCGGCGACGGCACGGGAGCGGTTGTCCGGCAGCCAGGCGAGCACGGTGGTGACGTGCGGCGCGTCGGTCAGCGGCACTGCCGTGTGCGCGCTCCACAGCCACGACCGGGACGAGGCGCACAGCACGGCCATGGTGTGCCCGAGGGCGATCAGCTGGGCCAGCTGCGACTGGTCGTGGATCTCCGGCCCGGGTCCGGGTTCGTACGTACCGTCCGGGCGCGGCCAGCGGGCGACCGGCAGCCCCGGCACGTCGCCGATGCCGGCCATGGTCAACGACGTACGGGTGGCGAGCGGATGCCCGGCCGGGAGGATCGCGACCTGCTGCTCGGTCAGCAGATCCTCAGTGTCGAAGCCGGTGAGCGAGTCGAACGGCCGCTGCATCAGGGCGGCGTCGGCGCGGCCGTCGCGCAGCATCCGCGCCTGGTCGCCCATGCCGCACAGCAGCACGTCGATCTCGGCCGCGTCCGGCTCGACGGCGTGCGCGTCGAGCAGCTTCTGCAGCAGTTCGTGGCCCGCGCCGGCCTTGGTGACCAGGGTCAGCCGGTTCGCGCCGGCGGCGGCGCGGCGGGTACGCCGGGCCGCCGCCGCGGTGGCGGCCAGGATGACGCGGGCCTCGTCGAGCAGCACCTGACCTGCGTCGGTGAGTGCCACTCTTCGGCGGTCGCGGTCGAGCAGGGTGACGCCGAGGCGGCGTTCGAGCCGGGCGATCGCCCGGGACAGCGGCGGCTGGGCGATGCCGAGCCGTTCGGCCGCCCGGCTGAAGTGCAGCTCCTCGGCGACCGTGACGAAGTACCGCAGCTCACGGGTCTCCAGCGTCTCCACGCCGACAACGATACGTCGGTGATACCCGCCGGGTATGACAGCGGAACTCAACTGGTGTAACGACGGCGGCTACCGCCGCGCCACCATCGGCGTCATGACCGAAACGAAGGCCACGACCGGAACGAAGACCGCGCTGGTCACCGGCGCGAACAAGGGACTCGGCTACGAGATCGCCGCCGGGCTCGGCGTGAAGGGCTACCGGGTGGCGGTGGGAGCGCGCGACGCCGCCCGCGGCGAAGCGGCCGTCAAGACGCTGTACGCCGCCGGCGTCGACGCGTTCGCCGTACCGCTGGACGTCACCGACGACCGCAGCGTCACCGAGGCCGCGCAGCTGATCGAACGCACCGCTGGAGGACTTGACGTCCTGGTCAACAACGCCGGCATCGCCGGCGAGACCGGGCCGGGGTGGGAGCAGGACCCGACCACGCTCGACCTCGACGCGGTCCGCCAGGTCGTCGACACCAACGTGTACGGCGTGATCCGCGTGACCAACGCGATGCTGCCGCTGCTGCGCCGGTCGCCGTCGCCGCGCATCGTCAACATCTCCAGCAGCGTCGGCTCACTGACCTGGCAGTCGGACCCGGAGATCAACGTCGGCCCGATCATGGCGGCCTACTCGCCGACGAAGACGTACCTCAACGCGGTCACCGTGCACTACGTGCGGCAACTCGCCGGCACCGACATCCTGATCAACACGGCCTGTCCGGGGCTGGTCGCCACCGACTTCACCGGCGGTGTCGGGCGTCCGGTCCAGGAGGCCGCTGCCACCCCGATCCGGCTGGCCACCCTGCCCGACGGCGGCCCGACCGGCACGTTCGTCAACGACGACGGCAGCATCCCCTGGTGATCTCCCGGCCCTGTCGGTGACTCCGCCTTGCTGGTGACCGGGCTGGACCAGCCCGGTCACCAGAGGGGGACCGGCGCGGCGGGCGGCGGGGACGGGCAGCGCCGACAGTTCAGCGTCCGGGCCGTCGGCTCCGTCGCCGGCCCACCGTTGGTCGCCCCCATCAGTGCCGTTGTCACCGGATCCGCTGTTGTCGCCGCTGCCCGGCCCGAGCAAGGTGCAGGACGCCAGCCGGGTCAGCCCGGTCGGCCGCGCCGCGTGCCGGCCGATCGCGATCTCGATCCGTTCGAGGGCGGCCCGCCGCTTGTCCCGCAGCGGCCCCACGATCGCGTTCTGGGCGAAGTTCGGGCCGCCCTCGCCGGCTGTGGTCAACAACCGTTCGTTGGCCTCGGCGATCTGCCGGAGGCTCAGATTCTGGTCGACCTCGGCCGCTGCCTGCGCCGGTACGGCCGGCAGCCGGTCCGGTACGGTCGGGCACTCGACCATCGGGTTGGCCTGCGTCCGACCGTCCGTGCTGTGCCCGGCATGGAGGGCGTCGTAGCTGACCGCACAGTCGACCAGCGACATCAGACCGGTCGGTCGGGTCGCCCGGTCACAGGCCCGCGATGTTCAGGGTGACCTTCGACATCGGCCGGTCCACGCAGGTGAGCAGGTAGCCGTCGGCCCGCTGCCGTGGGGTGAGGCAGTTCGGTTCGTGCTGCTTGACCTGGTGCCGCAGGTGTCTCGGTAGCCGAAGGCCGCGATCGGGCAGCGCCAGGATGCTCCGGCAGCCCTCGTCAAGGGCTGGTCACCTGGTTCACCTCCACCACCGGGCCGGCGAGCGCGTCCCGCGCTGCAGCATCCGGCGCGGCAACCACGAGCCCGCTGTGTGCGTCGTGGTCCGATCCGGGTCTGCGATGATGGCGGGATGTCCACCGGTACCGCACCGGCCGCTCAGCCGTTCGCGCACCTGCAGGCGCAGAATGTCACCCTGTACCGGGACGTGCTGGACGCCTTCATCCGCGCGAAACGTCGGTTCACCGTGCATCTGCGGCCGGAGGACGTCCTGGCCGAGATCGGCCCCGGGGTGTCGCTGGAGGCCGTCGCGGCGGCGCTGGCCCAGCTCGCCGAGTGGGGCAACCTGCGGGCCGACCCGGACACCGGACGGGTCACCACCGTGGAAGACTTCCACCGCGCCCGCTACCTCTACCAGTTGAGCGCGCACGGCCACGCCGCCGAGCAGGCCATCGCCACGTACGAGGAGGCGATCGGCCGACGCGGCGCCCTGCAGTCGGTGGCGCTGTCCGACATCGCCGACCAGCTGCGCGCCCTGCTGGGCATCGCCACCGAGGCCGCCGCCGGGTCCGCGCCCGACCCGGCGAAGACCCACCTGCTGATGCTGAGCCTGGTCGACCGGTTCACCGGGCTGGCCGACAACGCGCAGGCGTTCATGGCGTCGCTGCGGCGGGCCGTCGACTTCGCCGACGCCGACGTGGCGGCCTTCCTCGCGTACAAGGAACAGCTGATCGCGTACCTCGAACGGTTCATCGCCGATCTCGCCAACCGGGGCGCGGAGATCGCCAACCTGGCCCACCGGATCGAGGCGACCGGGGTACGCCCGCTGCTGGAGATAGTGGCCCGCCGGGAGGCCGTCGACGCCGCACCCGGCGAGGACGCCGACGACCGGGCACTGCACCAGGCGCGGGTGGTCTGGCAGCAACGCTGGGACGGGCTGCGGGACTGGTTCGTCAGCGGCGACGCCAGCCGGCAGTCCCAGGCACGGCTGCTGCGTACCGCCGCCATCGGCGCGATCCGGCAGCTGCTCGGCGCGGTGGCGTCGATCAACGAACGTCGGGCCGGCCGGTCGGACCGGTCGGCCGACTTCCGGTCGCTCGCATTGTGGTTCGCGCAGGCCTCCGACGACGAGGCCGCGCACCGGCTGTGGCACACCGCGTTCGGCCTGTCGCCGGTGCGGCACCTGACCGTGACGACCGAGACCCTGGCCGCGGTCGAGCAGCGACCGGTGCCGGCATCGACGTCGTGGGCCCAGGCACCCCGGCTGGAGATCAGCCCTCGACTGCGCAAAACCGGATCGTACGAGCGGCGTGGCTCGCCGAGCCGGGTGCTGGACCGATCCGCGCAGCGGCGGCAGTTGGCCGAACGTGCCGAGCGGGAGACGACCCAGACGGCCCGCGCCCGAGCGGCGTTGGCCACTGACGGGCCCGTCCCACTGTCGCGCCTCGGTGAACTGGACACCGCCGAGTTCCGGCTCTTTCTCCATCTGCTGGGCGACGCGCTGGCGGCCCGGCGGCCGGACGCCACGGAGGTGACCACCACCACCTCCGACGGCACGCTACGGGTACGTCTGGTCCGCGTCGACGGGGCGCCGCCGGTGCGGATCGTCACCGCCGACGGGGTGCTCACCGGGCCGGAGCATCTGGTCGACATAACCGACCTGGCTCCGACCGGAGCCGACCTGGTCTCTGCCGGCCCGCTCTCTGCCGGAGCCGACCTCGCGGCGGTCGGGGCGGCCGGGTGAGGGCGCGCGGCCCGGCCGAGGGCGACTCCTCGGGCCGGCTGCAGCGGGCCGCCCGGCTGCTGCTCGCCCGCCCGCTGCTGGTCGCCGGGCTGACCCCGGACGCCGAGTTCCGGCTGGTCCGCACGTACGCCGTAGAGCTGCGCGAGTGGTTCGACCGGGAGACCGGGTGGCGGCTGGTCGCCGACGCCCAGACGATCCGGCTGATGAAGCTGACCGCCGACCCACAGGACCAGACCCACCCGGCCCGGGATCCGAAGGCCAGGACCCCGTTCTCCCGGCAACGGTACGTGTTGACCTGCCTCGCCCTGGCCGCGCTGGAACGCGCCGACGGGCAGATCACCCTGGGCCGGCTGGCCGAGGACGTGGTGCTTGCCGCCGCCGATCCGGCGCTGGCCGCCACGGGGTTCACGTTCGCCCTGGACCGGCGGGAGCGGCGGGCCGACATGGTGGCGGTGGTCCGGCTGCTGCTGCACTGGGGGGTGCTGCGCCGGGTGGCCGGCCACGAGGACGCGTACCTCGGCACCAGTGGTGACGTGCTCTACGACGTTGACCGGCGGGTGATCGCCGGCCTGCTGGCCAGCAGCCGCGGCCCGTCGATGATCGGTGACGTGGCACCGGACGGCCGGCTGGCGGCGCTGACCGTCGAGGTGGTGCCCGATGTCGAGGATGCCCGCAACCGGGCGCTGCGGCACCGGCTCACCCGGCTGCTGCTCGAACAGCCGGTCGTCTACTACGACGAGCTGACCGAGGCCGAGCTGGCCTATCTGACCAGCCAGCGGTACGCCATCCTGAACCGGATCACCCAACTGACCGGATTGGTTGGCGAGGTACGGGCCGAAGGGGTCGCGATGGTGGATCCGGCCGACGAGCTGACCGACGTCCGGATGCCGGCCGAGGGGATGCAGAGCCACCTGACGCTGCTGCTGGCGGAGCGGATCGCGGCGGCCGGTGCCGGCGCGGCGGGCACAGGCGGCCTGCGGGTCAGCGAGCTGCACCGGCACACCCGCGAGCTGGCCCGGGCGCACCGGTCGTACTGGCGCAAACACGCCACCGATCCGGGCGCCGAGGTCGAACTGGTCGCCACCGCGTTGGACGCGCTGCGTGCCCTGAAACTGATCACGGTCGAACCGGCCGAGGACCCGCTGGTCGTCGCCCGCCCGGCGATCGCCCGTTACGCCCTGGCGGAGCCGACGATCCGCCAGAGCCGTCCCGCCGCCCTGAGGAGGTAACCGTCACCGTGACCGCCGCAGCCACCACCGCCGCACCGACGTCCATGCTGGACCGGGAGCTGCCGGTGCCGGACCGGGAACGGTGGCAGCCACTGCGGGCCGGGCTGGTGGACATCTTCTACTACGACCAGGAGGAGTTCCACTTCCACGGCGGCAGTCTGCTGCTGCGGGGCAACAACGGCACCGGCAAGTCGAAGGTCCTCGCGTTGACCGTACCGTTCCTGCTGGACGGTGAGCTGACACCGTACCGAGTGGAGCCCGACGGGGATCCGCACAAGCGGATGGAGTGGAACCTGTTGCTCGGTGGACGGCACCCGCACCCGGAGCGGACCGGCTACACCTGGCTGGAGTTCGGCCGCCGCGACGCCGACGGCACCGCCCGGTACCTGACCATCGGCTGCGGACTGAAGGCGGTGGCCGGGCGCGGAATCGCCCGGCACTGGTACTTCGTCACCAGCCAACGGGTCGGCGCCGATCTGCAGCTGCTCACCCCCACCGGTACGGCGGCGACCCGGGACCGGCTGCGGGACGCGATCGGCCCGGTGGGGATGCTCTACGACCGGGCCGTCGACTACCGGCGGGCGGTCGACGAGGCACTGTTCGGCCTGGGCGACCGGTACGACGCGCTGGTGTCCCTGCTGATCAAGCTGCGGCAGCCGCAGCTGTCCAAGCGTCCGGACGAGAAGACCCTGTCCCGGGCGCTCGGCGACGCGCTACCGCCGCTGGACGAGAACCTGATCGCCCAGGTCGCCGAGGCGTTCCGGGGTCTCGACGACGAGCGGGAGACGCTGACCGAGCTGCGCGAGACGAAGAAGGCCGCCGACGACTTCCTCACCCGCTATCGGCAGTACGCGCGGATCGCGACGAAACGCAAGGCCGCGGTGCTGCGGCAGCAGCACAGCCGGTACGAGCAACTGGGCCGCGAGCTGGGCGACGCGCAGCGGGCGCACGAGCAGGCCGACCGGGCGGTACGTCAGGCCGAGGTCAGACTGGCCGAGCTGGACGCGCGCGCCACCGAGCTGCAGGCGCGCCGACGGGCGCTGGCGGAAAGCCCCGAGGCGCGTACCGCCGAGCATCTGCGTCGGCTGCGGGAGGCGGCCGATCAGCGGGCGACGTTCGCCGACCAGCAGGCCAAACGCCTGCGTGACGTCGAGGCGGAGGCGGCCCGGACCCGGCGAACCGCCGAGCAGACGGCGCAGGAGCTTCAGTCGGCCCAGCGGGACGAGGCTGCGGCCCGTACCCGGGTGGCCGGCGGTGCGGCGGCGGCGCGGATCGCCGACCGGCACCGTGACCGGGTCCTCGCCGCCCTGCCGGACGACTCCGCCCATGGGCTCGACGAGGCGCGCCGGGCCGCCGGCCAGCTGGTCCAGGATCGGCGGGCCGCGCTGCGTACCCTCGATCGGCTCCGCGCGGCCGCCGAGTCGGCCCGAACCCTCGCAGACCGCGCCCGGGAGGAGGTCGACCGGCTGGACGCCGAGGTGGCGGCGGCCGACGAGGCGGTCACCGACGCCGAGACCGCCGCCGCCGAACAGGGCGAAACCCTGGTACGGCGCACCGGCGAGTACCTGACCGGGCTGGTCGAGCTGTCTATCGCCGACCCGGAGGCGGTGCTCGGCCGGCTCGACTCCTGGGTGAGCACCCTCGACGGGGACAACCCGGCCGCCCGGGAGGTGACCGCCGCCAGCCGGGCAGCCGCCGAGGCGATCGCCCGCGCCGACGCGGCGGTGGAGGCCGAGCAACGGCGGGTCGCCGACCGGGTCGGGGAGATCGACGCCGAGCTGCGTCGGCTGACCGACGGGGCGCACCAGCCGCCACCGGCACCGCACACCCGGTCCCCGCAGCTGCGCCTCGACCGGCCCGGCGCACCACTGTGGCGGGTCGTCGACTTCGTTGAAGGCGTGCCGCCGCAGGTGCGTGCCGGCATCGAGGCGGCGCTGGAAGCCGCCGGGGTGCTCGACGCGTGGATCGACCCGGACGGCACGGTCCGCGACCCGGACAGCGGCGACGCGCTGCTGCGACCAACCGACGAGGTGGCGACGAACCTCGGGACGCTGCTGCGTCCGGCCATCGACGACGCCGACCCGCACGCCGCCGCGCTGACCGGGCCGACCGTCGCCGCCGTCCTCGCCGCGATCGGCCTCGGCGCGGAGTCCGGTGCGGCGACCTGGGCCGACACCGACGGCGGCTTCGGCATCGGCGTCGTCACCGGGCGGTGGACCAAACCGGACGCGGAGCACATCGGCGACGGCGCCCGGGAAGCGGCCCGCCGGGCCCGGATCGCTGCGCTGCGCGCCGAGTCCGACGAACTCGCTGCCGTGTCGGCCGACCTCGCCGAGCAACGCACCAGACTGGACGAACGTCGGCGGGCGGTCGGCCACGAGACCGAGAGTCTCCCCTCCGACCAGCCACTACGCGAGGCGCACACCCTGGTCCGTGGCGCCCACCAGTTGCGCCGGGACACCGCCTGCCGACGTGACGAGGCGGCGGCGAGGCACCGTACGGCGGTCTCGGCGGCGCAGACGGCGCTGGCCGAGGCGACCGAGTTCGCCGACGACGTGGGTCTGCCACACGACGCCGACGGGCTGGCGGAGGTTCGCGACGGGCTGCAGGACTACCAGGTGACGTTGGCCGCCTGGTGGCCCACCCTGACCGGGGTACGCGATGCGACGCGCCGCCGCGCTGAGGCGTCCCGCACCTACGAGGAGAAGCAGGAGAAGCTCGAACCGGCCGCGATCGAGGCGGCCGAGGCGGCCGAGGCGGCCCGGCTGGCCCGGGTGGAGTTCGAGACGTTGGACGCGACCGCCGGCGCGACCGTCGCCGACCTGGAACGCCAGCTCCGCGAGGTGGCCGACGCCGAGCAGGAGTGCCAGCGGGAAAGCCGGGAGACCCGGCAGCGCGAACGCGACGCCTGGGGTGCCCGGGGCGACGCCGACGGGCGACGGGACCGGCTGACCGAGGAACTCGACGGGGCCACCGCCACCCGGGACGCCGCCGTCGAAGTGCTGCGGGCCTTCGCCGACACCGGCCTGATCGCCCTGGCCTGCCCCGAGCAGGAACTACCGGACACCCGACAGCCGTGGGCGACGACCCCGGCGGTGGCCGTGGCGCGCGGCGTCGACCGGCTGCTCGCCGACGTCGACGACGGTGACCGTCCCTGGGAACGGATCCAGCACCAGGTCAGCCTGGACATGAAGGTGCTCACCGACAGCCTGTCCCGGCACGGACACCAGGTGCTGCCCGCCGTCCGCGAGGACACCATGATCGTGGAGGTGGTGTTCCAGGGGCACGGCCGCTCCGTCGCGGACCTGTCCGCCGCCCTGGTCACCGAGATCGACGAACGGCAGCGGGTGCTCTCCGCCCACGAGCGGGAGGTGCTGGAGA
Source organism: Solwaraspora sp. WMMA2080 (assembly GCF_027497395.1). GTDB lineage: Bacteria > Actinomycetota > Actinomycetes > Mycobacteriales > Micromonosporaceae > Micromonospora_E. Next base: position 3,807,372 of record NZ_CP114910.1, on the reverse strand, counting down.
CCCACCTGGTCAACGAGGTCGCCGGAGCGTTGCAGGAGCTGGTCGCCGGCGCCGAGCAGCAGGTTGCGACGATGAACGGCGAGCTGGAGGAGCGGCCCACCTCCACCGGCATGCGGCTGCGGCTGCTGTGGCGGCCCACCCGCGACGCCCCGCCCGGCCTGGCCGAGCTGCGCGCCCGGCAGCTGCGGCAGAGCACCGACGTCTGGAACGACGCCGACCGTCGAGCGATCGGCGCGTTCCTGCAGGAACAGATCAGCCGGGAACGGCTGCGCGACGAGGCGGCGACCTGGCACGAGCAGCTCACCCGGGCGTTGGACTACCGGGCCTGGCACGAGTTCGCAATCCAACGCCACCAGGACGGGCAGTGGCGGCCGGCCACCGGCCCGGCCTCCGGTGGTGAACGGGTGCTGGCCGCCAGCATCCCACTGTTCGCCGCCGCGTCCTCGTACTACGGGTCGGCGGGCAATGCGCACGCGCCGCGGCTGATCGCCCTCGACGAGGCGTTCGCCGGGGTCGACGACGACTCCCGGGCCAAGTGCCTCGGGCTGCTCGCCACCTTCGACCTGGACGTGGTGATGACCAGCGAACGGGAGTGGGGCTGCTATCCGCAGGTGCCCGGACTGGGCATCGCGCAGCTGGCCCGGCACGACGGCATCGACGCCGTCCTGGTCACCCCGTGGCGGTGGGACGGGCGGGAACGGCACCGGATGCCTCGGGTCGAGCTGGCGGTACCGCAGCAGCGACCGACCCGCCCGGACGGCGAACCCGACCCGACCCGACCGGACCCGACCGGACCTGACGGCTCGGAGCAGCCCGCTCTGTGGTCCGCCGAGTGACCGGACCGGACGGCGATGTGGTTGGGCCGGATCTCGATGTGGTTGGGCCGGATCTCGATCGGCTGCGCCGGCAGCTCGGCGGGGCCGACACCGAACGGGTCGTGCAGCGGGTCCGCCAGCGGATGGCCCACGGCCGGCCGCTGGCCGGCACGATCTCGCTGAGCCAGCCGACACCGGCCGAGCGGCTGGCGGTGCAACGGCTGCTTGGGCGGCCACCCGCCCGGGGCACCTCGCTGACGGTCAACCTCGACGACCTCGACCAGGTGGTCCGCCGCAGCGGCCTGCACCCGGACGGGCTGGCCGCCGCCGTCGAGACCCTCCTCGGGCCGGTGCCGGTGACCGCCGAGGTCCGCGCCGCCGCCGACGCCGCATGGCGTACCGTGCTGGAGCCGTTGGACCGGCTCGGCCGCCGCGCGCCGCACCTGGCCGACTGGTGCGGCGACCGCACCACGGTCGCGCTGGCCCGCCGACTGTCCGGTACGCCGGACGCGGCGGCCCGGCTCGTCGAACACCTGGTCGCGGTGCTGGCGGCGTTGCCTGCCGACGGTGCTCCGTTGGCCCGGCTCGCCGCGCAGACCACCGGCGACGCGCACGCCCTCGACGCCGACCGTCCACTGGCCACCCTCGTACTGTCGGCGGTGCGGGCCGTCTGGTGGCCCGGGGACGACGAACCGACGTCCCCGGCGCAGCGGCGGCGGGCGCTGTGGGACAGCGCCGGTGTCCTTGTCGACGAACTATCGTCGACCGTACTGACGCTCAACGTCGTGGCGAGTCCGGGCAGCCGGCTGTCCGCCCTGACGGCGCCCGCCGCGACGGCCGGTGAGCCGCTAGTGCTGACCCTGCGCCAACTCGGCCGGGAGCGGTCGACTTTCCCGGCCGGCACCGTCCACGTCTGCGAGAACCCGACGGTGCTGGCCGCGGCGGCCGACCTGCTCGGTCCGGAGTGTCCGCCGCTGGTCTGCGTCAACGGCCAGCCGAGCACGGCGGCGCTGCGGCTGCTGACCGGCCTGACGGCCGGTGGCGCGCGGTTGCGCTACCACGGCGACTTTGACTGGGGCGGGGTACGGATCGCCAACCTGTTGCGCTCCCGGGTGCCGTGGCAGCCGTGGCGCTACGACGCCGCCGCGTACCGGGCGGCGGTGGCGGGCGCGGCCGTGGTGGGCGCCGTGTCGGGGACGCTGACCGGCCGGCCGGTCGACGCCGGCTGGGACGCGGAGCTGACCGCTGCGATGAGCCGGCACGGTACGCGGGTCGAGGAGGAGCTGGTCCTCGACACCCTCCTCGCCGACCTGTCCGGTGCCCAGTAGCGCGTGATCATCCTGCCCATAGTCGACTGTCGCACCGGTTGTCCGCTGAACGGACGTGCGAGTGGCCCTACCGGATTGTCTGGCCTAGAGTCTGCGCGTGCCAGCATCCCCCGTTACCCCGCCTGACCGACTGGCCGCGCTACTGGGCACCGTTGGCCCGGCTGGCGCGTTCAGCGCACGTCGTACCGCGTCACCCCATGGTCTGAGGCTCGCGGTGCGCGGTGTCGGGCCGATCGCCTTGCCGGCGGCCGCCGAGCAGGCGAAGCAGCTGTGCTCAGTTGGCCGGCCGGCCAGGTTCGGCAAGGGTGAGCAGACGCTGACGGACGCCGGGGTGCGCGACACGTGGGAAGTCCCGACGAGCCTCGTCGACATCGACGAACAGCGGTGGCACGAGACGCTCCACCCGATGCTGGACCAGCTCCGGGCCGACCTCGGCCTGCCGCAGGGGTGCGAGCTGGTCGCCGAGCTGCACTCGATGCTGGTGTACGCGCCCGGCCAGTTCTTCGCGCCACATCAGGATTCGGAGAAGGCTGATGCGATGATCGGCACCCTGGTGGTGACGTTGCCGTCGGAGTCGGCCGGCGGCGTGCTGTCGATCGAGCACGCCGGCCGGACCGGGAGCTACGAATCGTCACCGGACGAGCTGACCTTCGTCGCGTTCTACGCCGACTGTCGGCACCAGGTGTCGCCGGTGACGACGGGCCACCGGATCGTGTTGACCTACAACCTGTTGCTCGCCGGTGACCCGGTCACCCTGGCCGCCGGCTCGCTGGGCCAGGACCTGGTCACCGAGTTGACCGGCTGCCTGGACGATCACTTCGCGGAATCGGCCGACGGGCCCGCCCGGCTGGTCTACCTGCTGGACCACGAGTACACCCAGCGGGCGTTGGGCTGGGACCGGCTCAAGGGCGACGACGTCGGACGTGCCGCAGCGGTGCGGGCGGCCGCGCAGGCCGCCGGTTGTGAGGTCACCCTGGCGTTGGCGGAGCTGCAGGAGACCTGGAGCGCCCTCGACCCCGAGGAATCATGGGGCCGCTGGGGTCGGGGCCGGAGTCGGTACGGCCGGTATCGGAACGACGAGGAACCCAGCGGCGGGAGCGGGTCGGGCAAGTACGAGCTCGAAGAGCTCATCGACTCGTCGATGACCCTCGACTGCTGGCTGGACGAGTCCGGCGAGGTGGTGCCGACGTCGCTGCGGGTTTCCGACGACGAGGTGTGTGCCACGACGCCCACCGCGAACCTGTCGCCCCAATCGTCGGAGTACGAGGGGTACATGGGCAACTACGGCAACACGTTGGACCGGTGGTACCGCCGGGCGGCGATCGTCGTGTGGCCACGTCGGTGGACCTTCGCGATCCGTGCGCAGGCGTCGCCAGGCTGGGCCCTCGACCGGCTCGCCGGTCTGCTGCGGGCCGGGGACGTCGCCGGTGCCCGGAGCAGCGCCGCCACGCTCGCCTCGTTCTGGCGGGTCACCCCGGCGGCCGGTGAGCTTGTTGCCGGGCGGGCACTGGCGGTCGCCTGGGAGCTCGACGAGCCGGACCTGGCTGCCATGCTGCTCGCGCCGCTGCGGGTGGAGGCGCTGGCGCCGGCCGACGCCCCGGTGCTCGCCCGCCTCGCCACCCGCTACGGCGAGTCCTGGGCCCGGGATCGGGTCAACGGCTGGTTCGGCCGGAACTGGCTGTCCCGTTCGTCGCTGTTCGACAAGCAGACCCCGGACTGGCTGGCATCGCTGCCCGCGATGTGCGCGGCGCTGCGGGCCACCTCCGACGCCGGGGGTGTGCTGGTCGGCCGGCTGCTGGTGGCCGGTGTCTGGTCCGAGCTGCACGGCCGGGCCCGAGGACTGCTCAGCTACCCGGCGGCCCGCGACCGGCGCAGGTACCTCGCGGACCTGGGGCCGCAGATCGCCGTCGTCCTGGCTGGTGCCGCCAGCCTCGGTACGGCTGACCTGGCTGACGGGCCGGTCGAGTTCCTCTGTCAAGACGAGGACGACGTGCTTGGCTGCGCGATGTCGACGCTGCGGGCCACCCGCGCGACCGCAGCGGACCAGGCGGGGCAGCAGGTGACCGGCCTCGACACCCTCACCGCGCACGCCGCCCGGCGGCTCGAGCAGCGGCTCGCCAGGCCAGTTCGGGCCGCCGACGACTGGTCGGTGGAACTGCCCAAGGGATGCGACTGCGAGCTGTGCACCACCTTGGTGGCGTTCCTCGGCGATCCGGCGCGCCGCACCTTCGAGTGGCCGCTGGCCGAGCAGCGCCGCCGCCACGTCCACTCCCGCATCGACCAGGCCGACCTGCCGGTCGACCATCAGACCCGGCGCAGCGGGCGACCGTACACTCTGGTGCTGCGCAAGACCGACGCGCTCTTCGATCGCGAACGCGAGGCCCGCCGCCGCGCCCAGGAAGACCTGGCCTGGCTCACCCACTGACCGAGCCGGCCGGTCCGACCCCGACCACTCCGAACAGCTACGAGGACCCGAGCATGCCGATCACGGCCGTCCGACAGATGGCGTACTTTCCACCCTCGGCCTACGAGCAGGCGTGGGAGCGCGGCCTGCTGGACGCCACCAACTACCGGGACCACGCGGACTACCGCCGCGAGATTCAACAGCAGCTGCAGGCCCTGTCCACCGACGGCCGAGGCCCGATCCGGATCGTCGCGCTGGACGTGCCCGGCCTGCTGGCGTACGCGGAACAGACCGGCCAGGACCCGACCAGCCGGCAGACCCGGCTGGGTTTCGTGGGCTGGCTCGGTGAGCAGGGCGCCGACACCGTCGCCTGGCCGCCGGAGCGCAACGCCGGGTGCTGGTGCGGCTCCGGCCGCAAGTACAAGAGGTGCTGCGCGGCACCGTCGTTCCTGGCGGTCGAACCGGCCGACCCGGCGTCGCTGGTGCTCACCGTCGAGCTCGACGGGGTGGCGCAGCGGGTGTGGCGGCGGGTTGCCATCCCGTCGAACACCCCGCTGGATCGGGCCCACCGGATGCTTCAGGAGGCCTTCGAGCTGCCCGGTGAGGGGTCGTACGCCTTCCGCACCGACGAGTACACGATCGTCGCGCCCGGGTCTGGCCAGCGTGGTGTCCCGGCGGACGGGGAACGGCTGGTGTCGATCGCCACCGAACTCGGCGACCAGTTCCACTACTTTCACGGCCACGGCCGGAGGTGGCGCCACACGGCCACTCTCGACGAGATCCGGCCCGGCGGACCCGGCAACACGTTCACCGTGCTGGCGGGTGACGGCAGCTGGCCGGCCGAGCCGGTCGCCGACCAGGTCAGGCAGGCGATCGATGGGCTGATGGAACTTGCCGAGTCCAGCGCCGACGTGGTCGCCGCCGAGGCTGAGTCGTTCCGTGAGTTCGGCGACCGGGCCGACCCCATGGACGTGGAAATCCACACCGCGCAGCTGCTGGCCAGGTTCGACCAGACCCAACCGTCGGGGTCGATCGGGCTGGCGATGGGGGCGCTCTCCATCGCGAACCGGCGGCCGAGACCGCACGTGGCGGCGTTCGTCGCCGCCGTGAACCACCTGATGCCCGGCCTGGTCACGGGGAAGGCGCTGACCGACCTGGCCCGGCATGGAGTGCCGTTTCCGGCATGGGCCGAGCGGCTCGGCAAGGTGGACCCACGGCGGGCGTGGCGCTACCGGGACGCCTTCGGTGATCAGGAGGCCGTGCTGGTGACCTTCGGCTACCTCGGCGACGCCGCCGAACACGGCATCCTCGTCGAGATCGCCACCTGCCCCACCCCCGCGGTCAGCGTGGTCCACCTGTCTCGAAGCGTCGACGCGCTGCGGGAGGTGCTGGAAAAGTCCGCCGCCACCGCCGCCGGCCCGGTGATCCTGGAAGAGACCACCCTGGCGTGGGCGTCCGGGGCGTTGGCCGGCGTGCTCCGGCGAGTCAGTTCTGACCTGCCGGCCGAGAGCCGGGCCTGGCTGCCGATCGTGGCGCAGCGGGTCGACCTGCTCCCACAGCCCGAACCGGTCGAGCCGGCCCGCCACACCCGGGCGGACCGGGCTGCGGCGGTCGACGGGTTCCTGGCCGCCACCGCACCCCTGCCGGGCGTCGACGGCGACGTCCTGCGGTTCTGGGCGCAGGTCCTGGCCGGTTCCACCGGGACGGACGGTTCGGCGCCGACCCGGATCGGGCCGGTCTGGCTCGGACACGTCCTCGGCGAACACGTCCCACGTACCTTCGAACTGACCCTTGCCCAGCGGGCCGGGCTCAGTGCCGCCGTCACCGCCTGGGCCGGGTGGGCGGCCGAGCAGCAGGGCCTGCCCGCCGCCGCTGTCGAGGTGCTGGCGGCCCGGATCGCCGAGATCGACGAGGCGTTCGACCGCGCCTACGCCGACCCCGAGCGGGCGGCCGCCCGCAGCTATCTCAGCGACATCACGCCGACCACCACCGACGGGGAAGACCTGCGGCGGGCGTTCGCGCTGCGAACCGCCGCCGTCCCGGTGGCGCGACCCGGGCAACTGACCGAGCAGCCGCTGTGGGTGTCCGATTTGGCCGACCGGCACCGGATTCTCGCCGCCGAACTCGAGTCGTGGGAACTGGCGCCGAGTCAGTCTGTTGCGGCCTGGTCCGCCGCGCTCACCGCGATCAGCGACCAGCTCTGGAACCTGGAGTCCGACCTGGCCCGCGAAACCATGGACTACCTGGACCAGGTCGGCCCGGACGATGAACTGCTCGGCGACCTCACCGAGCTCGCCGTCGAGCACGGCCTCGGTACGACCAGGTTCAACGCGGCAGCCCGCGACCGGCTCACCCCGGATCCCGAGGACCTCGGCTGAGCGTTGGTCGCGTCGGGGACGTCACGCCTGGAAGTAGTGCCCGTCGTGCAGGTCGGCGATCAGGCCGGGGCGGCTGGGGGACCAGCCCAGGAGTTCCCGGGTGATCGCGGCCGACGTCGGATTGTCCAGTTGGGCGAACGGCCCGAGGAAGCCGAAGTAGTCGTCGGCTTCCTCGGGGCTGATGCTGCGGACCGGCACGTCGAGGTTGCGGGCGATGGCGGCGGCGATCTGTCGGAAGGGGACTCCTTCGTCGGCGGCGGCGTGCAGGCGGGAGCCGGCCGGGGCCTTTTCGAGGGCGAGCCGGTAGAGGTCGGCCGCGTCGAGCGTGTGCACGGCCGGCCACCGGTTGGTGCCTTCGCCGACGTACGCCGCGTACCCGTGCTGCCGGGCGGCGGCGACGAGGACGGTGACGAAACCGTTGCGGTCGAGCGGGCTGTGCACCGTCGGAGCGAGCCGGACGACGCAGGAGCGCACGTCGTGGGAGGCGAGGCCGATCACGAAGTTCTCCGCGTCGACCCGGTAGCCGCTCGGGAGAGCGTCGTGTTCAGTGCCGGGGCGGCCGACGAGTCCGCCCATCGCGAGCATGGCTGTGCCGCCCGTGCCGACCAGCGGTTTGCCGGAGCCGCTCAGACCGTCGGCGAGTGCGTGGAGGGCGGCCAGGTCGGCACCGGCGGCGCCGGTCAGGTCGCCGGTGAGCAGTAGGTCGTGACGGAACGCCAGGTGGATGACGCCGTCGGCGGCGTTCGCTTCGGTGCGCAGAACGTCGAGGTCGGACAGGTCGGCGCGACGCGTCCCGGCACCCAGTTTCTCGATCGCGGTAGCGGATGCTTCGGAGCGGGCCAGGCCGACGACGTCGTGTCCGGCGGAGATCAGGGCCGGCACGACCGCCGAGCCGAGGTGGCCGGAGGCGCCTGTGACGAATACGCGCATGTTGGTGTTCCTTCGTGAGTGCCGATGTCGCCTAGTGACATCACCCTACCTTGTGATGTCACTAGGCGACATGGCTGGATCAAGAAGATGTCGTAGTGTGACATCGGATACCATCGCGGCATGGCCCGCTGGCAACCGGACGCACGCGGCCGCCTGGAGGCGGCCGCCTTCGAGCTGTTCCGTGAACGCGGCTTCGAACAGACCACGGTCACCGACATCGCCACCCGTGCCGGCCTCGACAAACGCACCTTCTACCGGCTCTTCGGCGACAAACGCGAGGCGCTGTTCGGCGGCAGCGAGCAACTGGAGGACCTGCTCGTCAAGGCGGTGACCGAGACGGACGCCGCCCCCTTCGAAGCGGTCGTCGCCGCGTTCCGTCAAGTGGCGGAGGAGATCTTCGCCGACCGTCTCGAGCTGGTCCGGGTGCGCCAGACCATCATCGAGAGCAGTCCCGAGCTGCAGGAACGTGAGCTGCGTAAGATGGGCTCGCTGGCGGCCGCGGTCGTTGCCGCGCTGTGCGCCAAGGGCCTTGACCAGACCGCGGCGACCCTGGCCACCGAGTCGGGTGTCACCGTGTTCCGGGTCGCGTACACCCGCTGGGTCGAGCCCGGCAACCGCGACTCGCTCACCGACCTGATCGCCGAGGTCGCCAGCGAACTACAGGCGATCACCTCGCCTGTTCGACGGTAGTTGCCGCGCGGTACGCTGCCGGCTTGACGGCTGTCGCGGGACGACGGTGCGCCCGCCGGGCCAGCACACAGTAAACCGTCCAGTAAGCTCGGTCGCCCGTTGGCCGTCGGCGCGACAGCCGACGGCCCGGCGTACTCAACTGGGTTCCGGAGGTTCTCATGGCCGACCACGACGCAACGCTGTTCGACCGGCTCGACACCTCGGTGCCGCATCCGGCCCGCCGATACAACTACTGGCTCGGTGGGAAGGACAACTTCGCCGTCGATCGGGCCTCGGCGGACCAGATCGCGGCGGCCTGGCCGAGCGCGCCGATCGCGGCGCGAGAAAACCGCCGCTTCCTCGGCCGGGCGACCCGGTTCCTGGCCGCCGAGGCCGGGATCAGGCAGTTCCTCGACATCGGCACCGGCCTGCCCACCGCGGACAACACGCACGAGATCGCCCAGGCGATCGCGCCGGAGTCGCGGGTGGTGTACGTCGACAACGATCCGATGGTGATGGTGCACGCCAGGGCCCTGCTGACCAGCACCACCCAGGGCAGAACGTCCTACATCGAGGCCGATCTGCGCGAGCCCGGCAAGATCCTCAACCATCCCGACCTGCTCGCCACCCTGGACCTGTCCAAGCCGGTCGGGCTGATGCTCGTCGCGGTACTGCACTTCCTGCCGGGTCGAGGGGCGGCCGCACCGGTCGTCGCCGAGCTTGTCGACGCGCTGCCGCCGGGCAGCTACCTGGTCGTCAGCAACGCGACCAAGGACTTCCTCCCGGCACCGATCGCAGCGGTCTACGACCGGATGCTGGCTGCCGGGCAGACCGACATCTGGCCCCGGGAACGCGCCGAGTTCGCCGCGCTGGTGGAGGGCCTGGACCTCGTACCACCCGGGATCGGGGTGGTGAGCGACTGGCGCGCCGACGAGCAGGACCAGCCACGTCCGGCGGCAGCCGACGTGTCGGTGTACGGTGCGGTCGCCCGAATTCCCTGACCGCCGCACCGGGCAGCGCAGTTGCCGGAGGCGAGTCGCCCGCAGCACGCCGGTAACTGCGGCCTGGGCGGTAGCGTCGTCCGGGTGAACCTGGACGAGACCGCCGCCCGGCTCGGGGTGCCCGTCGCCGACGTCGAGCGGGTGCACCGGCTCGCCGGTGACCGGCCGTCGGCTCCGCTGCCGGCCAGGGCCGACGCGCCCGCGATCCTGGACCGGCTCGCGGTGCGGCCGGACGACGCCGCCGAAATCATGGCCGGCTGGCCGGATCCCGACTCGCCGCTGTGGACTCCGGAGCTGCGCTGGCTGCTCGACCGGACGATCGCCCTGGTCCGGGCCGACCTCGGCGGCTACGGCTGGCTGGCACCCGGCCCGGAGCTGCCCCGCGACCGGGGACCCGCCTGGCGGCACCTCTACGTGTACGCGTACCTGGCCCTGGTCGACGTCGTCCGGGCGTACCACCGCGCCCACGGCATCGCCGACGCCGTGTCCTGGGCGACCCTCGCGGACCTGGGCCGCAACCTCGCCATCGACCGGCGGATGCGTGGCGAGGGCTGGCCGGTGATGCAGGCCTGGCTGACCCTGCACGTGCGCGGCGGCCTCTACGAGCTGGGCCGGCTGCAGCACCACCGCAGCGACACCGCCATCGAACTGCACATCCCCGACGCGGGGCCGCTGACCCCGGAGGCGGTCAGCGCGTCACTCGACGCGGCCCGCGCGTTCTTCCCCCGGCACTTCCCCGACGGGCGGTACGCGGCGTTCGCCTGCGGGTCGTGGCTGCTCGACCCGCAACTGCGGGAGTACCTGCCGGCGGACTCGAACATCGTCCGGTTCCAGCGCCGGTTCGAGCTGGAGCCGTACCAGGAGCAGGACGGGCCGGACGCCGACGTCGAGGTGCTGCGGTTCGTGTTCCGCACCCTGAGCACGCCGCTCGACGCGCTACCACGCCGTACCGTTCTGCAACGCGCCGTCGTCGACCACCTGTCCGCCGGCCGCCACTGGCAGTGGCGCCGCGGTCGCTTCCCGAGCTGACCACGCCTGCTCTGCACCCGGCTCGGTAACCGCGACGGCCGAGGCGGAAACGAGGCGGGTGACGGCCGACCGGCTGTCTGCTGTCGCCGGATCACCAGGAGCTGGAAACGTAGAACATCTAGTTCTACACTCGTGTCCATGGAGCGTATCGGTGTCCGAGAGCTGAATCAGAACACGAGTCAGGTGTTGGCTCGGGTGAGTGGTGGCGAGACTGTCGAGATCACCGACCGCGGACACCCGATTGCCCGACTTGTTCCGGTAGGCGACGACCGGTCGGTGTTGGCGAAGCTGGTAGCGGCGGGGCGAGCCGTCGCCCCCACCGGCGGCGGCTCTGTGCCGCTTCCCCCGAAGCTCGGTGACGAGGATGTGGACGTGGCCGCCTCGCTTGTCGCGATGCGTGACGAGGAGCGCTGGTGATCTATCTCGATTCAGCTGCCGTCGTCAAGCTGGTTCGGCAGGAGGTGTGCAGCGCCGACCTTGTCTCCTGGCTCAACAAGCACGACGATGTGCCGCTGGTCTCCTCCGCTCTCGTCGAGGTGGAAGTGCCCAGAGCGCTGCGCCGAGCAGCTCCGCAAGCGTTGATCGGCGTGCCGGCTGCCGTCGGACGGCTGTTCCGACTCGAGATCGACAGCACGATTCGGGCGACCGCAGCCGCGTTCGCCGAGCCGACGCTCCGCAGCCTCGACGCCATCCACCTGGCCACCGCCCAGGTGCTGACCAACGAGTCCGGCACGGCACTCACTGCCTTCGTAACCTACGACCGGCGGCTGCTCGACCATGCCAAGGAAGCAGGACTACCCGTAGCAAGCCCCGGCCAGAACTGACCCACAAAGACGAGGTACCGCCACCACCGTTACCCAGGGTGTGCCGACTTTGCCTGGCCCGCTTTCGCCGCCGCATGGTGGCGTTGCCAGACGCAGGCGATTCAGCCGAGATCTAGCCGGGCTTGCTTTGCCGCCCTGCCTCACGAGAGCTGGGCCGGCTGGCGGAAGGCGTACTCGTGCCGGTCGAAGTCGATGGTCCAGGCGTACCTGCTCAGGAAGGCGTGCGACAGCAGACCGTCGATCCGTACGCCGCCGAACGACGCCCACGGTGCACGTCTACCCGGTGCGGTGGCTACGAACTGCCGCTGCTGCCGCAGCGGGCCGAGTGAGATAGGTGCGTCGGTGTCGAAGTGCGGGCCGGCGGCGCGGGCACGGGGGACTCCCCAGGAGCGGTACCGCCGGGCTGTCGCGTACAGGCAGGCCTGCCGGGGCGGCGATCCGTCGTCGCCCCGGACGACGTACGCGAGCCCGGAGTCGATGAAGTAGTTGAGATCCTGGCGGTCGCCGAAACCGCCACGGGCGAACATGTAATGGTCGCTCCACAGGTGGAACGGAATGCGTGCGGCCTCGGGCCAACTGCCGAGCAACGCCTGATGCGTGGCTGACCCGTCGGGGTCGCGACGGGGCGACAGGAGCAGCCGTTCGCCGGGGTAGTCGACGGTGGTGAGGAACCGTTGCAGGACGTTGGTGCCGATGACCACTACATCCTGGCCGCCTTTCAACGTGGGCATCGCCTCGACGGGCACGTTGGTCAGCGTGGCGTCGCCGAGGGTCAGCTCGTGGGCGAGGCCGGTGTAGCTGTCGGTGCGGGTGGTGCCGTGGTGCTGCCGGCCGGTGGCGACGAGCCGGATGCCGAGCGCGTCGGCGCGCGGGGTGCCCATGACGATGAAAGGCCCGCCGGTGTCGATGACGGCGTTCACCTGGTGGCCGTCGATGGTCGCGGCCACCGCCGGCAGGTACGGCGCCAACGCGTGGTCGGCGAACGGCAGCGTCGTGGTGCGGCCGAGGCTGCTTGTCAGCGGGTGGTCCACTCGCAGCTGAAGGTCCGGCGGTGTCGGTCGTCGCGGCCGTCGCCGGCGCAGGTACGCCGCCGCTTCGGCTGGTCTGTCCAGATGCAGCAGTGCCTGCGCGACGAGCCCGTCCAACCGCCTGAAGCCCAGCGGCCCTGGTCGCAGCGTCGCGTGGTGTGCCAGCGCCTGTTCGTAGCGTCCGCACACGTAGTCGGTGAGGAACAGCAGGTGCGCGCGTTGCCGAGGGCTCACCTGCGCCGCCAGCCGTTCGACCTCGCTGACGTCTCCCCGGGTCCACGCCCGCCACGCGGCGCGGGCGGACCCACTCGGCAGCAGCCCCTGGTGCCGGCTCACCGCTCCTCCTGCGCTGGCGGCGGTTGGCCGCCGGTGTCGAGGTCGGAAGTTGCGGCGATGATGGTCAGCAGAGGGATGACTGCTCGCGGGGTCAGCTCGTACTCGCCACGGCGGGGCTGGGCGAGCAGGCCGGCCGTCTGTAGGACGCGCAGATGGTGGTAGAGATGTCCGGTCGAACTTTCGCCGAGCACCTCCTGCAGCTGCGTACGGGTGCGTGGCGCGCCGAGCAGTGCGGCGAGCAGGGCCAGGCGTGCCGGGCTGCCGAGGGATTCGAGCGTGCCGGCGGCGGCTGCCCAGTCGGCGGCGGCGAGATCCTGGACGCGATGCTCCATGACCCACTGGTATTCGCGGCGGCCGAACCCGGCTGCCCCCGCATAGGTGATCGAGCCGGTCTCCGTCGGCTCTCCGGAGGCCTCGGCACGCTGCTCACGTAGCCGGTCGAGCAGCCCCAACGCTTCGCTTCCGGCTGCTCGACCGGTGCCTGACCCACCGCTGCCCCGGCCTGCCGCCGTTTCCAACTGCTCGACGCGCCGCTCCAGCGCGGCGATCCGCAGCTCCGTTGAATCCGATGCCACCCGGTCACCCCTGATCGTTGTTCCGGAATTTCGTACTAGCGTACAAAGTTGGCTGCAACGCTGTCAACGACGCCCCCGCGCGGGCGGTAACCCCGACGGCGGAGGCGGAAACAGACCAGGCATGGACGACGATCGGAGACGATTCGCGGAGCTGTTCCGGCGGCACTACGGCGCGGTGATGCGGTACGCGGCCCGCCGGGTCGGCCGGGAACGCGCGCCGGACCTCGTCAGCGAGGCGTTCCTCGTCGCCTGGCGACGCCTGCCGGACGTGCCGGACACCGACCCCCTGCCCTGGCTGTACGCCACCACCCGGCACCTGATCGGCAACGAGATCCGGGGCCGGGACCGGCAGGCGAGGCTGACGACCCGGCTGGGCGCGGTCGTCGAGACGGTCACGGCCGACCACGCCGATGCCGTGATCGACCAGGTACGGGTACACCGAGCGTTGGCGCAACTGTCCGAAGCAGACCAGGAGGCGCTGCGGTTGGCCGCCTGGGAAGGACTCGACGCCACCGCCGCCGCCACCGCCATGGGGTGCAGTCGTACCGCGTACAAGGTGCGGTTGTTCCGGGCCCGGCGGCGGCTGGCGGCCGCGTTGGAACCGGCCCCGACCAGGAGGCCGGCGGACGCCGAGCTCTCCCCGCTGACTCACGAAGGAGGATCATGATGGAAACCGATCGACTGATGCGCGACGCGGATCCGGTGGCCGACTGGCGGGTGGACGCCGAATCGTCCCGGGCCACGGCGATGCTGGCCGGAATCCTCGCGCAGCCCCGGTCCGACGCCGCGCAACCTTCCGGCTTGGCGGCGGTACGCCGTCCGCGTGCCGCTGTTCGTCGGGTGCGGCACCGGCGGCTCGCGTTCGGCGGGGTCGCCGCCGCCGCGGTGGCGGTGGCCCTCGCGGCGTCGACGATCTGGCTCGACGGCCCCGGCGGCGCCACCCCCGCATACGCGGTGACCGCCAACCCGGACGGCTCGGTGGAGCTGATCGTGGAGTGGGACCGGCTCGACGATCCAGCTGGTCTCGCCGCCGAACTGCGCCAGGCCGGCGTACCGACGGAGGTGCACTACGACGTGCCAGCTCGGCCCGTACCGTTCTGCGATCCATCGGAGACGGACAAGACAGGCGAAGGCTTGAACAACATGAGCCCCAGCGGGGAGCCGATCTCCACTGACGGATACGTCATGCGGCCGGCGTTGTTCCCTGAGAACAGCGTTCTGACCATCTCGCACTACTCCGACCCGGCGACTCAGATGACGTACACGATGCTCTATCTCGCGCCGACCGACGGCACATACTGTGCCCTGTCAGGCGTGCTTGGCTCAGCCCGCTACACGGGGCCCGGCCCGCACCCGACGAGGATCGTGTGGCCGCAGCCGGCCGAGTGACCGTGCGGCTGTGTGTCGAGGTGACGCTGACGCACCTCAAAATCGCGTTTGAGGTGCGTCAGCCTCACCTCGATGGCTAGTCTCGGGCGTGCGGGCAACGCCCGTCACGGGCCGAGGAAAGCCAGCGCTACGACCGCGATGTCGTCGCGGCAGCGGAAGGCGCGTTCGCCCGCATACACGACAACTCCATCGATCAGTTCCTTGCCGATGCGGTCACGGAGCCAGTGCAGATGCTTGGTGTCGGTGTCCTCGACGCGATAGGCCAGCTTGCCTTCGACACCCAGCACCCGGCCGTCCGCGTGTCGAGCGTGCAGGTCCACCTCTGCTCTACCAACGCAGGTCGCTTACTCTGCCGAACGCAGGCTCCGCTACCTTCGAGGAGCACGGGAGCTGACAGCGTCGGGTCCGCCGTCAGCGCAATCGTTGCCGGCGGCCGTCGAGCTGGGGAAGAGCGGGAGCTGTCGCCGCTGACAGGCGGTGTCCCGGCCGATCACCAACTCGGCAGTACGGCGGCAACGAGCGATCTGTGTCTGCCCATGAGGTCTCCCCATCGCTCCATCAGCGTCGCTGGACGGCGGTACGGTGACCTCATGCGGGCTGTCCGGATTGGGCTACCCATCGCCGTGCTGTTCGTGGTCGCCAGCGCGGCTGCGGTCGCCGTACCGCTGGTGCGGGCCAGCATGTCGGCAAGCGAGCCGGATGAGCGGCCTGCTGCGGCTGTCGAGCAGTTCGTGTGTGCCCAGGTTGCGGGTGCTCGTGGTCCGCCGGTCGCCGACCCCGCAGGAACTGGTGGAGCTGCTGCGCAACGAACCGCCGGACCACGCGGTCGTCGTGCTGTATCTCGGCATCCTCGATGTCACGGCGAGACGGGATCTGGCGACAGCATTCCGCAGCGGCCGGAAGCTACCGGCCGTCGCGGTGGTCGACGAGGTGGCCTTCGCATACCTGGTGGCCCAGCCGGAGCCGGGCCGGCACATCACGATGGCGATCACCCTCCCGTTCACCTGGGCCACCCCGTTCACGCCGGACGTCGCCGGGCTGGTTCCACAGGAGATGTTTCACGGGCGTACCGAGGAACGGGACCGGGTCGTCGACATGATGGGCCCGTGCATCGTGTACGGCGGCCGGCAGTTGGGCAAGTCGGCGCTGCTGAGGGCCGCCGCGCGCGATTTCGAGGACGGTGGAGCGCGGTACGCGATCTACCAGTCGATCTACAAGGTCGGTCAGGCGACCCCGGTCGACGCGGTCTGGACGACGCTGTGGCCACAACTGGCGGACAAGGGGATAGTGCCCCGCGACCTGCCATCCGGTGACATCGCCGAGGAGCTCACCAACCGTGTCTCGGCGTGGATCGGTGGACGGTCGGGTCGACAGCTGCTGCTTCTGCTCGACGAATCGGATTCGTTTCTGGACGCGGACGCCACCGACGGCAAGTTCGCTCACGTCACCCGGTTCAAGGATCTGATGGAGAGCACCGGCCGGGCGGTGAAGGTCGTCTTCGCCGGCCTGCATCAGACGGCCAGGTTCGAGCGGCTGGCGAATCACCCGCTCGCGCACTTCGGGGACCCGGTCTGCGTCGGCCCGCTGGCACCGCAGCCGGCCTACGACCTGCTGACCCGACCGTTGGAGGCGCTGGGCCTGCGGTTTGAGAACCACGACCACGCCTCCCGGGTACTGGCGTTGGCCAACAACCAGCCGGCGTTGATCCAGCTGTTCGGCGCTCAGCTGCTGCGCAACCTGCAGCGGACCCCGGCGTCGGGTGTGCTGCCGCAGGCGGTGACGCTCGACGACATCGAAGCGGTCTGGGCCGACGCCTCGCTGCGGACATCGTTCCGCAAGCGGTTCGACTGGACCTTGAACCTGGATCCGAGGTACAAGGTGATCGCCTACAGCGTCGCCTACCACACCCATGACAACGGTGTCGGCTCCGCGCTCACAGCGGCGCAGCTGCGAGCCGAGTGCGAACACTGGTGGCTGAAGGGCTTCGCGGCGCAGGACATGCGGGCTGGCGAGTTCCGTGCTCTGCTCGACGAGTGCGTCGACCTCGGGGTGCTGTCCTACATCAAGGGCAGGTACCGGCTGCGTACCCCGAATCTGCACGACCTGCTGGGCACTCAGGAGGAGGTGGACGAGTTCCTCGCCCAGGCCGACTCGATGCCGCTTCCGGAGAGTTTCGACGCGAGCATGATGCGCCCGCAGTTCGGCAGCGGTGTCACCCGGGGCCCGCTCACCTCCTCGCAGATCGCCGACCTGTTGGCGCCGCGTCGCCAGGTCCGTCTGATCGTCGGTTCCGCGGCGCTGACCGTCGAGCGGTGCGCAAAGGTGCTACAGGAGGAGAAGGAAAAGGCGTACCACTCCGGAAGGCTCGGTACCCATCTGCGGGACGCCACGCCGATGACGTTGCGTCACGCATGCCAGCAGGCCACGCTGAAGTCGGCGGGTGGGCACGCCGTGGTGTACGTCGATGTGAGCGACGCCACGGTCGACGTCGCGCGGGAGACCTGGCGTACCGCACGCGAAATCATCGCCACGCGGACCGGGGGCACGTTGGGGATCGTCCTGATCTCCGGGGTGGCGCAGGCACCGTTATGGCTGGAGGCGCAGGAGCAGTCCGACATGTCATGCGGGGTCACCGGTCTGCGTCGGTACGGCCGCACCGACCTCCGGTTGTGGCTTACCGACACGACGCTGCCGTTCCAGGACGACGCTACCCGCAACGAACTGTTGGCGGTCACCGGCGGCTGGCCGGTGCGGATCAACAAGGTCGCCGAGGCGTTGACTGAAGACCATGAGCTGCACACCCGGACGGATCCACTCGACCGGGTACGGGCAGAGTTCTCGTCGATCGAGCATGCCGAGGCGTTGGTCGCGGCCAGCGGGATACGCAGCGACGAGGTGCTGCGACAGGCATGGGAGACGCTGGTCGCGGAGCACTACGACGATCGGATCGACCCGGAGACGATCGCGTGGGCGCTGACCGAGCACGCGGTGAACAGTGAGGTGGACCGGGGCTGCCTCACCGAAGAGTATCTGGCGCAGACCCCGTACAAGGACGCGGCCGGGGTGGTCGAGGTGCTGCGGATTCTCGGCCTGCTCATTCTGGATCCGGCGGACGGTCTGCTGCACCTGGAACCGGTGATGGCCGCAGCGACCCGGGCTGTCGGCGGATGAGCCGTACGTCGCAGCAGCTGCTCGACGAACTGATCGGTGAAGCTGCCCGGGTAGCGGTGACCAGTTCCCGCTTCGCGGACCATCAGGCTGACCCGGCGGCCTTCGCGGAGGCAAACCGGGGTCAGCTGCTGCTGCTCATCGTCCGGTACCCGAAGCTGCGAACCGCCCTCGCCGACCAGTACGCGGACCGTCTCGCCGGGGCCGATCCGCTGCTGCGGCAGCTGACCGGGGCTGATCCGGTCGTCGCCAGTGCGGCGGCCGCTGCGTTGGCCGACCGCAAGGTCCTGCTCCCGCAGCCACGGTCGAAGAAGTCGGAGAAGCCGTCATCGACCGCTGACGAACGGCGGATCGCCAGGCTGCGACGCGACATCGAGGAGTCACGTGGGGCCCGTGACCGGGCACGTGGTCAGCGTGACTGGGCGACCCGGGAACGTGACGAGGCCAGGCGACAGCTCGACGCCGCGTTGACCGACCGGGACGACGCCCTTACGGTCGTCGAGTCGCTACGGGCGCAGCTGTCGATGGCACGCCGGGAGGTAGCGGCGCTGACCGCTGACGTCGCGCATGCCGCCGGTGTCCTGGTAGAGGTGGCCGCGCCGGTCGATGCGACGCCCGCGATCGACGTCGACCCGCGCGAGACGACGCAAGCCAGGGTGCCGGTTCACCCGCAGGACGCCCGCCTGGTCGCGGCACTTGACGCCGGCAAGGTCGATCGCGAGTCGTTTCTCCAGGTGATGAGGGCGCTGCAAATGCCCTGGCCGCCGCCGTCGCCGCAGTTCAGCGCTGCTACCAGAGACCGCGAACTGACGGTGAAGCCGCTCGGCGGCGGCACCGAGATCGGCGGCTCCTGCCTGCTGGTGGAGGTCGGCGACGTACGTCTGTTGGTCGATGCCGGGATGCGGCCCCGCCAGCCGCTCGACCGGTCGGGTCCGCCGCTCATCGGCGAGGTGCGCGGTGGCCGGCTCGACGCCGTCGTGGTCACGCACGCCCATCATGACCACGCGGGCTACGTGCCGGCTCTCGTCGCCGACCATCCTGGCCTGGCTGTCTACTGCACCGCGGACACGGCGGCGTTGCTGCCGACGATGTGGGCGGACTCGGTCCGGGTGTTCGACCGCCGGGTGGCGCGGACGCCACCCGGCGGGCCGGAACTCCCGCTGGCTCCGTACAGCCAGGCGGAGGTCGATCAGGCTCAACGGCGTCTCCGTCCGTTGGGCTTCGGCGCGTCGGCCGAGATCGCCGCCGGGATCACGATCGAACTGTTTCCCGCCGGGCACATCCTCGGCGCCGCCGGGGTGGTGGTCACCGCTGGCGAGAGCAGGCTGACCGTCACCGGTGACGTGTCGAACCAGGCCCAGACCACCGTGCCCGGCCTGATCGTCCCGCAGTCGGCGCAGGGGTGCGGACTTCTGGTCATCGAGTCGACCCACTGCCAGCGCAACACCAACCGGGAAGCGGAGGTGGAGCAGTTCCTGGCGACGGTGCAGGAGACGGTGGCTTCCGGCGGACGGGTGCTGGTGCCGGCGTTCGCGTTGGGCCGGGCACAGGAGGTGGCGTTGACGTTGCGCCGGCGCCTGCCGGACGTACCGGTGCTGCTCGACGGGCTGGCCAAGGAGGTCGCCCGGATCTACGAACAGCAGACCGAGATGCGTCCGGACCCGCTGTACATCTACGGCGACCAGGTGCGGGAGGTACCGGCGACCCAGCGCGGCGAGCTCATCGCGTCATTCCGGCGCGGCGTCATCATCACGACGTCGGGCATGCTCACCGCCGGGCCGGCGGTGCAGTGGGCACGCGCCGTGCTGCCCGACCCGAACGCAGCCCTGCTGTTGGTCGGCTACCAGGACGAGGAGTCGCCGGGAGCGGCGTTGCTGGCGTTGTCGAAGGACAGCCGGGCCGGTTTCGAACTCAACGGCGCCCGGGTCGAGGTCAACGCGCAGGTGTCGAAGGCCGGTCTGTCGGCGCACGCCGACCGCCGCGGCCTGACGTCGATCGTCCGCACCGTCGGCGCGGAGGATGTGATGCTGGTGCACGGGTTCCCAGCTGCCCAGCGGGAGTTCACGGAGCACCTCACCCGGCTGGGTCACCGGGTGGTGAGGACCGGACGGTGGCAGCAGCGACGCTGAGTCGCTCCCGAAGAGCATCGTCGCACGTGGTCCCATACCTCGGGTAGGCGCTGCCACTCGTCCACCAGGACCGGCCCCGGTAGGCGGGTCAGGATCGACGGGTCGGCCGTGACGATCTCGCGTTGGGCGGTCAGACTGAGATCGATGACCGATGCGGTTCGTTGCATCGCCGTCGAGGAGCACGGGTGGCGATGTGCGAGGGAACCTCCATGGCTGTCTCGGGCCGATTTGACGACAATGACGGTTCCCTCGTCTGCCCACAGGCCAACCTTGTACAGGCTGATCAATCGGTGTCGCTGGCAGCCAGTACCGCCAGCCGCCGCCGGTCCGGTGACACGACTGCCAGACCGATATCCCAGGCGATGCGGTCGAACCACGCGGTGGCACCGGCGAACGAATACCACGAGCAGCGATGCGCCAGCGCTTCGACATCACCGGCCGGTGCGTTGGGCGCAGCGCCGACCAGCGCCGCGACCGACCGCCACGCCAGCAGCCTTCCGTACGCTCCGAACTCGCCACGGTTGTACGCGCCGCCGGTCGACGCCGCTGCGAACAACTGCCGCCACGCCTGCGGCGGCGAGCATGTGCCGAGCCCTGTCGTCAGGCCCAGGGTGCACTCCAGGTCGACGCTCACCAGCGCATCGCCGACGGCGTCCGGCGGGAGGTCGTCGTCGAACGCGAACGTCTGTGCCTCGATACGGCCGTTGGATCCCTCGGCCCAGTTGTCGACCGCCGCGCTGAGCGCCGCAGCCTCGCCAGACGTGGTCGTCTCCTGCCACCGGGGAACAGGACCGTGCCCCTGCGCGAGCTCCGCCGCCATGGCCGGCAGGTCATGGCGGCCCCCGCCGTGGTGGTACCTGGCACGGCTGGGGTGCCCTTCGATCGGCGTCAACGACAACGGCAGCCAGCCGAGCGGATGTTGGCGCCAGTGCGGCGAGACAACCCACCGGTGATGCACCTCGGCACCGCGCAACACCAGCTCCTGCAGCAGACAGGCCCGCAACTCCTCCGACCCGTCCGTGTCGAACACGACGGCCAGGTCTGCGGCGGTATGTGCCGAAGCGAGCAGCGACGCGGCGTACCGGATCTGGCGGCGGTCCTGCACGACGGACATCAACCGGACGGCCTGGTCGATCGCCCCTGGCGTCAGAGTCAGCAGCCGCATGATCCGGTCGAGAACGCTGCTGTACTGCCGCGGTGCTGTCGTATCGTCCCCGCAGCTGCGCCACACCGCGATGCCGAGGTCCGCGACGAAGCTCGCGTCGCCGGCCCGGAGACGCTTCTCGGCGAGCGCCAGGACTGCCGTCACGTCGCCCAACTCGGCGAGGCCGGCCGCGATGCGTTTGAGGTCGTCATCCACGCCGAGCACTCTAGCCAGCGTTCACCCGTTGCACCGGACGGGCGATCGGCGTACGGGCGGCTCGTTGCTACCGTCGGTCGGTGCGCCAGGACTCGCCGAGGTGGGAGCAGATCAACCCCAGTGGGTACGAGTGGGAGCGGGAGGGCTTGCGGGAGCTGGCCTCGTACCTGCCGGATGTCGACCCGTACCACGTCTGGGCCAACATCGAGTTCGTCGCGTCCGACGGCTCGATCAACGAGGTCGACGCGCTGGTGCTCACCCCCAGCGGGCTGTACGTCGTGGAGCTCAAGCACTGGCAGGGTGAGCTGCACGGCGACGGCGGTCAGTGGGTGCACCGGGCGACGAAGACGTCGCGGCTGATCCCGCGGGACAATCCGACGATCCTGGCCAACCGTAAGGCGAAGCGGCTGGCGAGCCTGATCGACCACTACGCCCGCCAGCAGCGCAAACATGCCCGTACGCCGTTCATCGGGGCGGCGGTGTTCCTGCATGCCCGGTCGGTGCGGTCGCAGCTGGATGCGATCGGCCGCCAGCACGTGTACGGCCTGCACGATGCGCCCGAGTCGGGTCTGCCGAGTCTGCGGGAGATGTTGACGGCCCCGCCGCGTAATCCGGCGCATCTGATCGACGAGGTTCGGGGGCAGGAGATCGTGGCCCTGGTCAAGGGGGCGAAGATCCGCCCGTCGGTGGCGGACCGCAAGGTGGGGCAACTGCTGCTGCATCCGCGTCCGTTCGCTGAGGGCGTCGGCTGGCAGGATTTCATCGCCGGGCATGTGATGGACACCGCGCTGCTGCGCCGGGTGCGGTTCTATCTGACCAGCCGGGCTCCGGAGGAGGAGATCCCGGCGATCCGGGCCGCCGCCGAGCGGGAGTTTCGGCTGCTGCAGGGCATCCACCATCCGGGGATCGCCCAGGCGCACGACCTGGTCGATCATCCGCTGGGCCCGGCGCTGATCTTCGACCATCAGCAGCAGTGGGTACGCCTGGACCAGTATCTGGTGGAGCGGGGCGACCGGCTGACGTTGGCGCAGCGGCTGCACCTGTTGGGCGACCTGGCCGAGATCGTCGACTACGCGCATTCGCGCCGGCTGGCGCACCGGGCGCTGCATCCGGGGGCGGTGTACGTCTGCGATCCGGAGTCGTCGCGTCCGCAGCTGGTGGTGACGAACTGGCAGACCGGTGGCCGGCTGGCGGACACCCGGTTGACCCGTACCGGTGGTTCGTCGACGGACCCGGGCAGTCTGACGTTGCTGCACGACGACGAGGTGCGGCGTTACCAGGCGCCGGAGGCGGCGATGCCGGGCCGTCCGCCGGGCCACCAGTTGGACGTTTTCGCACTGGGCGCGGTCGGCTACCGGATTTTCGCCGGTCAGCCGCCGGCGGGCAGCGCCGAGGAGCTGGCGACGGCCGTACGCGACAGCGGGGTGAACCTGGCGGCGGCGGTCGACGGGATGCCGGCGGCGTTGGTTGACGCCGTCTACGACGCGACCCGGGGGGATCCGACGCGCCGGTCGGCGAGTGTCGCCGCGTTCCGGTCCCGCCTGGAGCGGGTGTGGGACGAGCTGACCGCACCGGAGCCGGAGCCGGTGGTCGATCCGCTCGTCGCCCGCAAGGGCGACGTGCTCGACATCGGTTACACCGTGCTGAGCCGCCTGGGTGCCGGTTCGACGGCGCTGGCTCTGCTGGTCAGCGAGCCGGCGGTCGACGGCAAGGACGGCCGGCGGCTGGTGTTGAAGGTGGCCCGCGACGAGCAGCACGCCGCCCGGCTGGCGGTGGAGGCGGAGACGCTGGGCAAGCTGCGGGACCGGCGGGTGGCCGCGCTGGTGCGGGGGCCGATCACGGTCGGTGGCCGGACGGCGCTGCTGATGGAGAGCGCGGGGGAGCGGACCCTCGCCGAGGAGCTGCAGGGCGGCCGACTCACCCTGGACCTGCTGGAGCGGTACGGCCGGGACCTGCTGGAGATCGTCCTATACCTCGACGAGGTGGGGATCTGGCACCGGGATCTGAAGCCGGCGAACCTGGCGGCCCGACCGCTGAATGCCAAGGACCGGCAGCCGCATCTGTGCGTTTTCGACTTTTCGCTCTCCGCGACCCCGACGGACCAGCTGACCGCTGGCACCGCCGGCTATCTGGATCCGTTCCTGGGTCCGCCAAAGCGGCTGCGCTACGACCGGGCGGCGGAGCGGTTCGCCGCCGCGGTGACGTTGTTCGAGATGGCGACGGGGTCGCTGCCGGAGTGGGGTGGGGCCAATCCGGCGGCGGTCAGCGACGAGGTGACGCTGGATCCGGCGGTGTTCGAGCCGGTGGTCGCGGACCGGCTGGTCGACTTCTTCGGCCGGGCGTTGGCCCGGGAGACCGCCGACCGGTTCGACACGGCCGAGGAGATGCTCGACGCCTGGCGGGACATCTTCCGGAAGGTGCCGGCGGCCGGCAAGGGGCTGGCGTCGCCGGCGGCGGTGTCGGTGGCGAGCCTGGACACCGTGTTGGAGCAGTCGCCGCTGACCGAGCGGGCCCGTTCGGCGGTGCGCCGGCTCGGGTTGGTCACCGTGCGGGACCTGCTCCAGGCCAAACCATCCACGTTGGTCACCGCGAAGGGTGTGCCGGACGCGACCCGCAAGGAGATCCTGGCGTACGCCCGGTCGCTGCGCCCGCTGCTGGCGGCCGACCCGGCCGACGGCGTCGGCGATGTCGACGGTGCGGAAAAGGGCGGCGACGGTCGGCCGGCTGCCGGGGCGGCGACGCGCGGCATGGAGACGCTCTGCGCCGCGCTGCTTCCGGCGGAGACGGGCCGCACGAGCAAGCGCCGGACGACGTTGGCGGTGCTGCTGGGCCAGCAGCCGGCACCGGGCGACGACACGTGGTTGCACTGGCCGACGCAGGGTGAGGTGGCGCGCCGGACCGGCCAGACCCAGCCGCAGATTTCGGTGCTGCTGCGTAAGCAGATCGACGCCTGGCGGGCCGACGACGCCGTGTCGGCGGTTCGGGACGAGATCGTCGCCCTGGTGGAGAGCCGGGGGGCGGTGATGTCGGCCGCCGAGCTGGCGGATGCGCTGATCGCCACGCACGGCTCGTTCACGTCGGAGCCGAAACGCACGGCGCAGGCGATCGGCCTGGTCCGGGCGGCGGTGGAGACGGAGTTGTCCACCGGCGGCGACGCCCGGCTGGCGATCCAGCGGTTCCGGGCCTCGTCGACGGTGCTGGTGGGCCGGGAGCCGGTGGATCCGGCGTCGACGACGACGGCAGCCGACCTGTTGTCGTACGTGGTGGCGCTCGGCAGCCGTGCGGCGGAGTTGGTGCAGGCCGATCCGCTGCCGACCCGGCAGCGGGCGGTGGCGGAGCTGGCCGCGGTCACGCCGCCGCCGACGATGCCGGTGGTGCCGGAGCTGCGGCTGCTGCAGTTGGCGGCCGCCGGCAGCAACGGCCGGGCCGACGTCAACGGGCAGGGCCAGCTCTACCCGGTGGACATGCCGGCCGAGCGGGCGTTGCGGTTGGCTGCCGGCAGCATCGCCGGGCAGCGGCTACGCGAGGACGAGATCATCGGACGGGTACGGGCCCGTTTCCCACGCGCGCAGCAGCTGCCGGGCCGGCCGCAGCTCGACACACTGGTCCGCACCGTCGCCGGGCTTGACTGGGATCGCGAGCAGCGGGTGTACGCGCCGCCGGCACTGCCGTCGGTGTTCAGCGGCACCCGGGGTGCCACGGTCACCGGCGGGTTCGCCGCGCCGCTGTGGCAGGCCGATGAGGTGGCGGCGAAGCTGGCCGGGGCGATCGACCGGCGGGCGTTCCTGGCGGTGCTGACCCCGTTGCGGGAGCTGGCCGCCGCCCGGCGGGAGCTGCTGGCCCGGCTCGGGCTGACCGAGGTGGACGTGACCGGGATCCTGCTGGACCGGCTGCGGGCGCTCGGCTACCCGTGGCAGGCGCTGGTGGCGGCGGACTCCGGTTCGGCCACTGACGCGAACTTCCGCAGCCTGGTGGATCTGGTCCGGCACGAGGTGGTGCCGGCGATCCGGGCGGCGCTGGCCACGGACGCGCCGGTGCTGTTGACCGAGGCGGCGCCGCTGGCCCGCTACGGCCAGGTGGAGCTGTTGGCGGAGTTGGCGGATCTGACCCGACCCCGGCCGGCGGCGCGGCTGCTGCTGGTGCCGGCCCGCAAACCGGATCCGGCGATGTTGGACGGTTACCAGTTGCCGTTGACGTCACCGGCGAGTCAGTCGCTGTGGATTTCGGGGCAATGGCTGAACGCCAGATCTGGTAGGACTATCCACCATGCCCATTCGACGGCTGCTTCTGGAGAACTACCGAGGGTTCCGTAACCGGCAGGAGATCGAGCTGGCACCGATCACCGTGGTGCTCGGCAAGAACAACTCCGGCAAGAGTGCCCTGACCCGTGCGCCGCTGGTGATCGCCACCGGCTTCGACACCACCTCACCGTCCCCACTGGATTTGGAACGACTGGGCCCGGACGCGGCCGATGACGTGCGCGAGCTCTACTTCGATCAGCTCGATGTGCGGCCGCTGACGTTGGGCGTGACCGTCGACGGTCCGCTGCCGTTCACACTGCGGGTGGATCTGGAGTATTCAGCCAGACTACGGAACGCGGTAGTGGTGGCGCTTCGGGTCGACACAGATGACAGCGCCGACCCGGTCGGCACCGTTGAGTTGGTGTCGAGCCGATTCACCGCCCCGATGCCGGATACCTCGGACATCGACGGCGTCGAGCTGTCGACGCTTCCTGAGCCTTCGGTCGACGGGCTCGACGAGTACGACATCCGCATCAGTGGCGGGCCGACCCGGACGAGGCAGGTGCGTTTCGCGGGCCTGCTGCCTGCCGCCGGGCAACTGCCGGACCTGGACGACCTGTTCCGCCAGGTGCGCCCAGGTCTGATCCGATACCTGGGGCCGTACCGGGAGCGGGTGGCCCGTCAGCATCGGATGCCGATCGGCACGCCTGCCGTGCTCGGCACGAAGGGCGAAGGGCTGGCCGGCCTGCTGGCCGACAGCCAGCGGAAGTCGGACGGACGGCTGCTGGCACAGATCAATGCGCACTTTCGCGAGATCGTGCCGGGGTGGCGGCTGGAGGAGGTCCCTGCCGGCCCGCTCTGGTCGACGGTGCTGGTCAGGGACGGCTCCAGGGCAAGGATCAACCTCGCCGACGCCGGTAGCGGGCTGGCCCAGGTGCTGCCGATCCTGGCGCAGTGTGCGATGGACGAACTGGCGGGGATCACCACAGCGCCGCCGTTGCAGATTATCGAGGAGCCGGAGGCGCACCTGCACCCACGTGTCCACGCTGACCTGGCCGACCTCTACCTGAGGACCGCGCAGCGGACCGGGACCCGGTTTCTGATCGAGACACACAGCGAAACGCTGCTGCTGCGGCTGCGTCGCCGGATCGCCGAGGTCGACAACGACTACGGCCCGGAGACGGTTGCCATCTACGTCGTGGAGCAGCACGACGGCGTCTCGTCGGCACGTCGCATCCCGCTGGACAGTCTCGGCAACCTCGACGACAGCTGGCCGCCGGGCTACTTCTCCCAGGACTACCACGAGGTCCGAGCCCTCGCGGCTGCCCAGTCGGAACGGAACGCCCGTGCTTCTTGATATCGACGAGACGATTCTGGACGGCGCGGACCACCGGCCGGTGATCACGCTGCTCTGCATGGTGGCGGAGAAGCGCCACGACTGGCATCCGACGTTGTCGCAGGCAGCGAGGATGATCGACCTTGTCGAGCGGCTGGCCCGAGCGGGTGTCCGGATGCCGGTGCTCAGCCAGTGGGCAGAGGAGGCGACGGAGGAGGCCGCGTACCCCAGCCCACCGGACGCTCGGCGGACGGTGCGTGTCGGCCTGGCTGACCTGGAGCATCTGGTCGCCGACCTGGACAAGCCGGCGGTGCTGGTGGTGGAGAATCAGCTCGCCGATGGCAGCTTCGTGCAGGACATGGCGGCGGCCCTGGACGACAAGCGGATCGTCGAGGCGCTGCGTCGGATGTGGCTTCGGCTGCACAACGGCGGCGGTAAGGGCCAGATGGCCGAACTCGCCGCCGATGAGGGAAAGAAGTTCGCGATCGTGTCGCCAAGGGTGGCGATCCTGTTCGACGGCGACCGCGACGGCCCTGGCCAGCCGAGCGACAACGAGCCCAGGAAGGCGCAGGCGCACGCGGCCGGCATCCAGAACGTGCACATCCTCGCCTACCGGGCGGCGGAGAACTACGTCCCGCTCGTGGTGTGGGAGTCGCTCTACCCCCGGCATCGGCGCAGGATCAGCCAGCTGCGGGCGATGCCGGCGAATCAGCGTGGCTACCTGAAGAAGGACTCCTACCCCGGTAACGGGCTGCCCAGGCAGCTCACCGTGGCGGGCCGGAAGCTGACCGAGGCGGACTTCGACGAGCTCGGCCCAGACGTCGTCGCCGAACTGCGGCAGATCCTTACGATGATCCACACGATCCTGTAGGACACTAGCGGTATGTCCAGCAGCCGGGGAGACGTCCAGGTCGAACCTATTGCGATGATGCTGGTCGACATGCTGGAGGAGATCGCCGCAGGCCGGATCCGGGTGCCCAGGTTTCAGCGGCCGTTCGTGTGGCGACCCGAGCAGATGCTGGACCTGTTCGACAGCATCGAGCGAGGATGGCCGATCGGCGGCATCACCGTGTGGGAGACCACCGACGAGGTGCCCTCGCTCGACCACCTCGGCGAGGTGCCGGTGCGGATGCCGCCGGCAGGCACACCGGTGTCGTACGTGCTCGACGGGCATCAACGGCTCTCCACGCTGTTCGGGGTGCTGCGTAGGCAGGGCCGACCGCCGCGCGGCGACGATCAGCGGGAGTGGAAGTGGCGGATCTATCGCGATCTGGAGCCGCAGGAGGACAACGAACGCTACCGGCATCATCGGGCGTTCGGCTCCCCGCCGCCCCTTCCTCCTGATTCGTACCTTCCGATGCGCTCCGTCAACAGCACCGTCGACTTTCTCCGCTTCCTGCGGAACCTGGAAGCGCGGGTCAACGACGCCACCCGGATGGAGCGGCTGGTCAACGAAGCCGACTGGGTGGCGCAGCGGGTTCGTGCGTACAAGATTCCGTTGGTGCGGGTCCGCGACAGCGACCTGGGGTCGGCCATCGAGGTGTTCGCCCGGATCAACAACCGTGGAGTACGCCTGGAGACACACGAGATCGCCTCCCGGCTGACCGGCCCGGTCCAGAAATCCACAATGGGCGAACAGGTCGACAGCATCGTCGAGTCCGTCGCGAGCACGGGCTTCGGCGAGCTGCCCAGGATGGCGGTGTTCCGGTCGATGCTAGCGATCGCCGGCGAGCCGGACGTCATGAAGCCGCACTGGGAACAGGTGGCGCAGCGGATCCGGACCAGCCAGGTCGACGTGCTGGCGGCCGGGCAGGAGGCGGTGCACAAGGCGGTGGAGCTGCTGCGGGCGGCGGGGCTGCCGCTGGCGGCGCTGTTGCCGTACTCGCATCAGTTGGTGTTGTTGACCTACTTCTTCCACTGCCGGCCGGAGCCGACCGGCAACCAGCGGTTGGAGCTGGAGCGCTGGTTCTGGGTGACGTCGTGGGCGGGGTCGTTCGCGGGTGCCAACTCGACCCGGATCCGTGAGGGCCTGGCGGAGATGAAGGCGTTCGCGGACGGCGCGACCCCGACCCTGAAGCTCGACGTCGGTGCGGTGCAGCCGATGCCGGAGCCGTTCAACCTCAACAGCGCCCGGACCCTGGCGTACGTGGCGTGGGAGGCACACGAGTTCCCGACCCGGCGGGACGCGCTCGGCCAGGAGTTCGAGGTGGTGAAACGGCTGGCCGGCGGGGTGCCGCAGGCGTACCGGCAGATCGTGCCAGGTCATTCGACGGCGGCCAACCGGATCATCCTGCCGACCGGCCCGGGGGACAACCCGCTGGGGGTGTTCAAGGAGCTACGCAAGGGCCAGCTGGAGCGCACGATCAGCCCGGAGCACGTGACGAGGCTGCTGGCCAGTCACTGCATCAACGAGCGGGCTTTCCTCAAGCTGCTGGCTGGCGACCACGAGGGGTTCCTGGAGCTGCGGGGCGAGGTGTTGCAGGAGCGGCTGCGGGCGTTCGCGAAAGGGCTGGGCGTCATGCTCGGGCCGGACATGACCGGCGTGGCCGACAACGACACCGAGCACGACGAGTGACCCCGCAGCCGAACTTTCGACTGGGGCATCTCTCGGTGGAAATTGATGAACATCTTGGGTGGTTGTTGCGATACTCCGGGTTGACGTTCCTTCGAGAGGGGCGGGCCTGGGATGGCGGATCTGTCGTTCGTGTGGCTGGAGATCACCGGTAGGTGCCAGTTGGAGTGCCGGCATTGTTACGCCGCCAGCGGTCCGTCCGGCGGGCACGGTTCAATGACTGCAGTGGACTGGCGGCGGGTGATCGACCAGGCGGTGGAGCTGGGCGTCGAGATGGTGCAGTTCATCGGTGGGGAACCGACTCTGCATCCAGATCTTCCGGATCTACTCAGGCATGCCCTGGCCGCCGGCTTGGAGGTGGAGGTGTTCTCCAACCTCGTGTATGTCACGCCGGCCATGTGGGAGCTGTTCGCCCAGCAGGGGGTGCGGTTGGCCTGCTCGTACTACTCCGATCAGGCCGGGCAGCACGCTGCGGTCACCGGTCGGGCCGGCTCGCACGCTCGTACTCGGGCCAACATCGGCGAGGCGGTGCGCCGGTCGATTCCACTGCGGGTAGGTGTGGTCGACCTGGGCGGTGGCCAGCGCGTGGGGGCTGCGGTTGCCGAGTTGCGCGGTCTGGGTGCGACAGAGGTGGGTGTGGACTGGCTCCGGCAGGTGGGCCGTGGGGTAGGCGGCGACGCCTTGGGTGTAGAGCAGTTGTGCGGCAACTGTGCGTCGGGTGTGTTGGCGGTCGGCGCTGACGGTGCGGTCTGGCCGTGCGTGTTCTCGCGCTGGCTGCCGGTCGGCAACGTCCGTGAGGCGAATCTCGCCTCGATCCTGACCGGCCAGGGTACGGCGCAGGTGCGGGCCGAGCTGAGGTCGGCCTTCGGGAAGCGGCCGAAGCCGTGCGGGCCGCAGTGCGCGCCAGCGCGGTGCCAGCCGACCTGTTCACCGTCGTGTAGTCCGTCGTGCAACCCCTGTGCGCCGTCGAAGCGGTGCTGGCCGTACTACCGCTGACCGATCGGACCTAACCCTTCCTGGCGGCCGCGTCTCCGGCAGGTCACTGACTCTCCGGATATCCGTGGTGGGCTCGCGGTGACCGAGGTGGCTGGGTGATGCTGACAGTGTGAAGCACACACGGTGGCTACCGAATGAGGACCATTGGCCAGAGGACGACGCTGAGGACCACCGGCGGCGGCTGGCGTCGATGCTGCGTCGGGCCGCTGCCGCCCTGCGGGTTGAGCTGGTGGGTGAGTTCCGGTACGGATGGCGTAACCGATCGACCGGTGCACGGGTGGACGACGACGGCCACGACGGGTGGCTGCGGCTGGTCGGGGAACCTGTCAACGGAGAAGTCGGGGTGTTCTGGGACGGCAACGCCACCGCCTCGCAGCAGTTGGGCGGGCTGCGGCTGCCCCGGGTGTGGCGCAGTTGGGAGCACGCGGAGAGCGATCTACGGTTCCGCGCCGACCTGATGAGTCACGTCGACGAGCCGACGTGCAGCCGGACTGCGGCGCTGACTGCGGTGCCGGCGCTGAGCGAGATGTGGTGGATGCGTCTTGGCGGCACCCTCTCCTTCCTGACTGAGGTCGAGACGGATCGGGTCGCGGTGGATAATGAGCGGCTCGCGTCCCGGATCCAGATCTGGGATGAGGCATTGCCGGTCGATGTACATCAGTGGGTGCCCGCGCACGCGGACCTGCACTGGGCGCAGCTGACCAGTCCGGGCTGCTGGGTGCTGGACTGGGAAGGCTGGGGGTTGGCTCCGGCCGGGTTCGACGCGGCCAGCCTGTACCTGCACAGCCTGGCCGCACCACCTGTCGCGCGGCTGGTGCGCGCCCGGTATCTCGCTGAGCTGGACAGCCGTGACGGCATGCTCAGCCAGCTGTACATCGCCGGGCGAATGCTCGACCGAGGTGACCTCGACGGCCATCCGGCTGAGAGCGCCGTCTATGCGCACGTTGGCACAGTGCTGCGGGCGCTGGGCGCTGAGCCCGGCTCCTACCGGCATCTGCTGCGCTTGGTCAACGATCGGCGAGCAGGTGGTGCAGGAACCGGCCCGGGTCGGCCAGGAACGCTCGGGTGAGGGCGACCGGTTCGGCCTGGTCGTAGTCAACCGGGGCGATGGTGCCGGCGGCGTCGATTTGCAGGATCGTCGCGCCAGGGCTGGCCAGCAGGATCGGCGAGTGGGTGGCGATGATGAACTGACTACCCTGGTCGACCAGGTCGGCGATGCGCAGCAGCAGGGCCAGGCAGCCGTGTACGGACAGCGCTGCCTCCGGTTCGTCGAGCAGGTAGAGCCCTTGCGGGCCGAAGCGATGATTGACCAGGTCGAGAAACGACTCCCCGTGCGAGCGTTCATGTGGGGAGACTCCGCCGTAGGCACCGAGCAGAGGTGGGGAGTTGGGGTCGGCGTCGAGGCGCTCGATCTCGGTGGCAACGTTGTAGTACGACTCGGCGCGCAGAAAGAACCCGGTGCGGGGCTTGCGGCCGGGGGCACGTTGCAGCACCAGGTGCTCGCCGAGCGGGGATTCGGTGGCGCGGGTGGTGAACCGGAAGGACGTGCCGCCGCCCTCAGGGTTAAACCCGGCGGCGACCGCGATCGCCTCGACCAGGGTGGATTTGCCGGTGCCGTTGTCACCGGCGAGCAGAGTCACCGGCGTAGGGAAATCGACGCCCTGATCAGCCAGCCTGGCCACAGCAGGGATGGTGTACGGCCATCGAGCCTGATCGGCCGGGGTCAGCGGCCGGGTCGGCAGGTAGGCGCGACGCACGAACATTTGTGATCACCTCCTGCCCGTAGGATCGCAGCCGTGCTCGACGAACTCGACGAAGACGCGCGGCGGCGACTCCAGCAGGCGATGCAGGCGCAGGTGAAGCACCTGGTCGACGATCTGCGTATGCGGCTCGCGGAGCCGGAGTCGCTGTCGCTGCGGGCCGAGCTGCTGCAGGAGTACGAGAAGGCGAAGAAGGCCGAGCGGCTGGCCGGCGCGTTCGAGGTGTGGCTGGAGGACGTGCTCGACCAGGCGGCGGTGGCCTGGGTGCTGGGTTGTGTCTTCGTCCGCTTCTGCGAGGACAACGAGCTGATCGACGGGCTGTGGATCGGCGGGGACGATCCGGCGGCCCCGGCCGAGACGGGGATGCAGCGGCGGCAGGCGTACCTGATCGAGGCCGACCATTCGTTGCACAACGACCGGCACTGGCTGCGCGAAGCGTTTCGCTACCTGGGCAGGCTGCGCCCGACGGCGCAGATCTTCGACAAGCACAACCCGGTGTGGCGGTTCGACATCTCCGGCGCGGCCGCGGAGGAGCTGAGCAACTTCTTCCGTACGGGGGAGGGCCGGGTGTCGCTGCGCAGCGCGACCCTGGACACCCGCTTCCTCGGTGACCTCTACCAGGAGCTGTCGACGCACGCGAAGAAGACGTACGCGCTGTTGCAGACCCCGGTGTTCGTCGAGAAGTTCATCCTGGACCGGACCTTCGAGCCGGCGCTGAGCGAGTTCGGCCTGCCTGAGATGAAGGTGATCGACCCGACGTGCGGCTCCGGCCACTTCCTGCTCGGCGCGTTCGACCGGCTGGTGCGCGAGTGGCGCAAGCGGGAGCCGACCACCGACCTCCGGGCCATCGTCGACCGGGCGCTCGGTCAGGTCACCGGCGTCGACATCAACGCCTTCGCGGTCGCCATCGCCCGCTTCCGGCTGCTGGTCGCCGCGATCAAGCTCGGCAAGTGGCACAAGCTCGAACGCTGCCCCGCCTTCCCCGTCCGCGTCGCCACCGGCGATTCCCTGCTGGAGTGGGGCCGCTTCACCTCCCGCGCACAGGGTGACCTGCTGGCCGCCCTTGAGGGGGAGCAGGTCTTCGCCTACGAGAGCGAGGACGACGAACTGCTCGCCGAGTATCTGGAGGTCGGCCAGTACACGGTGGTGGTCGGCAACCCGCCCTACATCACCGTGGCCGACCCGGCCCGCAACAAGCTCTACCGCAGCATCTATCCGAGGGTCTGCCATCGGCAGTACGCGTTGACCGTGCCGTTCGCGAAGCGCTTCTTCGACCTGGCGAAAAAATCCGACGAGTACGGCGAGGGCGCCGGCTTCGTCGGCCAGATCACCGGCAACGCCTTCATGAAGCGCGAGTTTGGCAAGAAGCTGATCGAGGACTACTTCGCCCACGAGGTCGAGCTGAGCGAAGTCATCGACACCTCCGGTGCCTACATCCCCGGCCACGGCACGCCGACAGTCATCCTGGTCGGCCGCAACAACGACCGCCGCCGCCTCCCGGTCGTCCGCGCCGTCCTCGGTGTGCAGGGTGAACCGA
Source organism: Solwaraspora sp. WMMA2080 (assembly GCF_027497395.1). Lineage (GTDB taxonomy): Bacteria > Actinomycetota > Actinomycetes > Mycobacteriales > Micromonosporaceae > Micromonospora_E. The sequence continues at coordinate 3,773,567 of NZ_CP114910.1, read as the reverse complement.
CCACCCCGGACAACCCGGCCGACGGACATGTCTGGCAGGCGATCGTCAACCAGGTCGAAGCGCCCGGCTCGGAGTCGCGATGGATCTCGGTTACCAACTTGGCTAGGCGTCAGTTTTCTTACCATCCTTGGAGCCTCGCTGGGGGCGGTGCCTCGGGTCTCCTCGTCTCGCTCAACTCCAGCGAATCGCCCTTGAAAGAAGCAGTTCAGGAGATCGGGTTCGGCGCGGTTACCCGAGAGGACAGCGCCTACATGGTGGGAACCGGGATGCTGCGCAGGCGAGGTGTTTACGCCGCCCATCGTCGTGCGCTGGTGGAGGGTGAGGCGACTCGTGATTGGGCGATTGAGGCACCCGTGGAATCCATTTGGCCTTATAGCATCGAAAGTCTGAAGGCCGAGTGTGATGAAGCGACGATGCGATTGCTCTGGCCTACCAAGCCGATCCTCGTCGAACGAAGCGCCTATGGTTCGACTCAGCTCGAACGAGGGCTGGAGTGGTTCGAGTATTCGATGTTTTTCACAAAGCGCTATCGAATCCCGTTGTCGATCGCGTTTGCGTTTGTGGCTACGCACAATCACTTCGTGCTGGACCGGGGTGGGAGGGTCTTCAACCGTTCCGCGCCGGTGATCAAGCTGCCGGAGGGGGCGACTGAGGATGACCACCTGAGGCTGCTTGGCGTACTCAATAGCTCCACTGCCTGCTTCTGGCTCAAGCAGGTGAGCCACAACAAAGGGAGCCAGGGCGTTAACGAGGGCTTCAAGAGCCAGGAGTGGGAGCGGTTCTTCGAGTTCACCGGCACCAAGCTGCAGGAGTTGCCGTTGCCGGCGGAGTATTCGTTGGGGCGGGCGCGTGAGCTGGACACGTTGGCGCAGCGGTTGGGGGAGCTGACTCCGGCGGCGGTGGCGCAGTCGGGGGTGCCGACTGTGGAGCGGCTGGCGCAGGCGCGAGCCGAGTACGACCTGGTCCGGGCGCGGATGATCGCGCTTCAGGAGGAGTTGGACTGGGAGGTCTACCGGCTCTACGGGCTGATGGACGAGGATCTGACCCATCCTGACCCGCCAGGGCTGAGCCTCGGTGAGCGGGCGTTCGAGATCACGATGGTGCAGCAGAAGGTGAAGACGGCCTGGTTCGTGCGGCACGACTCCGTACCGGTGGACAAGCCGAACCCCGACTGGCCGGCGGATTACCGCGACCTGGTGGAACGACGGATCTCTGCCACGGCCGGAAACCGGCACCTTCAACTGATCGAGCGGCCGGAGTGCAAGCGGCGCTGGGCCACCGAGGGCTGGGACAAGATGCAGGCGGCGGCGTTGCGGGACTGGCTGTTGGAGCGGCTGGAGGCCCCCGAACTGTGGGGTGGCATGCCGGAGCCGCTGTCGGTGGCGCAGCTCGCCGACCGGGTGGCTGGCGACGCCGACTTCCAGCAGGTGTTGGCGCTGCTGCCGGAGTACGAGGGCATGAGCCTGGTCGTCGCGCTCGACAAGCTGGTCGCCACCGAGCATGTGCCATTCCTGCCGAAGCAGCGCTACAAGCCGTCCGGGCTGCGTAAGCGGGTGCTGTGGGAGCAGACCTGGGAGAAGCAGCGGCGTGAGGACGCCGGGGAGACGGTGGAGATCGACGTCCCGCCGAAGTACACCTCGGCGGACTTTGTCCGGCCGTCGTACGCGAAGGCGCGCGGCAAGCTCGACGTGCCGAAGGAGCGGTTTATCTCGTACCCGGAAATGGGCCGCGACACCGACTCCAGCCTGCTGCTCGGCTGGGCCGGCTGGGACCACCTGGCGCAGGCGCAGGCGCTGGCCACGGTGTACGTGAATCGGCGCAGTCAGGAGGCGTGGGAGGCGCACCGTCTGCTGCCGCTGCTCGCCGGTTTGCTGGAGCTGGAGCCGTGGCTACACCAGTGGTACGCCGCCGAGCGCCCCGGCTACCCCGGCTCGCCGGCACAGTTCTACACCGACTTCATCGACACCGAGCTGTCCACCCTCAGCTCCGACCGCACCGCCCTGTCCCTGCTCCGCGGCCTCCCCGAGTAGGAGTCGGTACCGTCTGACCCTGTTGGACGGTGCTGGTGTTCGATAGGTTCGGCTGGTGGTGGGAGGGCGACGGAGCGGTGGTCGATGAGCGTTGACGATGTGAAGCGCACTGTCGAGCTGGGCAACGAAGCAGTCCGGCAGGGGTGTCAGATCCTTGAACAGGCGCTCGCCGAGGCTGCAGAAGCGGGTGCCTTGGCGCGGGCCACGATGCATGACAGCGCCCATGACGAGGTCGAGAAGGCAAAGGCGAAGCTGGACTCGTTGGAACGTGAGGTTGAGCTGGCGATTCGGCGGTTCGAGGCTACCGCCCAAAACGCGAACGATCACGTAGCCAAGCTCTGATGTCCGGGACCCTCGGCGACGTCGTAGCGCGGCACTACGCTATTGGGGGTTGTTGTCGAGGATCACCAGGTAGGCGTCCGCCGGCAGCCAGCGCAGGTCTTTCAGGCAGTCGGACAGTGCGTTCCAACTCCTAGCCGAAGCGGCTGGCGAAGATCAAGGTCAGGCCTCCGAGCGTACGTTCGCATCGGCGTCGACCTCGAGGTGCCCCTGCAGCCCACCGCTACAGTTTCCTCCCGGGACATCGACCTGCTTCGCGGTAAGCGTCAAGGTCTGGTTAACGATTTGAGTGCCCGCCGCGTCAGCCAAGGTCAGAGTCACTTCGACTGGGCTGGGTGGCAAATCGGGGATTGAGGCGAAGCCGGCTTTGTTTCCACTGGCCACGGAGCCTGCTGAACAGACTGTGTCCAGTCCGTCTTCGGTGCAGCCGTTGCCGCCAACCGCAGCACCCGGGAAGATGGCGACCTGTCGCGTCCGACAGGAGGCGTCCCAACAGGCCATAATCTCTGCCGTACCTACCTGCTCCGCTACCGCCGGAGCAATGCGGAGACCGATCCCGGTTTGGACGCCAACGAGCCGACATGCCTCCCCGGTCGAGGACTTGGTGCAACTCACCAGGGCTCCTAGGATCAGTGCCCCGACAACCAAGTACCTGTGCCTCGCCACGACAACTCCAATCGCGTTAGCGGTCACCTTCCCGTTTACCAAGCTGCACTTCCTGCATCACGCTCTACTTGATCTTATACTAGTAGGGCTCCGGCGTCGACTATAGGTGTACACGGGGCCATCCTGGATCGATCATGTGTCACGCCTGATCTCTGAGACTGTCGGTCTGTAGTCGTGGTTGACTGCGCGCAACGCGGCGAGCGTGGCGGTCATCTTGCACCATGGGACTGCCATCAGGCGCTCCGAGACCCAAAGTCTGCCGCTATCTATATCTTGAATAGACGTCGTCGGCGTCAATTTTAAGAGCGGCTCGCAGCGGGGGCCCGTCGCTAATGTGAACGAGCCCCCGCAGTGCATGCCTAGCTGTTATTGATGTGGTTGATCAAGGCGGAAGCGATCAAGCTGTGATTTGATGAGAACAACCGGATGTCGGCGTAGTTCCCAAGGCTATCGGCATACCGATGGCTATTTGTTCCGACGATAGTAGGAGAAGATGATACGTTGATCGCCATAGGGCCGCCGCTTGCCCCTCCTCCCATGTCGCAATTCATTTGGATGCGGTTGTCAAAAGGATTCAGGTTGGCGGCATCCGTGGTATCTCCTTCGCAGTACATCATGTACTCGCCGTCGGCAAAGTCGGAATCTGGCCTGTTGTAGCCCAGTGCGGGGTAACCGTACGAACGAGCATTGGTGAAGCCCGTTTCGCCGATGAACCTGTATCCCCATGCTCCCACTCGGTTTGTGAGATTTGGTGAACCCGAAGGTGGACTTACGGTTAGAATTCCCATGTCCGAGCTGGTGGTATCGCCGCCGTTCGTCCAATCATTGTGTGCGAGAACGCTGACTCCCGTAAACCACCCATACGGATTCGAGCTGAAGCTATATGCCGGTATGAAGATAAAGTTTCTGTACCATCCGGCGCTGCCACCGGAGCCGGCGTGCAGACAATGCGCTGCTGTCCATACTGAGTTCTGGTTGTTGGTGCTTATGGATGTTCCGCTGCAGGTGAACCACTGTGTTTCTGCCTGATTTGAGTAGAAGAGGCGTCCTACTGCGCTGGTTGGCCAACTACTCACGTTTGACACACGCTGTGAAACGCTGACTGTCGCCAATGCTTCGATGGGTGGCCGAGTGTTCTTGAAATGCACTGGAGGTTCCGGGGTGGCCCAGGCGGTCAATGAAGTTTCAGCACCTGCCGATGTGCCCTTCTTGCCACCCTTGCTCTTCGCCTGGGGTTCGGGGGTGGGGGCGGGGTTCGCGGCCGCCTGTCGCAGTCGTTCAGGCGTCCAGAATGTGCGGAGTTGTTGGGGAGTCTTGTCGATTGTCCATGAGCTGATGCTTGACTCGGATGAAGTTTGGCTTCCTGTTGCTGAGGCTGACGAAGCAATGAGCAGCGATCCGGCGACAATCGCCGTTGTTGTGAGTGCCGATACGAGGAAGTTCTTCGTTGGGCGGCTTTCGGGTGTCCGGGGCATGGTCCTCCGATCGAAATGTGCGTCCGCCGGCTGATGATTCGTGTGATGCGTCCTTTTTGGATATCCAGTGCGGATAAGTGTCGCGTCCGGGACTGATGGGCGTCAACGTCTTCACCAGGTCCTGTGATTGATTTCACTCTCTATGAACTTCTTGGAGGCAATCCAATGCGGCCATTTTGCCGGATATGCCAGGTTGCCTGCGCCGCCAGGTTCGGGTGGCTTCGGCGGTGGGCCCTTTGGCAAGGTTGCCGATCATCGCGATGGTGATCTTCTGGCGGAGTTGTCGGGCTGGGATTCGTCGTCGCATGCGAGTCGGCGTTGGTGTATGAGTCAGCCGAGTACTGCTCGTGAGGCCCCGATTGCCCGCGATTTCGCCTGAGTCAGTTGGTCAGTAGCTCGGGCTGGTGCAGCTGGAGGTCGCCGTACGGATCTCAGGGCAGCAGGCCGAGGGTGACCAGCTCGGAACCGTCGCTTTCGTTGATCTTGAGCCAGTATTCGGGCGAGGACATCCAGTCCATGAGCCCGGCCTCGGGCCGCAGGCGTAGCGCGGCTGCGAGCGCTTCCAGGGCGTCAGCATCTACGACCTCGGCGAGCAGCCATGGGCGATCATGAGTACGCCGCTTGCGAGCTGGGCGTTCGCCTTGCCGATCGAGGATCTGGACCCGGTGGGCGCGGAGCAGCTTGGCGGGTAGGGCCTCGGCAAGCTGCTCGGCGGTGACGCTTGGTTCCACCTGCTGTTCGGTCAGTGGGTGTCGGGGGTGAGGGTGGAGAGGAAGGACGTCCAGCCGGCGGGGGAGAAGGTGAGTGCCGGGCCGGCGGTGTCTTTGCTGTCGCGTACGAGGACTGTGGCGGGGACGTTGGTGGCCACCTCGACGCACTGACCCTGCCCGTTGCTGCGGGTGCTTTTGCGCCAGATTGCCTGATCCAGGCCGCGAGGGGTGGTACTCATTCGGTGCCCTCCCTTGCTCCCTGCGCCAGTATCGCCTCTGCCCTCATCCGCAGGAAGGCCAGCGAGTTGACGGGCGAGAGTCCCGTAGCAGTTAGGTGGTCGAGGTCGAGCCAGTGCGTCTCTACACGGTAGTCCTTGTCTGGCTACGGAGCGCCACTCAGATTCTCCTGCTTCAGAAGGATCTCGGTGCGCCCCTCAAGCTTCGCCGTGTTCGGGGTGGGCATCGTGGAGCAGCCCTTCGGCTTCCAGGAGGAAGGCGTCAAGCTGTTCCTCGCTCAACTGTGCGTCCTCGATGAGCCTGAACAGCAGTTGGGCCTGGATCTCTGCCATTTCGCCGATGTCAAGCTTGTCTACTGTTTCTTCGGCGCCCGCGATATCCATGCCGAGCATGGCGAAGATGAGAGCTTCAGCCTCTTTCGCTGGTAGTTTGTGCCCCTCGGTGAGGTTGGCCCGAGCGTCGGCGACGAACCTCATGACCTCGCCCGGGTCGAGGCTTTGGCCGAATCGTCGCTGAACCGCGACGAAGAAGGCGTACCCGATGATGGCCACGGGCGTACCCTTACCCTGCTCATCAAACTGTCGGACGAAAGAATCGTATGCTTCCCAGTCCTGAATCAGGATAGTGCGAACGAACTTTGTTTCTTCATCCATCAGTATCATCCTTCCGGATTGACTTTCGGTTCTTTGCTCGCTTGCGGATTCCGGAAGCGATCTCTGATCCCTTTGCGCCCAGGACAGCGAGAGTCAGTGCGGCCAAAAGCGCTTCGCCTGCTGTTCCGCTCGGTTGATGCGCCGGCTCGAAGGCGAAGTCCGGAGGCCTGCTGACCGTAGTTCCTCCGGGTGGGTTCGCTGCATCGTGGAACCAGTCCACAGCCTTCTTGATGTGTTGAAGCCCGTCGTCAGCGGCTCTGACCTGCCCGATCCGGGCGAGAGCTTTGATCGCCTTGGGTGCCTTGCTGTACTGGGGCACTGCGAGGCTCTCGCCAGTTGGCATCCCCCCGGTACTGGAACTGCGGGTCGGGATCGAGCCGGGGGCTATGTGGTCGGCGTAGCTCGCGATCTCGGCGGCTGCCTTGGCGATCAGCCGGGCGACCTTGCCGGACTTCGCGGCGGCTTCCCCAGCTTCACTCAGTATCGCATCGACATGCCTGTTGTCGGCGCCCGCCGTCGCGGTCTCGTAGTGCTTGAGTCCTTCGGCCGCTGCCTGCTCTGCGTTGCTGGCCTCGACCGCAGCACCGTCAAGATCTCTGAGGATCTGCCGCAGTTGCCCGATAACGTCGCCGACGCTGCTGCTCACCCGAGGGCCTTCATGTACTTGCCGGCGCTGTCGCTGCTGTTTCGGACCCGGCGCTGAACCAGCTCACCTTCGGTGTCGGCCTTGCGGAGCAGGCTGAGGGCGGCCGTGACGTGATCGTGTTGGCTGTCCTGGAGAACTGCGATGGCAGCGAGATGACAGCTCCGGACGGTCTCCCGTACGGCCCCGATGGTCGTCGCCGCCGACTCCAATGTCTCGGTCCCCTCGCGCAGACGGCCCTTGACTTCGTCAACGCTCACTGCTGCTACCCGAGGATACCGGCGTACCGCTGAGTGGCTTCCCCTGCGGCTCGGACGAGGCCGACGGAGGACTCCAGCTGAGTTTTGGTCTGCTCGCAGCGGGCGATGGCTTCGCCGATCAAGGGGTGCCCGGTGCCTGCTGCGACCGCGCGGAGCTGCGAGAGCATGTTGTCCAACGCGTTCACCGCAGCGGCGATCTGTTGCTGCGTCGCGTTGCCGTGCTCGGCGGCCTGGGCCAAGCCGGCCTTCACCTCTTGAATACTCGCCATCAGTGCCTCCCCAAGTCCTGACTGGCGTGGACGGCTGCGAACGCTCCTCGTGGATGGTTCACGTTTCGATCGTCCGACCATAGTCGACCGGTTGCGGGAGTGCGACCCTGAGTGACGGATAGTCGTCACTCGCGCTGAGAGCTACTGGCTGTCCGTCAGCCGTTGGCCGCCGTGGTGCTGTAGCCAGCCGCCCAGCAGCTCGGGGTGGTGCAGCTGGAGGTCGCCGTACGGATCCCAGCGCAGCCAGTCAGGCGTGAGCACGCCTAGCGTGATCAGCTCGGAGCCGTCGCTGTCGGTGATTATAAGTTAGCAATCGGGCCAGGACATCCAGTCCATGAGCCCAGACTCGGGCCGCAGGTGTAGCGCCGCTGCGAGCGCTTCCAGGGCGTCAACGTTCACGACATTGGCCAGTAACGACGGCCGCTCGCGGTGTCGCCGCTTGCGAGCCAGGGGGATCTCGCCCCTGCGGTCGAAGACCTGAACCCGGTGCGCGCGGAGCAGCTTGGCGGGTAGGGCCTCGGCAAGCTGCTCGGCGGTGACGCTTGGTTCCACCTGCTGTTCGGTCAGTTGGTGTAGGTGAGGGTTGAGAGGAAGGACGTCCAGCCGGCGGAGGAGAAGCTGAGTGCCGGGCCGGCGGGGTCTTTGCTGTCGCGTACGAGGACTGTGGCGGGGACGTTGGTAGCGACCTCGACGCACATGCCCTGCCCGTTGCTGCGGGTGCTCTTACGCCAGATTGCCTGATCCAGGCCACGGGGGGTGGTCATTCGGGGCTCTCCCTTGCTCCCTGCGCCAGCATCGCCTCCGCCCTCATCCGCAGGAAGGCCAGCGAGTCGGCGGGTGAGAGTGCGGTAGCACGGAGGTGGTCGAACGCCAGCCCGTGCGTCTCCACATGGTAGTCCTTGTCCAGGTACAGAGCGCCACTCAGATTCTCCTGGTAGACGACCGTCGGATGGTTGCTGAAGTCGAGCATCGTGAAGGAGACGCCCATGCCCATGTGGGCACCCTGGCGGAAGGGCAGGACTTGGACGGTGGTCGACGGCCGCTGCGCGATTGTGGCCAGGTGCTCCATCTGGGCTGCCATCACCTGCGGGCCTCCGACCGGCCTGTGCAGGACTGCCTCGTCGAGGACGAACCACATCCGGGGCGGGTTCGGCCGGTCCAGGATCTTCTGGCGAACGAGACGTACCTCGACCCGCTCCTCGATCTTCCCTGGTGGGCCGTCCGGGAACTCGGCGCTGATGATGGCGCGTGCGTAGTTTGTGGTCTGGAGCAAGCCGTTGACGAGCTGAACGTTGTAGGCGCGAAGCTGGATCGCCTCGTCCTCGAACGCCACGTACTCGGCGAGTTCGTGTGCCATGGCGTTGGAGTAATCGTGCCACCAGTTGTACTGCTGGGCCTCGCGGGCGAGCTGGGTCAGCGCCTCGACGTCCTCGTCTGACACACCGTAGAGCCGGAGCAGGTTGGTGACGGTCCTCGGTGCCACCGACACCTGCGCATTCTCGACGCGCGACAGCGTCGACTTGCCGACCTTCACCTTCTGGATGACCTGGTCGATGGTCAGATCGGCGGCTTCGCGACGTGCGCGGAGCTCTGCTGCGAGTCGACGGCGCTGAACGCTCGGGATTCCTGCCATAGAGGACAGTGTGCAGCACGGTTCAGAGTTTGGCGAGTCCCGAGAGATGGAATCTATGAGCCAATGGGAGTTGCAAGATCACATTATTGGTGCCAACGTAGGCGGTGCATCGAAGGTGGACGGTTGATCAACTGGCCGGCTGCTGGGTAGCGGGGAATGGCGAGTTCATGATCGGTTTCCCGCTGCGTATCGCTGAAATCCCAGGTGGTCGGGCGGGTCGCGGTAACGGCTCGCCCGGTCGTCCCCAGCCCAATCAGAAGGGTTGATCATGGTGGCGCTTGGTGCCCTGGTTTCCGGAATCCTGCTCGGGTTCTTCGTCGGGTTGTTCAGTTTCAAGGTCAAGTCGCGGTGGTGTCCCGACTGCGGTCGGACGACGGTGCCGGCGGCTGATCGGTAGCGTGCCGGACGACCGGTCCCCGGCCGATCCCCGCCCCGGTGACGAGTTGATCATCGATGGTCGGGCGAGTGTGCAGTTCGCGGCCGGGCGCGGTTTCCGGTTCCGGGTAACGACAGTAGACAAGCGCTGGACGTACGACGGCTGGGTCTGGCTCACCGGCTACGTGTTGGCACCCGACGGTGAAGCCCGTGAGCGTCGGGAGATCTTCGTCCAGCGCGACGGTCTCCGCTGGGCACCCCGCCCGCGCCGGCCCCACCGCTGACCAGGGCAGCGGCAGCGCTACGTGAGCCGCGCGCCCTTTACCCGTACCCCTTGAAGGTTTTTCGATTGTGTGAAAGGTGGTTCCTGCTGTGCGTAGGTTCTTTGACCTGTTCCGCCGGGTTCCGGTGCGGAGCCGGCGTAACCGGCGGTTGCTCGCCGAGATCGCCCGCCACAACCGGCGGCCGACCGACGTCGCGGCCGGGCCGCGTCCGTCGGTGCGGCCCGCCCCGAACGCTGCCGGTCACCTGTACGGCAGGCCGGTGCGGCCGTCGATCAGCCCCGGACTGGTCCGCGACCGCACGTTCGGCGACCGTGTCCGGCGTGGCTGCGACCCGGTCGAGGTGCGGGCGTTTCTGCACCTGGTCGCCGACGAGTTGACCGCGCTGCGCGCCGAACTTGGCTCCACCCGCGAGGAGAACGCCCGGCTCAAGCAGGCGTTGCGGGACTGGCAGTCGCAGCAGTTCGAGCAGTCGCACCGGTTCGGGGCGGGGGTGGCGGCGTGAACGGCGTCAACAAGGTGCCGGCCGGCTCGCTGCACATCGTCGGCGTCGGCGCGGACCGCCGGCGGGCGCAACGCGTGTTCACCGTCGCGAACCTCGACACCGGGCAGGTCGCCTCGACCAGCCTCGTTCCGGGCTCGTTCACGCCGATCCCGACTCCGGGTGGGACGTGGTGGTTGCCGTACGCGCCGATCGTCACCGACCTCGCCGCCCGCGCCGGGGTGGCCGCCGCGACGCTGCGTGACCCCGACTTCCCCGACGAACCCGGTCGGCTGCCGTCGTCCGGGTTGACGCTGCCCCGGCAGTGGCAGCCCGGCATCCCGCAGTCCGACCGGCTGCGGTGGGAAGCCGTCGCGCTCACCAACCGGCTGGTGACGCCGTGGCTGGTGCTGATCGGCCGCAGCGTCGAGCCGCCGCCACCCGGCGACCCGGCCCGGCTGCTCGGCCGGCTGTGCGCGCTCGCCGACCAGTTGCACGTCGACCTGGTCCTCGAAGTGCGGCCCAGCTCCATCGGGCGTGGGCTGAGCTGGGACGTCCGGTTCGAGCATGCCGGCGGTACGGTGCCCGACTACCAGCACCGGTGGATCGCGGACCTGCCGACCGCGCTCGCCACCATCCCCGCCGAACGGGCGGTGACCGGCCTGACCGTCGCCAATCCGCTGCTGCCCGCCCACTACCTCACCGAGGCCGCCCTCACCGGGCGTGCGATACCGGTCGGGTTGGACGGTCACCCCGGCGGCCACGACCTCGACCAGGTCGAACGCCGCATGATCAGTGATGCCGAACAGCACGGCGGCGCGCAGGCCATCTGGCGCAACCGGCACTGGTGGCACACCAGCCTGCGACCCGCCGACACCCCCGGCACATTCGTGCGCGGCTGGGAACCGCCGGCACCGAAACACTGGGGCGAGCCGATCCCCACCCACCCCTGCGGCCGGTGCGCCGACCGGCCGGACCCGCCGTACTGCCTGGACTGTTACGGCACCCGCCAGGTCCGACGCGGCGCGGTGCTCACCGTCACCGACCTGCGTGGCCGGACCGTGCACCGCAACTGGCGACCCGACAGCGAACCGACCGGCGACCCGGAAGCTGCCGTCGGCCCGCAACCGCCCACCCTGGTGCTCACCGACCGGCCGTCCGGCACCACCGTGTGGCAGCTGCCCGAGCACTACCAGATCGGCTCGCTCGCCGCCGGCTTCGGCGTGCAGCCGACCGACCTGACCGACATCGACGGCGAACACGTCACCGACCAACACCTGCGCAACGGTGTCAGCCAGGTCCCCCACACCGGCGGCGACCCGCTCCACGCGTACCTCGGTGAAGTCGGCGCCACCTACGACGGCGCCCGCGTCATGGTCCTGGCCACCGGCTGGCCCGGCCCCACCCTCGACGAACTCGCCGCCCTGATCCGCGGCCTCGGCCTCGCCCTGGACATCACCGTCATCGACCACCGCAACACCATCGGCCGACCCGAACTGTCCCAGGGCCACAGCTGGTCGGTCCGGGTCGTCGACCCGGCCACCCCGCTGGCCGTCGACCCGGTCCCCACCAGCGCCGCCCTGCCCGAAGCGGCCGCGCTCTGCTACCGCTACCTGCACGGCGCACTGCGCGCCACCATCCCCACCGACCCGGAAACGCCGATCTCCGTGCCGCAACAGCCCGCAGCGGCCGGCACCCTCCCCGACACCACAACCCACACCACCCAGGTACGCCGCCACGCCGCCACCCGGCCCGGCGAACCTGTCACTGTCCGCCTCCACCCCGACGGCACCCACACCCTCACTACAGACCACCCGAGGTAGCCTCTGCCTGACGATGTTGACGGCTCGGGTTGCTGGGCGTTTAGGTGGTGGGCGTGCAGCAACCGCGGGTCGGGGTGGCGGCATTCGTGCTCAGCGAAGGTCGCTTCCTGATGGGCTTCCGCAAAGGTGCCCACGGGGCCGGCACCTGGTCGCTGCCCGGCGGCCACCTCGAACACGGGGAGAGCTTCGAGCAGACCGCGCGGCGGGAGGTCGAGGAGGAAACCGGCGTCGAGATCACCAACGTACGCTTCGGAGCGGTAACCAACGACGTGTTCGACGCCGCCCGGCACTACGTGACGATCTGGATGATCAGTGACCGCCTACGGGGCAGTCCACAGGTCCGCGAGCCGGATAAGTTCGTCGACCTCCGCTGGATCGCCCCGCCCACGATGCCTGATCCACTCTTCCTCCCCATGCGTAACCTGCTCGACCAGCACGACCTGGCGCAGCTGCTGCCGTGACAATCAGCCGACGAGGGTCGGCATCTCCGACCGGTTTCTTCTGCTTTTCCGGGCGCTCCGTGATGGCATCAGCCGTGGCATGAGCTGTACCTCGACGTGATCCAGATCCTCGCGGATCGTCTGCATGCTGTGCTTCTCGGCCCGTTCCCGTTTGCCGGAGGTGCGCGCGGCCCGGCGGAGCGCTTTGAAGGACACCGCCATCAGCCAACTGGCCGCAGAAGCGCGGCTGATGTGTCTCAGGCTCGCGTCCTGCAGCCGCCGTAGATACTCGGCTAGTATCGGACGGTCGCGTGGTGGCACGTCGCCTAGGATCTGGTCCGCAATCGGGGTGCTGTTGGCAGGTTTGAAGATGGCGAGTGCGATCAGCGCATCGGTCAAAGTGTGTCGCCCGGCGACGCTGATATGGGTCTTCACTAGTTTGAGAAGGCGCTCCGCGGCGGGGCTGCGTTGAATCCTCCCGGTTCGTAGGTCGTCGACTAGTCCGTCTCGAATTAGCCACAGCTCGTTGCGAAATTGGCTGTGCGCTAGGCGGGTAAGCTGATAAATTAGCAGGAATGGTGACAGGGCTGCAGAGATCAGCATTATGAAGAATGCCAGCGAGTCAATGTGCATTTTCTTCCTCTTTCTGTCGGCTATTCGCGCTCTCCAGCTCCTTCTCTAGTTTGTCAAGGCGCTCTCTCTGTTGCTTGATTTTCTTCTTCCTCAGGCGACTCTGATTTGCTGTCACGCCAAGGATGGTGGTGGATGCAACGGAGTAGGCAACTGCTATGCTTACTCTTATGTCGGCATTCACGGCTGTTGTCTCGCCGGCAAAGGCGGCGGCGATAGGCTGCACCGCTTGAAGTGGAATCCATGCTACGGCGATGACCGCGATCCACCGCGTGCCGTCGACAATCCCTTGAATGATCTGGAACTTGTGGCCCTTTCTGCTATCTTCCCTCAGCTGCTTGAGTGCCTGCTCGGTCCGTTCAGTTCGCAGGTTTGCTCGATCGATTTGCAGCCGTAGTTTCTCTTTTTCGAGGTCGTCTATCTGCTTCTGTGGGTGTTCGCTGACCTCATCATGATCGTCTTTGTTGCTCTCCCGCATGACTGAGGATCATAAGAGCTTTCGTGTTGTTGAGTTTGACGTGCAAAAACAGCTAATCGGGCAAGCTGGGCTGTTGGGCTCTTCTTCGCATCTCTCCGTTATCTGGCTGATGATCATGGGTAACTGCTGGTGGTGATTGGTGTGCGGATAGTGTTGATCTTTGCTCGCGAGGTCACATCTGTCGGCTATCTGACCTTCTTGATCAACCCTTGGTTGTCGGGGGTGTGCGTACGGTGATGATACCGCAACGTCGATATCGTGTTCAATCTTAGCGGCGTTGATGAGCGTGGATGTAGTGGGAGTTTGCCTACATCGAACTGATTGCACGATCTTCGCCGCGCTACCAGGTATGGCGCGTGCGCTTCATTACGGGACGAGGCGAACTGTGGGCGACGTGTCTGGGCTTGCCGGCGCTTGCCGCCTAGGATCGACGGGCTGAGGCGGTCACGGCTTCACACGTGCTCAACCGGGTGGAGGGGAGCGGGATGACACTGCTGCGGGATCTGATCAACATCCCGACCTCGGTGGGTGACTCCGACTTCGTCGTACGCGCCGCCGCCGGTGCCGATCTGGCCAACTACGTCGTCACCGACCAGCTCCGGGACAGCTTTACCAAGGCACTCGCCAAGGTCGAGCACGCCGTCACCACCGGCCGGTCCCAGGCCACCTTCCTGCACGGCTCCTTCGGCTCCGGCAAGTCACACTTCATGGCCGTACTGCGGGAGATCCTGCACGGCAACCCCGAGGCCCGCGCGCTGCGCAACCTCGGCGAGCAGGTGACCGCCGCCGACAAGTGGCTCACCGGGCGGCGGCTGCTCACCCTCACCTTCCACATGCTCGACGCCCGCTCGGTCGAACAGGCCGTGCTGGAGGGCTACCTCAACCAGATCACCGCCCTGCACCCCGACGCGCCGACGCCCGCCGTACACCGGTCCGACGCGCTGCTGACCGACGCGGCCCGGCTGCGCGCCCGGATGGGCGACGAGGCGTTCTTCGCCGCGCTCAGTGACGCCGACCCCGGCGTCGCCGCCGGGTCGGCCAGCAGCGGCGCAGGCAGCGCCGTCGGATCCGCCTCCGCCGTCAGCTCGGACGACGGAACCCCCGGCCTGGCCGTGCTGCACAGCCAGCGACAGGGTTGGACCGCAGACCGGTACGCGGCGGCCGCCGCCGAGCCGCCGGGCACCGCCGACCGCGACCGGCTCGTCACGGCCCTGACCACCGCGTTCTTCACCAACGCGGTACGCAGCGGCGAATACCTCGACCTCGACACCGGACTCGCCGTCATCACCCGGCATGCCAGCGACCTCGGCTACGACGGGATCGTCCTCTTCCTCGACGAGATGATCCTGTGGCTGTCCACCAAGATGAGCGACCACGTCTTCGTCAACACCGAAGGCGCCAAGCTCAACAAGCTGGTCGAATCGGCCGACGCCGACCGACCGATCCCGCTGATCTCCTTCGTCGCCCGGCAACGCAACCTGGAGGACTTCCTCGGCCCGCAGGTCGGCGGCACCGAACGCGAAGCCCTCGCGTTGGTCCTGCGCAGCGTCCAGGGCCGGCTCGGCGAGATCCCGCTCGCCGACACCAACCTGCCGGAGATCACCGAGAAACGGCTGCTCAAGCCGCTCACCGACGAAGCGAAGGCCGAAATCGACCGGGCCTTCGCCGTCGTCCGCGGCAACCGGCAGGTCTGGGACATCCTGCTGCTCGGCGCGCAGTACGGCGACGCCGGCATCGGCTCCGACGCCACCGCCTTCCGCAAGCTCTACCCGTTCTCCCCGGCCCTGGTCGCCACCCTCGTCGCCCTTTCCCAAGCCTTGCAGCGGGAACGGACCGCGATCAAGGTGATGACCGAGCTGCTCGTCGAACGCCGCGACACCCTGCGGATCAACGACCTGATCGGCGTCGCCGCGCTGTTCGAGCCGCTGGTGCTGCGCGGCGAACTGCCCGACCGGGTCGAACTCAAACAGCGCTTCCAGGCCGCCCGCGAGCTGTACGGCAAGAAGCTGCGCCCGCTGCTGCTGCGCCTCAACGGCATCACCGAAGCTGACGCCGTCGGCAACACCCAGTTCGAGCTCGACGACAAGCTGATCAAGACGGTGCTGCTCGGAGCACTCGTACCCGAGGTGCCCGCCCTGCACAACCTCACCGCCGGCAAACTGCACGCGCTCAACTTCGGCACCATCACCTCGCCGATCCCCGGCTACGAGCACCAGATCGTGCTCAACCGGCTCAACAAGGTCGCCAACGAAGCCGGCGAGCTGCACCTCACCGACGGGGCCGACCCGGTCGTCACCATCGAGCTGCACACCGTCGACTACGACAAACTGCTCGACCTGGTCCGGCCCGAAGAGGCGACCACCGGCGGCGCGTTGCAGCAGTTGCTGCGCGAGCTGGTCAGCACCGAGATCGGGCTGACCGGCGCCACCGGGCAGCTCGGCGAGCTGCAACACCCCCGCGAGTGGCGCGGCCGGCGACACACCGTCCAGGTCAAGTTCGGCAACGTACGCGACGCCGACAGCATGCCCGTCGCCGCGCTGCTGCCCACCGGCGACGCCTGGCGGATCGTCATCGACTACCCGTTCGACCCGCAGGGCCGCCCGCGCAGCGACGACCGGGCCCGGATCGAAGCCCTGCGGCGCGGCGAACGCAGCGTCTTCTGGCTGCCGCTCTACCTCAGCGACCAGATGATGGGTCACCTCGCCCAACTGTCGAAAATCAACTACCTGCTGGGCGGCACCGGCGAACGGTACAACGACGCCGTCCGCGACTGGTCGGTGAGCGAACGCCAGCAGGGCCGCGTCTACCTCCAGCAGCGGCAGACCCAGCTGCGCGGCACCGTCACCAACGCCCTCAAACAGGCGTACGGCGTCGCCGCCCCGCAGCCCGGCGACGTCGTCGAGGACAGCGTCGGGGTGCTGCACACCCTCGACGATGCCGTCGCCGGCGAACTCGGCGACCCGCGCGGCGGCACCCTGGCCCAGGCGTTCCACAACCTCACCGGCCAGCTGCTGACCCTGACCTACCCGGGCCGGCCGGCGCTGCCCGAGGACGAGAAACCGCCGACCAGCGCCGAGCTGGCCAAGGTCCTCCTCTACGCCCGGCAGGCCGTCGCCGACCCCACCCGGGGCGCCACCGTCCCGGCCACCGACCAGCGGACCCTGCGGCGGATCTGCAACAACCTGCAACTCGGTGAGCTGGCCGACCACCGCTACGTGCTCACCACCAGCACCAGCTACTGGACCCGGCACCTGCTGCAGCGGGCCGCCGCCGACGGCCACCGGGACAGCTTCCCGGTGCACCGACTGCGCGGCTACCTCGACCAGCCGGAGCCCCGAGGCTTCGACCGCAGCCTGCAGAACCTGATCCTCTGCGTCTTCGCCCTCGACCACCAGCTCGCCTGGTACCTCAACGAAGGCCAGGTCACCGTCGACCGGGTCGACGCCGTCACCGACGCCCACGAACTGAAGTTCCCGCCGATGCCGAGCGACACCGACTGGCAACAGGCAATCGAACGCGCCCAGCACCTGTTCGGCCAGGTGCTGCCGGCCTGGCTCATCCCAGCAAACCTCGCCAAGGCGGCGGCCCAGGTCCGGAAAGCCGCCACCGAACATGGACCGGCCGTCAGCGACCTGCTCGACCAGCTCACCGCGCACGCCGGCACCCTCGGCCTCGACCCCGCCGCCGACACCGGTCGGATCGGCGTCACCCGCCGCCTCGCCCGGCTGCTCACCGACCTGCGCCACGAACGCGACGACGTCGTCCTGATCGCCCAACTCGCCGGCGCCGACCTCGGCGACATCGACGACGCGACCGCCGGAACGGCGATCGCCAGCGCGCCGACGCTGGTCCGCGCCCTGCGGGACCTCCAATGGTCGGTGCTGACCGCCATCGCCTCGATGGCCGCCGACGACCAGCGGGCCCGCGCCCTGGTCGACCGGCTGCACACCGCCGCCGGCCACCACCAGCACGCCCTCGACCTGGTCGGCGAGCTGCACGCCGTGTTCGGCGCGGCAGCCGCACTGCTCGCCGAACGCCGCCCCACCCCGACACCGCCGACACCGGACCCGGCTCCGAATCTGGATCCAAGGCCGAACCCGCAGCTGCCCGGCGGGGGTGCCACGGTCACCGTCGCCGACCCCAGCGGTACGCGGGCCATGGGCTACGACCACACCGGCGGCGGCTCGCCTGCCGTGCCCGGTGTGAAGCCGCCGCGCCAGCGGACCATCGTCGACGAGGCCGGCCTCAAGGAACTCACCGACGAGATCGGCGGCGAGCTCGCCCAGGGCAGACGGGTCCGGATCACCTGGGAGACCGAGTGACCGCAGTACCTACCCAGCCGACCACGACTCCACCGGGCCGGCCGGACATCGTCCGGCCCGACGCCGTACGCCGCAAAGTCGATGCCTGGCTGAAGGAGGGCGACGGCGCCGACGCCATCGCGCTGCGCGCCGCACCGGTCTGGGACAGCGACCCGGTGATCATCCTTGGCGGCGTCCGGCTGCGGGTCGTCGCCTGCCCGACGCCGCTCGCCGCCCGAGCCGCCCTGCACGACCGGGCCGCCGACGAGAAGCTGGTGCTGCTCACCGACCTGCCCGACGCCGTCCTCGGTGACGGGCTGCTCGCCCACCTCAGCCGGCAGTCCGTCCGCAGCGTCAACGCCTGGGAACTCGTCCGGCAGATGTTCGGCGGCGTGCGACTCGACCCGAGCCTGCCGACCGACCGCCGCTGGCTGCCCGCCGCGCTCGCTGACCACGCCCCCGTCGACGGCTGGCCCACCCCGCCCGGCACGATCCTCACCCGCGACCACGCGCTGCGCTGCCTCACCGCCGAACTGCTCGGCATCGACCGTGACCAGCTCGACGCCTCCGGGATGCTGCAGTGGACCACCGACGCGCAGGCGCAGCAGCGGTTCACCGACAGGGTCGCCGCCGATGTCGCCGACGGCATCACCGCCTATCTCCGTGGCGTCGCCGGGCCGATCGCCGAGCCGGTGATGGCGGCGGTCCGCGCCGGCCACGGCGTCGACGTCATCCCCATCGGACTGCTCGCCGAGGTGCTCTGGCCCACGCCGGCCGGCGGGCCAGCCGGCGCGGCGGCCAGCCGACCGGCCGGCGTCGAGGTCGCCGTCGCCCGGACCCGGCTCGAACCCCGCTTCGGCACCCTGCGGATGACCTCCGTGCAGGCCGCGGCGCTGCACGATGCCGCCGACGCCTGGGTGGCCCGAGCCCTCGACTCCGACGACGAGCTGGCCCGCCAGCAGGGGCTGCGACTGGTCCGCCGGGCCGAGGCCATCGCCGCCGACATCGAGCTGACCAGCCAGTTGGCGGCGTCCAGCCTGCTGCCCGCTGGCGTCACCTGGCGGCTGCGTGCCTTCGCGGCAGCCGTCCACGCCGCCCTGCCGCCACCCGGCGCACCCGCCGCCGGCACCGTCACCACGGCCGGGCTCAACCGGGCCGAAGCCGCGTTCAAACGCCTCACCGAACACCGGGCTGCCGACCAGGGCAGGCGGACCACCGCCCACATGGCCCTGCGTCTGCTGCGCTGGCTCAGCCGACCGGCCGGCCAGCCACCCCGGACCCTGTACGCAGCCCTGCAACGGCAGGTCACCGTCGACGGCTGGGTGGACCGGGCCCGGCTCGACGTCTTCGCCGGCGACGTCGACCCCGAGGTCGCCGAGGCGTACCAGGTGCTGCACCGGGCCGTCGACGCCCGCCGCGCCCGCCACGACGAACAGTTCGCCGGCCTGCTCGCCGAAGCCACCCGCGCCGACGCCGAACCCGGCCGGATGCTGCGCGTCGAAGACGTCCTGGACCGGGTCGTCGCCCCGATCCTCGACGCCGGACGTCAGGCGCTGCTGCTGGTCATGGACGGCATGGGCGTCGCCGCCGCCACCGAACTCGCCGAATCGCTCAGCCGCGACGGCAGCTGGATCGAGCTGACCCAGGGCGGCGGCCCCCGGGTCGGTGTCCTCGCCGCGCTGCCCACGGTGACCGAGGCCAGCCGGTGCAGCCTGCTCAGCGGCCGGCTCGCCGTCGGCGGCCGGCAGACCGAGCAAACCGCGTTCGAACGGCGGTTCACCGGCGGTCGGCTGCTGCACAAGAGGTCCCTGCGGGCCGGGGCGGGTGCCGCCATCGACCCCGAGGTGCGGGCCGCGATCGACGACCCGACCGTGCCGGTGGTGGCCGCCGTCGTCAACACCATCGACGACTCCCTCGGCTACGGCGAGCCCGGCAGCACCGTCTGGGGCCAGGACACCGTCCCGGCCGTACGGGACCTGCTCGCCGTCGCCCGGCACCGGGTAGTGGTGATCGTCTCCGACCACGGGCACGTCGTCGACCGGGGGCCCGAGGCGGTCACCCTGCCCGGCGGCGACGGGCAGCACAACCGGTGGCGACCGGTCACCAGCAGCACCACCGACAGCAGCGGCGACAGCGCCAGTGACCGGCTCGGTGACGGCGAGTTCCTGGTCACCGGGCGGCGGGTGCTGCTCGGCGGCGGCACCATCGTGCTGCCGTGGCGGGAGGAGTTGCGCTACGGCCCCCGCAAGGCCGGCTACCACGGCGGCGCCGCCCCGGCCGAAGCCGTCATCCCGCTGCTGATGTTCACCGCCGGCAACGAAGAGTCGGTGCCCGACTGGCAGCCCGCTCCGGTCGCCAGCCCCGACTGGTGGCGGGAACCGGTGTCGTCGACAGCACAGCCCGGCACCGGCGGAGGTGGCGGCGGCCGATCCGGTACGGGCGGCAGGCGGGCCGGCAAGGGCGGCCAGTCGGCGAAGCCGGTCCAGACCGAGCAGCTGTTCGACGTACCCGCCGATCCGCAGCAGCCGACGACGGCCGCGCCGCCGGCAGCCACCCCGGCCGACGCGGACCGGGCGCTGATCGACCGGCTCCTCGCCAGCGAGCGGTACGCCCAGCGCCGCAACCCGCGTACCCCGCTCGACGACGACCGGGTCGCCGCCCTGCTCCGGGTGCTGCTGGCCGGCAGCGGCCGGGCCGGGCTGGAAACCCTCGCCGCGCAGGCCGGGGTGCCCGCGCACCGGATCCAGGGCACGGTGACCGCGTTGCGTCGGCTGCTGCAGGTCGAGGGATACCCGGTGCTGACCATCGACGCCGACGGGCAGACCGTCGTGCTCGACAGGCCGCTGCTGGTCGAGCAGTTCGACCTCGGCGAGTCGTCGTGACCGTGCCGACCCCGCCGGGCAGCCCACCGGAGATCTCGCCGCGTCGCCGCCGCGACATCATCGACGCGCTGCGGCGCGGTGCCGTGCCCGCCAACGGCCTCGATGCGCTCGCGGTCGGGCTGGACCGGTTCGCCGCCGCCATCGACGACGACCTCGACCGGGTCGCCGGTGGCGGCAGCGTCTTCAAAGCCGTCCGTGGCGAGTACGGTGCCGGCAAGACGTTCTTCGCCCGCTGGCTGGCCGAACGGGCCAAACGGCGCAGTTTCGCCGCCGCCGAAGTGCAGATCTCCGAGCTGGAAACCCCGCTGCACCGGATGGAGACCGTCTACCGCCGGCTCGTCGAGCACCTCAACACCGAACAGTTCGCCGCCAGCGCGCTACGTCCCGTCCTCGACGGCTGGATCTTCGCGCTGGAGGAGGACGTACTCGCGTCGGGCACCGTCAGTGAATCGGACCGCGACGGGCTCGACCGGGCCGTCAGCGACCTGCTGGAACGCCGCCTCGCCGAAATCTCCCGCAGCACCCCCGGGTTCGCCGCCGCGCTGCGCGGCTACCGCACCGCCACCGCCGTCGGCGACCAGCCCACCGCCGACGGGCTCGCCGCCTGGCTCGCCGGGCAGCCGCACGTCGCCGCCGCCGCGCGCCGGGCCGCCGGAGTCAAAGGCGACCTGGACCACTTCGCCGCGCTGAGCTTCCTGCGTGGCCTGCTCACCGTGCTGCGCGACAGCGGCCACCCCGGTCTGCTGCTCGTCCTCGACGAGGTGGAGACCCTGCAACGGGTCCGCTCCGACTCCCGGGACAAGGCCCTCAACGCGCTGCGCCAACTCGTCGACGACGTGCACGGCGGACGGTTTCCCGGCCTGTTCCTGGTGATCACCGGTACCCCCGCCTTCTACGACGGGCCGCAGGGCGTACAGCGGCTCGCCCCGCTGGCCCAACGCCTCGCCACCGACTTCGGCAGCGACCCCCGTTGGGACAACCCGCGTGCGGTGCAGCTGCGGCTGCCCGGCTTCACCGTGCCGGCGCTCGTCGAGCTGGGCGTACGGGTCCGCCGGATCTACGGCAGCGACCGGCTCGCCGGCCGGGTCGACGACGTGTACCTGACCGAGCTGGCCGACGCCGTCACCGGAAGACTCGGCGGCACCGTCGGGGTGGCCCCCCGGATCTACCTGAAGAAGCTGGTCGCCGACGTGCTCGACCGGGCCGACCAGTTCACCGACTGGGACCCGCGCCAGCACTACCAGCTGACGTTGCGCTCCGACGAGCTGACCCCGGTCGAACGCAACGCCGCCAGCGCCGGCGAGGTCCCGTTGGACCTGCCGTGACCGACGTCGGCGAGCTGCACCCGGTCCTGACGTACCACCTGGTCAACACCCTGGGCTGGCGGGACCTGCGGCCGATGCAGCGGGCCGCGGTCGGCCCTATCCTGGCCGGTGCGGACGCCCTGCTGCTGGCCCCCACCGCCGGCGGCAAGACCGAAGCCGCCATGTTTCCGATGCTGTCGAAGATGGCCGACGCCGGCTGGCCCGGCACCTCGGTGCTCTACCTGTGCCCGTTGAAGGCGCTGCTGAACAACCTGCTGCCCCGGCTGGAACGCTACGCCGACTGGCTCGGCCGCCGGGCCGCCCTCTGGCACGGTGACGTCAGCCCCGCCCGCCGCCGGGCGATCCTCGCCAGCCGGCCCGACATCCTGCTGACCACCCCGGAATCGCTGGAAGCGATGCTGGTCAGCGCCAATGTAGACCACCGGTCGTTCTTCGCCGGGGTGCGGGCCATGGTCGTCGACGAGGTACACGCCTTCGCCGACGACGACCGTGGCTGGCACCTGCTGGCCGTCCTGGAACGGCTCACCCACCTGATCGGCCGGCCGCTGCAGCGGATCGGGCTGTCGGCCACCGTCGGCAACCCGGACGCCCTGCTGACCTGGCTGCAGGGCTCCGGCGCGGCCAGCCGCCCGAGCCGGGTCGTCGCCCCCGACACCGCTTCCGCCCCGGCTGCCGCTTCCGCCCCGGTCGCGGGGGCAGCCGTCGCGGACCGGGCACCGCCCGGCGACGTCGAGCTTGACTTCGTCGGCTCGCTGTCCAACGCCGCAACCGTCATCGCCGCCCTGCACGCGGGCGAGAAACGGCTCGTCTTCTGCGAATCCCGGCAGACCGTCGAGGAACTCGGTCAACTGCTGCGCGAACGCGACATCACCACATTCCTGTCACACGCATCGCTCTCCGTCGACGAACGGCGCCGCTCCGAACAGGCGTTCGCCGAGGCCCGGGATTGTGTCATCGTCTCCACCAGCACCCTGGAGCTCGGTATCGACGT